>CALMLW010000259.1 GCA_937868015.1 uncultured Synergistaceae bacterium | reverse complement strand
CCCCGGGCGGCGGCACACCCCGCCCCCAGGAGCGCCAGCCACACCAGGGAGTACCGGGCCACCTCCTCGGTCCAGACCAGCGAGATGCGGAAAACATACCGGCAGACGATGCCCAGGAGCACATCGGCCACGTTGACCACCAGAAGGGCCCCCGCCCCCACGGCGCTCACCCGTTCGAGGGTGCGGGAGATCCTTTGGAGACGGTCTGCCATGGCCGTCATCTTTTTCCTCCGGTTTCCCCAAGGGGGCCCCCGGATTCCACGAAAACCTCACGAAATGCCGCCGTGCTTCGGTGGGGCCCCATGGTGCCACGTCCTTTCTCCGGTGCGGTGTGGCCATGGTACGAAAAAACCGCCGCCTCCACAAGGGCGTTTTTCGCTTCCGAACGCCTCGGCGCCCTGGGGCATCGTCAAAGAGCCCCGGAGGGAAAGCCGTCGTCTTCCGGAACGACCCCGTCGTTCGGCTTCCGCCCATTCCGGCCGCCGGAGCTTGTCTTCGGGGATCTTCCGTGATAGAACAATTTTTAGGAAAGGGAGAGGAGTCCCCGGTCTTCTGTCAACGCCGCCGCTCCGGTGGAACCCGCTGGCATCGCCACGGCGGCGGATTTGGATTCTTGGCTGGCAGGCATGCGGGAGAAGCTGGCCGGCTTTCTCAAATCTGGGAAAAGAGGTCCCCCCCGGCAGAGTGCCCGGGGGGCTTTTCTTTCTCCGAGTTCCTCCGTGGAGGGCGGAAAGAGGGGGGGCAGCGCGGGGAACGGAAGTTCCCGGGCGGCCCCCCCGACGGGTTAGTTTCTCAAGGGGCAGACCCCCGCCGCCCGGTCGTTGGCGGCCTTGGCGCTGTCCAGGGCGAGGGTGAGCTCCTCCGGCCCCACTTTTGTCTCCAGCCAGGCGAGATAGGGCTTCTGGGCCCTTTGCCGGAAGACGGCCAGCTCTTCCCGGCTGGGGGTGTAGATCTGCATCCCTTTGGCCCGGAGTTGCTCCACCTGGGCGGCGTCGGCGGCCTCCACCTCGGCGCGGCTGATTTCGTTGGCCCGCTTGGCCGCATCCACCAGGGCCTTTTGGTCCTCCGGCGAAAGGGAGTCAAAGAGGTCTCCGTTGGCCACGAGGAACTGGTCCGAGTACTGGATGTTCGCCAGCGTCATGTATTTTTGCACCTCGTAGAGGCTTCCCATGAGCACGTACATGGCGGGGTTCATCTGGCCGTCCACCACGCCGGTGCGCAGGGCGAGATAGAGCTCCGTCCAGGGAATGGGGGTGCCGCTGGCGCCGAAGCTCTTGTAGAGGATGATCTGCCCCTCGTCCATGCCCCGAAATTTGAGCCCTTCAAAATCGTTGGGGGTGCGAATTTCCCGTTTCGCGTTGGTGAACGCGAGAAATCCCCCCTCTTCCACCGCCTCCAGGAGCACGGCGCCGGTGCGTTCCCGGAAGGCTTCCTGAGCCTTTTTCCACCAGAGCCCTTCGTCGAAGAAGATGTGAGCCGCCCGGTGGTTGTCGAAGAGGAAGGGGAGGGAGGAGGCGTAGATTTCCGGAAAGACCGGGGCCACGCCGGCGAAGGACGCCACGTTGAGAATGGGCTGGTTCATGCCCTTGCGGGAGAGAAGTTCCATGCGCTCTTCTTCGCTGCCGAGCTGGCTGTCGGGATAGAGCTCCAGCTTCACCTGTCCTGCGGTGCCTTCTTCCAAAAACTTCTGGAAATTGAGCACGAAGGCGTGCACCGCGTTGTTCCCCGGCTGAGGGGGACCGTTGTAGCAAATTTTCACCGTGATGGATTCCGCCGCCGCTGGCACCGCAAGAAATAATCCCAGGCACATCAGGGCTAAAACTTTAAAGCGCATGGGAATTCCCCTCCTTCGACCTTGTAATTTTCGCACCCCTAGACCGGATACCCCATGGTACCGGAGATTCCCACCCCTTCGCAAGGGGCCTTCGGCGCTTTTTAGGTCATTCATGCTTTTTCGTGCCTCTTTTGTCGGCCCCTCCGCCCTTGTGGGGACCCCTGGGTCCGGGGTAGAATGGGCCGAAGTGCTCCCGGTGGGGAAAAGGGGGGGGTGGCGATGGCTAAAGGAGGGCTTTCCCTGAGGACCCGGATGATGGTGGGCGTGCTTTTACTGACTTTGATGGGTATTTCCATCGTCTGGGGCAGGAATTTCCTGGCCCTACGGGAGGAACGCATAGAAGCGGAGCTGCGCCAGGTGGCGGAAAACGACCAGGAGGTCTTCGATGCGGTTTGCCGGGACGAGGCCCGCCGGTCGCTGATTTTGGCGGATCGTATCCGGGCTTTCCCCGGGGTGATCCAGGTCTTTGCCTCCCGGGACCGAGGGGCCTTGGCGGCCCTGGTGGATCCCCTGTGGAAGATGGCGAACGAGAGCTACGGCGTGGGGCAGATGCAATTTCACCTCCCCAACGTGACGAGCTTTCTGCGCATGAACAGCAAAAAATTTGGAGATAGCCTTCTTTTTCGCACGGGGCTCGTGGCGGTGCTGACCCAGGGGAAAACCTTTACGGGGCCCGAGCTGGGCATCTTCGGCTTTTACCTCCGGGGGATCCTCCCCGTGATGGAAGAAGAGCGCCTCATCGGCAGCTTCGAGGTGGGCGTCGAGCTCCGGCCGGTGATCCATCGCGTGGCGGAGGCCACGGAGGCCTCTTTCTCGGTCTTTGCCCCGACGGACGACGTGAGAAAGATGGAATTTGCCGCATCCTTTGACGTGGGGGGATTTTCCCTGGTGGCCACCACGGAGGAGGACGCCTCCCCGGAACGCTTTCCGGAGGAGCTTTTCAAAGGAATCATGGAAAAGGATTCTCGTTACCTGAGGCGAGAGGGCGAGGGGATGCGGGCCAGCCCCCTCATGAATTCCTTTGGCGAAGTGGTGGGGGCGGTGGTGGTGCGGGTCGACGCCCGGAGCGCCCAGGAGGCCATCGCCGAAGGGCGAAGCGGAGCACGGGCCGCTGCGGCGGGGGGAGGAGCCCTCTGCGCCCTGGTGGGAGGCTATCTCCTGAGGAAGCGTCCCAGCTCGCCCCGGGCCAAGGCGCGACGCCCCTAGGGGACGAGGCGGGGCGCGAAGGATGGTCCGGGGACCGGGCGGGGAATCCAAACCGCTTCTTTTTCGGCGAGACCGAAAGCCCCGGGGAGGATGAGGCGTCTTAGGGGGATAACTTTAGGAGGGTGTCATGATGGCAAAAAAGGGGCTTTCCCTGAAGGTCAAGGTGACGGGGGGCGTGCTGATTCTCCTGTTGGCGCTGGCGGCCATCCTGGGTGGGGTGTCTTACCTGTCCCAGAAGGATCGCATCGAGGCAGAGGTGCTCCGGGTGGCGGAAATGGATCGGTCGCTCTTTGAGGCGGTCTGGCAGGACGGAGCCCACCGGGCTCTGACCCTGGCGGACGGCGTCGTGGCTCTCCCCGAGGTGCGCCGGGCCTTCGCCTCCCGGGACCGGGAGGGGCTTTTCGCCCTGGTGGACCCCCTGTGGAAGGCGGCGAACGGGCGTCATGGCATAGGACAAATGCAATTCCACCTCCCCGACGTGACGAGCTTTCTTCGCATGAACAGCAAGAAGTTCGGAGACAGCCTTCTCTTTCGCACGGGGCTCGTGGCGGTGCTGCGCCAGGAGAAGCCCTTTACGGGGCCCGAGCTGGGGCAATTCGGCTTTTACCTCCGGGGGATCCTTCCTGTGATGGAAGAAGAGCGTCTCATCGGCAGCTTCGAGGTGGGCATAGAGCTCAAGCAGGTGTTGCGTCGGGTGGCGGAGATCGCGGGGGCCTCTTTTTCCGTGTTTGCCCCGGCGGCTGACGTGAAGAAGATGGAGTTTGCCGCCTCCTTTGACGTGGCGGGCTTTTCCCTGGTGGCCACCACGGAAGAGGGGGCCTCGCCGGAGCGCTTCCCGGCGGAGCTCTTCGGTGGCATCATGGAAAAACGGGATAGTTACGTGTGGCACGGCGAGGACGTGTTGCTGGCGAGCCCCTTCGTCAACTCCTTTGGGGAAGTCGTTGGGGCGGTGGTGGTGCGGGCCAGCGCTCGAGATGGATTGGCGGCCTTGGCCGACCTGCGCCGCTGGGCCCTGGCCGCAGTGGGGGGCATGGTGCTCCTTTCCGCCTGGGGGGCGGTGTTTTTCCTGAACCGTTCGCTGATGGTTCCCCTAAGGGGGCTCCTGGCCATGACCCGGGAGCTGGCGGGAGGGTCGGCGGATCTGACCCGGCGGCTCCCGGTGACGACCCAAGACGAGATCGGCGAGGTGGCGACGAATTTCAACGCCTTCCTCGATACCCTTTCGAGCCTGGTGGGACGGGTGAAGGGCAACGCAAAGGAGCTGCAACGGCGGACGGATGACGTGAGCGAGGCCTCCCGAGGCCTGGCGGCCATGGCGGAAACCCTATCTTCCACCAGCACGGCGCTGCGGAGTGTGGTGGGGGAGAACTCCAGCGCTGTGGAATCCATAAATGCGGGGATGGAGGAGGTGGCTGCGGGCACCCAGACCGCCGCCGAGGCCAGCGGCAAGGCGGCGGAGAGGGCCGACGGGGCCCGATCCTTCGCCCACCAGGCCGCAGGGAGCGTATCTCAACTGGGAGAGGCGGCCCAGGAGATGGCTCGCGCCACGGAGTTGACCAGCGCCAAGGTGAACGAGGTGCAGGACTTTGCCCTGCGCATCGGGGAGCTCGTGAGCTCCATAGGGCAAATCGCGGACCAGACGAACCTCCTGGCGCTGAACGCCGCCATAGAGGCGGCCCGGGCGGGGGAGCACGGGCGGGGATTTGCTGTGGTGGCCGAAGAGGTGCGCAAGCTGGCGGAGGAGAGCAACCGGACCGCCGGGAGCATTGCCGATCTGGTGGGGCGGATCCGAGGGGCGGTGGGGGAGACGGTGCAATCCATGGCCACCACAGGGACCTCGGTGCAAAACGCGGTGGAGCTGGTGCGGGGGGTGCGATCGGGGCTCGATCGGCTCCTGGAGATGGTGGCGGGCATCGCCGACGCGGTGCAAGACATCGCCGCCGTGAGCGAAGAGCAGTCCGCCAGCGCCGAGGAAGTGGCGGCTTCCACCGACCGCATTTCGTCCTTCACGAACAGGGCCTTCGGCGAGGCCGAGCGGCTCGCCACCATCGCGGCGGAGTCCTCCTCTTCGGTGGCTCGAGTGGCGGAAAACGCGGGGATCCTCTACGAAAGGGCCTCGGAATTGGGAGAACTGGTGGAGCGCTTCACGGTGGAAGAGGATGCCCCCCAGGAGCCCCTTCCCTCCCAGGGAAAGAGAGTTTTGTCCCACTCCCGGGGGCGGGGGTAAGGCGGGGCGCGAAGGTCGGGGCGAGCTTTTTCCCGAGATCTTCTGCGTCGCTTGGAAAGGACCGGCGGAGTCGGGCCTCCTGATTTAGGGGAGGCCCGACTCCGCCGTTTGGGGCGCTGGGGTGCCGGGACCCGACCCTAGGCCCGGATCCCGGAGGAGCCGCCCTGGAGGGGGATGGGGGCCACCACCACCCGGTCCCGTCCCGAGGTCTTGGCGCTATATAGGGCGTCGTCCGAGGCCTTGAGGAGGTTTTCTCCCCGGGGGCCGTGGTCGGGGAAGGCCGCCACCCCCAGGGATATGGCGAGGGTCTCCCCTTCGGCCCCGGGGGCGGGGATGGCGATGGCCCGGGCCGCCTGGCGCAGCTCCTCGGCCCGGGCGGCGGTGTGGGCCAGAGAAGCTTCGGGGAGGATCAGGACGAACTCCTCGCCGCCGTAACGGCAGGCCACGTCCCCCGATCGTACGGAGTTCTGGAGGAGGTGGGCCAGCTGCCGCAGCACCTCGTCCCCCACGGCGTGGCCGAATCGATCGTTGATGTCTTTGAAACGGTCGATGTCCAGCATGATTATTCCCAAAGGGCGCTCCGTACGCTGGGCCCGGAAGATCTCCCGGTCCAGGGTCTCTTCCATGTATCGCCGGTTGAAAAGCTGGGTCAGGATGTCTCGGATGGACTGCTGTCTCAGCGTCTCCCGGAGCTTGAGGTTGGCCAGGGCCAATCCCATGGTGTCCGCCAGGGTCTGGGCGAGCTGGAGCCCGCTTTCGGAAAATTCGGCGCTGTCCCGGCGCAGGTGCAAAAGTCCGAGGTTTTCCCCCTGGACCGCCACGGGGATGCACAGGGAGCTCGTGTCCTCCCGGGGAGGGGTATGGCGACAACGGGTCGCCGAGGCCCCCCGGGGCACGAGGTGGCTTTTTCCCCGGCGTAGCCCCCAACAATCTTCCATGCTGATCAAAAACTCCTCGGGAGGAGCGGGCCCCCAGACCGTGGTGCGCTCCAGGATGTTTTTTCCGGGGACCGCCATGTACAGGGCCCCCGATTCCTCGGAAAAGAGCAGGGCCATCTGTTGGGCCACGATGCTTTTGGCCTCATCCATGTCCAGGCAGGTCTGGAGGAGGGTGCTCAGGTCATTGAGGATCGCCAGCTCCCGATGCCTCTGGCGGAGCTGGTCCAAACCCTGCCTCAGGGCTTCGTTGGCCTGATGAAGGGCCCTTTCCGCCTGGCGTCGGGAGGAGATGTCCCGGCTCACTCCGAAGAAGGCCCCCTTCCCTCCCCATAGCCCCCGGGAAAACCGGGCCTCCACAGGGATGGGATCACCGGAGCGGGGGAGCAGGTCCAAGGTGCAGAGATTTATCTCCCCCCGCAGGATCTTGTCGAAGACCTCCGGCGCCTCGGAGGCGTCCTGCGGGGCGTGGACGCGCGATAGGGGTTGCCCCAGGAGCTCTTCCTCGGCGTACTCCAGGCGGGAGAAGACCAACGAATTGGCCCAGACCACTTGTCCCCGATCATCAAAGATGAAAAGAAAATCCTCTAAGGCATTAAAGAGCCCCTGGAGCTCTTCCTGGCTTTTCCTCAGGGATTCTTCCGCCCGGAGCTGGGCGATGGCGGGCCCGATTTGGGCGGCCATGGTGCCTAAGAGGGAAGGGATCTTCCCCGTCCAGGTCTCCCGGGTACGGGAGCCCAGGAGAAAAGCCCCGAGGATCTTTCCCTGGGCGCCGAAGGGGACGATGGCCAGGGCCTTGAACCCGTCGCGCTCCTGTAGAAGGGCGTTGGGGGAGAGTCCCAGGGTGCGGGGAGGGACGAAGACTCCCTTGCCCGCGATCACCAGGCGATGGAGCTCCGATTCGGGGGGGCAATGCCGCCGTTCGAGGGACACTTCCTCCGCCAACCCCAGGGAGTGGACCAGATGAAGTCCGTCGTGTTCTACGAAGTATAGAGCCCCCGCGTCCAGCTCCGCGGCGCCCAGGGCGGCGTCCAGGCAGAGCTCCAGGGCCTGGGGGAGGGAGTTCACCGACGCCAGGGCCAGGGCCAGGTCGCGTTGGGCCCGGAGGTGCGCCTCGCTGACTTTGCAGGAGGAGATGTTGACGATGGTGCCCGAGACGCGGCAGGGCTTTTTTTGGACGTCCCACTCCGTCGCCTTCCCCCGGGCTAGGACCCAGACCCATTCGCCGTCTTTGGCCCGCAGGCGGAGGGGGCCCTCATAGATGGGAGTCTCCCCCGCCAGGTGGCGGCGGAGGGAGTCCTGCATCGGGGGTACGTCCTCGGGATGGGCGATGCTTTTCCACGTGGGGGATAGGAGGGCCAGCTCTCCCGGGGCATAGCCCAGCAGGGCCTCCCACCGGTCGTTGACGGTGAGGGCGTCGGTGGCGGGGATCCACTCCCATAGCCCCGCGTCGGCCTCGGCGAGGAGGAGCTCCACGAGCTCCCGGGAGCGTCGCTCCGAGGTCACGTCTTTAAAAAAACCCAGCACGCCGATGATATGTCCCTGGCCGTCCCGATGGGGGGTGTAGACCCCGGAGATCCACCCGTACCGGCCGGTCTGGGGCACGTGGAAGGGCTGGGGGGGGAACGAGACGGTCTCCCCCTTCAGGGCCCTTTCCCGGAGGCCCTCCATGGGGCCCTCGGCCCCGGGGGGGAAGAGCTCGGCGGGACGCTTGCCGATGACCTCCCGGGCGCTGAGTTCGGTGAACTTCTCCATGAAGGCGTTCCAAGAGCGGTAGCGCAGGTTTTGGTCGTACCCCACGATGCCCTCGGCGGCGTGGGATAAGAGGGCGGCGGAAAGAGAGTCTTGGCTTTCCGAGGAAAGGCGGGTGGCGGCGAGGGAGGATTTCAGCGCCGCATCCACGGTGGCGGCCACCAGGGCAGGCCCCCCTAATCGGCAGGCCCACCCGGCGATTTCCCCGTTACGATGCTTGTCCAGCAAAGGCCTTTCGGGGGCGTTGGCCAGGAGGACCACCGGTATGGGGCGCAGGCGGCGGATCTTCTCCGCCAGGGCGAAGCCGCCTCCGGTGGCGCCGAGGTCGATCAGGGCGATGTCCGGGGAGGGATCGGCGGACCGGGCGGCGGCGAGCACTCGCTCTTCCGACGAGGCGATGAGGGCCTTGAATCCCTCGCGCTCCAGGGATCGGATCAGGGTGGGGGCGTTGTGGTCCATCACGAGCACCAGGGGCATGGGGGCACCTCCGAAAGGGGGCAACGTCCCTGCGGACGAGGACAGGGCGGGTCCATTATACGCCCTGGAGACTCCGGTGGGGCGGGAAGGGACGCTTTTTGTCCCCTCTAACGCGTCCTGGCGGAGATAAAAAAAAGGCCCCCCATGGGGGGCCTGGGAAACGCCCGAGGTGATTCTCGCCCCCGGGGGGGCGGTGGAGAGCTTCACCCCTAGCGATAAATTTTTTCCGTCTCCTCTCCCCGGAGCACCCGCTGCACTCCGGCGGAGAGGGCTTCCAACTCCTCTTCTCCGGGAACCAGGGCCAGGGGGGCGATAAAGGCCACCCGGCGGGAGATCTTTTCCACGAGGAGGGCGGAGTTCGCCATGCCGCCGGTGAGGATGATGCGGTCCACGTGTCCCTCCAGCACGGTGGCCTGGGCGCCGATTTCCTTGGCCACCTGATAGGCCAGAGCGTCGATGAGCAGGGCGGCCTGCTCGTGGCCCTCTTGGGCCATGCGCTCCACCTGGCGCAGGTCCTTGGTGTCCAGGTAGCTGAACATGCCCCCCCGGGCAATGAGTAGCTCCCGCATCTCCTTGTGGGTGTACTTCCCCGAGTAGCACAGGTTCATGAGGGAATAGGCCGGGAGCCCCCCGGCCCGGTCCATGGAAAAGGGCCCTTCGGAGCGGGCGTCGCAGACGTCCACGGACTTCCCGTGGCGGTGGGCCGCCACAGTGATCCCCGTGCCCAGGTGGGCCACCACCAGATCCAGATCTTCATAGCGCTTGCCCATTTCCCGGGCCACCTTCTTGGCCACCGCTCGGTGGTTCAGGGCATGGTGGAAGCCGGTGCGGTCGAGGCCCGCGAGCCCCGAGATCCGGGCCACGGGTTCCATTTCGTCCGTGGCCACGGGGTCCACGATGAAGGCCCGCACCTCCGCCTTGCGGGCGAATTCTCGGGCCAGGAGGGCCCCCAGGTTCGAGGGATGCTCCCCATGCTCCGCCTTGCGAAGGTCCTCCACCATGGCGTCGTTGACCTCGTACACCCCTCCGGGGACGGGGTTCATGAGACCCCCCCGGCCCACCACGGCGTCCAGAGAGTCCAGGGCGACCCCCGCGTCCCGAAGGGCGGCCTCAACGAGCTCAAAGCGGTAGTTGTACTGATCCGCCACCCGGGGGAACTTGGCCAGGTCGGCGGTGGAGTGTTCTACGCTTTTTTTCAGCAGGGGGGTCTCCCCCTCAAATACTCCCACCTTGGTGGAGGTGGCGCCGGGGTTGATGGCCAAAACCCTAAGGGGGGCCTGGGGCGTGGCGGTGGTCATGTCTTCCATCTCCTTTCGGTCTTTATCGCTACTTCGCCAGGGCTCCGTAGCCCAGGTCGAAGCCCTTGAGGTTCTCCTCGCGGAACCGGGCCGGGGCCAGCTCTCCCACGGCCTGACGCATCTCGTCCCTAGAGAAGTTGCCGACGCCAGCGCCGCACAGGGCCCCGAGGATCAGGACGTTCAGAAAGAGGAACTTCCCTCCCAGATGCTCCCGGATCAACCCCAGGCCGTCCAGGGCGTGCAACGTGATGCGCCGCTGCCTGAAGTAGTCCTGAAGCCGGGGGTGGGCCAGCTCGGCGGGGTGCTCCACGTTGATGACCGCCTGCCCCCCCTCGCGGAGGAAGTGGTAGTTCCTCAGGGCCTCCGACTGATCGAAGGCCAAAAAGATATCCGCATCCCCCGAGGCGATGAGGGGGCTCTGGTAGTCCCCGATCTTGAAGTGACTTATGACGGAGCCGCCGCGCTGAGACATGCCGTGAACCTCGCTGCCGATGACGGGGAGCCCCTTTCCCAGGGCGATGTGGCCGAGGACCTTGGTGGCAAAGAGGATCCCCTGGCCTCCGATACCTGCCACAATGTACTTCATGTTAGGCCTCCTCTCCGGTGAAGACGATGGCGTCCCGGGGGCACGCGTCGACGCAGACTCCGCAGGACACGCAGAAACGACGGTCGATGAAGGTTTTTTTGGTGTTCTCATCCCACCCGATCCCCGGGCAATTAAAGTGCGTCAGGCAATACCGGCACCCGGTGCACTTGTCCGGATCGACCCGCACGGGACGAGGGGTGGGGGGAGCCTTGAGCATGGTGATGCAGGGGTGGCGAAGGATCACCACGGCGGGCTCTTCGGCGGTGCGGGCGTGTTCCCAGGCCTCTTTGAGCACCCGGACGGAGCCGGAGACGTCGTAGGGTTCCTGCACCACCAGGTGGGTCACGCCGCATCCTCGCACGGCTCCTTCGATGTCCACGGAGCCGCTTTTTTCACCGGGGCGGAGCTTTCCTCCCACGCCGGGATGCCCTTGCCCTCCGGTCATGGCGGTGATGCCGTTATCCAGGATCACCAGCACGAAGGGGTGTTTGTTGTACACCGCGCTGGCGAGGCCCGGCAATCCCATGTGGAAGAACGTGGAGTCCCCCAAGGTGGCGAAGATCGGCCGCGAGGCGGGCTTGCCTTCCGCCCGGAAGGCCATGGCGATGCCTGAGGCCACGGTGATGGAGCCCCCCATGCAGACGTTGGTATCCACGGCCTTCTGGGCGATGGCCAGACCATAACACCCGATGTCGCTGCAAAGAATGCAGTCGGGATAGGCCTTACGGATGGCGAGATAGCTCGGCCGGTGGCCGCATCCCGGGCAGAGCCGGGGGCCGCGTCTGCCGAGTTGCAGGGCCTTGCGAGCCTCTTCCAAGGTGGCTTCCCAGGCGGGGAGGGCTGCGGGCTCTCCCAGGGCCCGGAGGATGATGGAGGTGATCACCTCCGGCGAAAGCTCCCATTCCATGGGAACCCACCCATTCCATCGTCCTTGGACCTTGGTGCGGTCGAGGAGCTGCTGCTCCACCACGGGAAAGGTCTCCTCCAGGATCAGGACGGAGTCGTGGCGTCCGATGAAGTCCTGGACCAGGTCCAGAGGCAGAGGTACGGGGGTACCGATCTTAAGCAGCGCCACGTCCGTGCGCCCCAGGGCCTTCAGCACGTCCCGTACCACGGCGTAGCACAGGCCGCAGGCGATGATCCCCAGACGCGCCGGACCTTGGGCGGGGACCTCGAAGTTGTACTTGCCGAAGGCCGTGCCGAACTCCCGGCGGAGCTCTTCGAAACGCCGGTTGTGTCGTTCCAGGGCCCCTCGCATGGTCATGGGCATGAGGATCCGGTGTCCCTCGGGCATGCGACGGAATTCCAAGGGGCGGCCGGGGATCACGCCGTCGCCGCACTCGACGGCCTGGCGGCAGTGGTTCACCCGTCCCGTGGGACGCAGCATGGTGAGGACCCGGTACTTTTCCGAGATCTCGTAGGCATCAAAGACCATGGCCTTGGCCTCGACGGCGTCGCAGGGGTCGAAGCAGGGGATCTTGGCAAAAAGGGCCAGGGCGCGGCTGTCCTGGTCCGTTTGAGAGGAGTAGCACCCGGGTTCGTCCGCCACCACCAGGAGCACGCCCCCATCCATCTCGTTGGCGGCGATGCTCATGAAGGGATCCATGGCCACATTGAGCCCCACTTGTTTCATGATGGCGCAGGAGCGCTTGCGGGCGAAAGAGGCCCCTATGGCGTACTCCAGGGCCACCTTCTCGTTGGCGCCCCACTCCACCACAGTGCGGGTCCCCAGCTCCTCGGCCCAGTGAGCCACGGCGGGGAGAATTTCCGAAGACGGAGTCCCTGGATAGGACGCCGCCACCTCGCACCCGGCTTCCACCAGGCCCCGGGCGATGGCTTCGTTGCCCAGCATGATATCTTTTCTGCTCATCCCGTACCCTGCTTTCTTTTTGGAGACCCCTCTCAAGAAGGGCCCTCCGTATGCTTTCCCTCCCCGGAGGTGGAGCTCTTCTCGGGGCGGGCCTGACCTCCCGGCGATCTTTCCGGTAGTGTCCTTATTTTCTACCAGGGGACAAGGCTGGGTACGTCGATGGGGCGGGCCCCCGCTCGGCACGCCGTAAGCATACCGTATGGGGCCTTCCGGAGGAAAGTGTATAATCGACAGACTTTACCCCTTTGGTTTCGAAAGGGGAGACCCCCTTGGCCCGGCCTTTCGCAAACAAAAAAATATTTCGGAGAGCCCCTTTGCCAAAGGAGCCGTCTGTTGTAAGGTAAGAGGGCGGGTTTCCCCGGGAAATCCAGCACGAAAACTAAGGAGGCATGGTGGGATGAACAAGCGGTGTCAGAGAGTTTTGGTAGCCTTGGTCATGGTATGGGCCTTGGCGGGGGCGGCCTTCGGCGGCGTGGTGGTCTACCAGACGGATTTCGGACTCAAAGACGGCGCGGTATCGGCCATGAAGGGCGTGGCCCTGGGGGTGGATTCGGAGCTGAAACTCTACGATCTGACCCATGAGATCCCCCCCTACAACATCTGGGAGGGGGCGTACCGGCTCTACCAGACCGTGGCCTATTGGCCCGAGGGCACCGTCTTCGTCTCCGTGGTAGATCCCGGGGTGGGCACCGAGCGCCGCTCCCTGGTCCTTCGTACCAAAAGCGGCCACATCATCGTGACCCCGGATAACGGCACCGTCACGCTGGTGGCGGAGTCTCTGGGGGTGGCCGAGGTGCGGCAGATCGACGAACAAAAGCACCGCCTCCCCGGGTCCGACCAGTCCTACACCTTCTTCGGCCGGGACCTGTACTCCTTCGTGGCGGCCCAGCTGGCGGGGGGGAAGTTGCGCGTGGAGGACGTGGGGCCCGCACTGGATCCCGCCCAGCTGGTGAAAATCGCCTATCAGAAGGCCGAATCCCGGGAGGGGGCCCTCTTTGGCACCATCCCCGTGTTGGACGTGGAGTACGGCAACGTGTGGACCAACATCGGCAAGGAACTCTTCGACGCCTTCCAGTCCAAGTTCGGCGACGAGTTCGACGTGGTCATCTCCAAGGAAGGCAAGGAAGTCTTCTCCGGCCGCATTCCCTACGCGGAGACCTTTGGCAGCGTGCCGGAAGGGAAGCCCTTGCTCTACTTCAATAGCCTCATGAACATCTCCCTGGCGATCAACATGGATAACTTCGCCGAGAAAAACGGCGTATCCTCGGGTCCCGAATGGACGGTGAAGGTGGCCCCGGCGGCGAAGTAGCCAGGAAGCGTGGGGGCGGGGGCGGGCGCCTCCCCGGGAAGGGGGCCTCGGGCCGCGCCGGGAGAAAAAGCGAAGGGCTCCGGCGGGTGGCCGGGGCCCTTCGCTTGCGGATGGGGCGGATGGAGCGGTGGTTTCTCTGGGTGAAGGTCTATAGGAACGCCTTAATGGCGGCTCCCAGCCGGGAAATGCCCTCCTCGATGCGATCCTCGGGCATGTTGGAGAAGTTGAGGCGCATGGTGTTCTCGTGGCCTCCGTTGGGGAAGAAACCCCCTCCGGGAACGAAGGCTACCTTCTTTTCCAGGGCGATCTTCAGCAGCTCCCGGGCGTTGCAGCTCTCCGGCAGGGTGCACCAGAGGAAGAGCCCCCCCGTGGGATAGGTCATGGTGACCTCCGCCGGGAAGTGCCGCTGGATGGATTGTACCATGTAGTCCCGCCGGGCGCGATAGAGCTTTTTGATCTTTTCCACGTGAACGTCGATGTCGTTATCTTCCAGGTAGGCGTTGATCTCCATCTGGGAGATGGTGGAGGTCTGAAGGTCGGCGCCCTGCTTGATGAGCACGAACTTCTCGACGAGATCCTTCTCGGCGAGGATCCAGGCGATGCGCATCCCCGGGGCCAGGATCTTGGAGAAGGTGCCGAACATGACTACCTGGCCTTTTTTGTCCATGGACTTTAGCGAGGGGAGATTTTCCCCCTCGTAGCGGAGCTCGCCGTAGGGGTTGTCTTCCAGTACCACCACGTTGTACTGGGAGACGAGCTCCATGAAGGCCTGGCGTCGCTCCAGGCTCCAGCAACGCCCCGAGGGGTTCTGGAAATCGGGGATGACGTAGATGGCCTTGACCCGGGGCTCCCGGGCGAGGATCTTTGCCAGCTCCTCGGGGATAAGGCCGTGGTCGTCGGTGGGGGCCTCTTCGAAACGGGGCAGATAGGCCCGGAAGGCGCTGATGGCCCCCACGTAGGTGGGGCACTCGCAGACTAACACGTCGTCGTCGTCGATGAGGAGTTTGCCCGCGAAGTCCAGCCCCTGTTGGGAACCGCTCACGATGAGGACGTTATCCGCTGTGGCGGAGGCGCCAAAAAGGCGGTTCATCCGCGCGGCGATCTTCTCCCGCAAGGGGGCGTAGCCCTCTGTGGTGGTGTACTGCAAGGCCACCTGCCCCATCTCGTGAAGGACCTTACAGCTGGCGTCCGCGATATCCTGGGTGGGAAAGAGCTCCGGGGCGGGAAGCCCCCCCGCGAGGGAAATCACGCCGGGGCTGGTGGACATCTTCAGCAGCTCGCGGATGTCTGAAGCCCGCATGTTCCCCATCCGATGGGCATAACGCCGTTCCTGCATGACGGAACACCTCCATAACGAGATTGGCGCGCGGCGCTGGGCCGGATGTGCTGTATACGACAGAATTTCCCGGAACCGCGCTACTCGCACACATTATACAACAAGTGGCGTTTTTTCTCACGTTTTTTCTGTGCCCCCGAAACCGGCTTTTTGCATCGAAGGCCTGTTTCCGGTAAAATAATTTCCAGAAAGCACAGGCCCCGAGGGGCGAACCACATGCGGAGGTGAAGAGAATGAAGCCGGCGTTGTTGGTGATCGACGTACAGAAGGCGTTTTTTCACATCAGCGGGGAGACCCGGAAGTCACTGGAGCAGGCGGTGGCCCAGATCAATGCGGTGGTGCCCTTGTTTCGGAAAAAGAATTTGCCCGTGGTGTGGATCCAGCACCAGGACGACGAGGACGGGGTCATCCCCGGCACCGAGGGATTCGAGATGGCCGATTCCTTCGACGTGCGCCCCGGCGATTTTCGGGTGGTGAAGACTGCGGGGAACGCCTTTCACGGCACGAATCTGGAGGAAGAGCTCCGACGCCTGGGGGTGGATGCGCCGGTGCTCACGGGTTTTTGCGCGGAATACTGTGTGCTTTCCACCTTCCGGGGAGCCCGGGACCGGGGCCTGGCCCCCATGATTCTGCGGGGCGCCACGGCGAGTGTGGCTCCGGAAAACATCCCCTTTGTGGAGCGGGTGAACGAAGTCCTTTCGCTGGGCGTCTTGGTGAAGATGCTGGAAAACTGCTAAAGCTCCGGCATCGCGCCCGGGACGGCTTCTTCCGCCGGACCGGGCGCGATCGCCATGACAGAGCCCCCCAGGCACGCGGCCTCAAGAAAAAGCGGTCAGAGTTTTTCTTCCACGGCGCGCACTTTTCCCTCCATGGAGAGCGTTTTGTCCCGTCGTTCGTCGATGCGCAACGAGGTGGAAACCCGCAGCGCTCCCCGGGCAAAGGGGGCCTCGTGGACGGCCCGCACCGCCCGGAGCACCTCGTCCAGCTCCCCTTCGAGAATGGTTCCCATGGGGGTGAGGAGACGTTTGAGGGCGAAGGTCTCCAGAAGGCGTTCCACGTCGGCCACGTAGGCGCTGATGCTCGGACTCCCCGTGCCGAGGGGGGAAACGACAAGTTCCGCCACCACAATGGACATATGGCTTCACTCCTTCGTGCCTGAGATAGGGGACCGCTTTTCCCGGAGGGAGACTTCTCCGGCACAAAGGCGCCGGAGGACGAAGCGCTTCTTCTCGAGAGGGCGGCCGTTCACCTCCGCCATCATACTGCAAAAGACCGCCGGAAAGCTCCACCCCCGTTTTTCCTTGACAGACCGGACGTTTTGAGTAGTATTTCTACTCATGATAGACACGCTGATCACCTCAAAAACTCGCATCAAGCTTCTGTTAAAATTCTTCCTGAACCCCGATGTCCGAGGGCATCTCCGGGGACTCGCCGACGAGTTCGGGGAGTCCACCAATGCGGTGCGGACGGAACTGAACCGCCTGGCGGAGGCGGGGCTCTTGCTCGTGGCCGACGAGGGGCGGCGGAAGCTCTACGGGGCCAACAGCGCCCATCCGCTTTTTCCCGAAATACGCAGCATCGTGGCCAAGACCATGGGCATGGACCAGGTGGTGGAGCACGTGGTGCGGCGTCTGGGCAACGTGGAGCTGGCCTTTGTCACGGGGGACTACGCCCGGGGGCGGGATTCGGGACTCATCGATCTAGTCCTGGTGGGCGACGTGGAGACGACGTACCTCCAGGACCTGGTGGCCAGGGTAGAGACCCTCACGGAAAGGAAGCTGCGCCCCCTGGTGCTCTCCCGGGGGGAGCTCGAACGATTGCAGGAAAAATTTGTCGCGGAAGGGGCCCTGGTGATCTGGAGCGACGGTCACGCCGGGGATCCCTCTTTCGTGGATCTGACGCAGGAGGTGCGGAGTTCATGTTCATGAGGGCAGCGCAGGTGGCAAGCACCGCCCGGATCGGACAGCACGTGGTCATCGAAGACGACGTGCACATCGGCGAGCATGCGGAGATTGGCCACGGGGTCATCCTCCGCCAGGGCGTGCGTTTGGGGGAGGGGTGTCGCATCGGCGATGGGGCCATTCTGGGCAAGCTCCCCGCCAGGGCGTCGCTCTCGGCCACCACGGGGGAGCCGGTGGAGCTGCCCCCGCTGGTGCTGGGAAAGGAAGTCACGGTGGGGGCCGGGTGTGTGCTCTACCGGGGTGCCATCTTGGGAGACCGGGTTTTTCTGGGAGATCTCGCCACGGTGCGCGAGGACGTCACCATCGGAGAACTTTCCATCGTGGGGCGGGGGGCCACGGTGGAGAACAAGACCACCGTGGGGCGGCGGGTGAAGATCGAGAGCAACGCCTACGTCACGGCGTTGAGCGTGGTGGAGGACTACTGCTTCATCGCCCCCGAAGTGACGTTCACCAACGATAATTTCCTCGGGCGCACCGAGGAGCGCAAAAAGCACTTTGGAGGCCCCCGGGTGCGTCGCGGGGCTCGCATCGGCGCCAACGCCACGTTGTTGCCAGGTCTTGAGATCGGCGAAGACGCCCTGGTGGCGGCGGGGAGCGTGGTGACCCGGGACGTGCCCCCCGGCGTAGTGGTGGCGGGAAACCCCGCCCGGGTGGTGCGCGACGTGGCGCCGGAACAGCGTCTGGAAAACCAGACCTACTACGAAGGCTGACGAAAAAGAGGGGATCGGACCAGATGACGTTGCTAGAAAAGATTAAGGAGCGCCAGGCTCGGGTGGGGGTTTTGGGCCTGGGGTACGTGGGGCTCCCCCTGGCGGTGGAAAAGGCCAAAGCGGGGTTTCGCGTGCTGGGCTTCGACATCCAGAAGGACAAGGTGGCCCGGGTGAACCGGGGAGAAAACTACATCGGCGATGTGGTGGACGAAGAGCTGACCCGCCTGGTGGCCTCGGGGCACATCGAAGCCAGCACCGATTTTGACCGTCTGCGGGAGTGCGATGTGGTGGCCATCTGCGTGCCCACGCCGCTGGACCGGTACAAGCAGCCCGATCTGTCCTACGTGACGAACTCCGGCAAGGAAGTGGCGGCCCGGCTCCATCCGGGCATGCTCGTGGTGCTGGAATCCACCACCTATCCCGGCACCACCGAGGAAGTCCTTCTTCCCCTCTTCCAGGCATCGGGGCTCAAGGTGGGCCAAGACTTCCACCTGGCGTTCTCCCCCGAGCGGGTGGATCCGGGAAATATTCGGTTTAAAACAAAAAACACGCCGAAGGTGGTGGGAGGGTGCACCCCCGCCTGTGCCGAGGTGGCTCGGGCCCTTTACGAGGCGGTGCTCGAAGCGGAAGTTTTCGTGGTGTCCTCGCCCCGGGAGGCGGAAATGGCCAAGATCCTCGAAAACACCTTCCGCATCGTGAACTGCGCCCTGGCCAACGAGATGGCGGTGGTGTGCCGCAAGCTCGGCATCAACCTCTGGGAAGTCATCGCCGCCGCCGCCACCAAGCCCTTCGGCTTCATGCCCTTCTATCCCGGCCCCGGCGTGGGGGGGCACTGCATTCCCATTGACCCCTTCTACCTCACCTACAAGGCCCGGGAGGTGGACTACCACACCCGGCTCATCGAGCTTGCCGGAGAGATTAACGACGCCATGCCGGAATACGTGGTTTCCCGGCTTCAGGATTTGCTGAACGACCAGAGCAAGGCCCTCAAAGGGAGCCATATCGTGCTCCTCGGATTGGCGTACAAGGGTGACATCGACGATCTGCGGGAATCCCCCGCGCTCAAGGTCTGGGAGCTCCTGGAGCACAAGGGAGCCCGGGTGACGCCGGTGGATCCCTATTGCCCCTCGGTGCGCTGGAATGGGGAGACCCGGGCCACGGCGGAGCTCTCGGCGGACCTACTGCGGGGAGCCGATGCGGTGGTGGTGGCTTCGGGGCACCGGCACCGGGTGGACTATGCCCTTCTGGTGGAGCACGCCCGGCTGATTCTGGACGCGAAGAACGTGGTGGCTCCGGCGCTGAAAAAGTCTCCGGCGGACATCGCCCAATTGGCGCTGCTGTAGGGGCGTGGGGAGGGATGAAAGTGTACCGTATCGCGCTGCTGGGTTGCGGCCGGATCAGCAAAAACCATCTCGAAGCGGTGGCCCAGATGGAGAACGCCCGCATCGTGGCCTGTGGGGACATCGTCCGGTCCCGGGCGGAAGAGGCCGCCCGCAAGGTGGGCGAGGGCTGCCAGGCCTATGACAATTACGCGAAGATGCTTCAAGAGGTGGAGTGCGACCTGGTGACCCTCTGCACCCCCTCGGGGCTCCATCCCCGGCACGCGGCCCAGGCCGCCCGGGCGGGGCGCCACGTTTTGTCGGAAAAGCCCCTGGGGTGCCGACTGGAAGACTGTGACGAAGCCATCCAGGCTTGCGACGACGCGGGGGTGCAGCTCTTCGTGGTGAAGCAGAACCGGTTCAACCAGACCGTGCAGCTCGCCCGGCGGGCTCTGGAGGCGGGGCGCTTCGGCCGAATCCACATGGTCATGGCCAACGTCTTCTGGCAGCGCCCCCAGGATTACTACGACCAGGCCCGGTGGCGGGGCACCTGGGAGCTCGACGGGGGGTGCCTGTCGAATCAGGCCGCCCACTACGTGGACCTGGTGCAGTGGTTCGGGGGCTCCGTGGCGGAGGTCTCGGCCTTCGGAGCCACGCTGGAGCGGCGCATCGAAGCGGAGGACACCACGGTGGTGAACCTGCGCTTTCGTAGCGGCGCCCTGGGGAGCATCAACGTCACCACGTTGGCCTATCCGAAAAACCTGGAAGGGAGCCTGACGCTCCTGGGAGAGCGGGGCACGGTGCGCATCGGCGGCGTGGCGCTGAACAAAATGGAACACTGGGAGTTCGCCGACTCCCACCCCATGGACGAAGAAGTCGCCCAAGCGAATACCAACCCCACGAGCGTCTACGGTTTCGGCCACCTTCCCTACTACCGTCACGTCCTGAACGTGCTTGACGGCAAGGAAGAGGCCCTGTCGGACGGCCGCGAAGGCCGCAAGACCGTGGCGATTATCGAGGCGGCGTACGGCCTGCGGAAGTGCTGAAGAATCTTCGAGCCAGCCTGGAGGGCAAACTTCAGCGCTGGCCCTTTTTCCGTGATGTCGTTTTCGTGGGCGGAGGAGCCTTCCTCGGCCAGGCGGTGGCCCTTGTGTGCGCCCCCGTGCTTTCCCGGCTCTATGCTCCCGGCGATTTCGGCGTTCTGGCGGTCTATGCGGCATTTCTCAGCGCCATGACCGCCTTTTCCGGTCTGGGACTGCATCTGGCCATCCCACTGACCGAAACCCGTTCTCGGGCCTGGAGGGTCGCGGGAGCGGCTTTTCTTGCGCACGGCTTTATGGCGGTGGTTTTTTCTGTCCTGTTGTTCTTTTTCCAGGGAGCGCTGCGCCGGGAGTACCCCTTTTTTTCCGATCTGCTTCTGATGGGATGCCTTCTGGTGGGGTTCCTGCTTTCCGGCATCTACGATATTTTCAGCTATTTGGGCATTCGGGAAAAGGCCTTTGCCACCATTGCCAGGACCCGGATCTCCCAAGGTGTTTGGGGGGCTCTGTCGGGGGTGGGGTTGGGCGTTTTGGGAGTGCGCCCTCTGGGGTTGGTGGTTTCCCAGGTGTGCAATATGGCGGCGGGGATCAGCGTGCTGCGCCGCCGTTTGGTGCCGCCCGGCAGTGTCCGGGAGCTTTTTTCTCGGGAGCTCTGGGACGATGTGGTGGCGTTCCGGAGATTTCCCCTCTTCCAACCCTGGACCAACCTGTCGGCCATTTTAAGCTCCCAGATCGTTCCCATCTTGTTTGCCCGGTTTGGCGGTGTGGCGGCGGCGGGGATCTTGTTCTTCAACATGAAGGTCCTGCAGGTGCCCATGATGTTTGTGGGGAACGCGGTGGCCCAGGTTTTCTTTCAGCGGGGAAGTGAGCTCTCCCGGGAAGGGCATCTGGGTGTGTGGGTGGCCAAGGTTTTCCGAGGCCTCATGCTTGTGGGACTCTATCCCGTTGCCGTCACGGTGTTGCTGGGACCGCAACTTTTTCCGGTGATCTTCGGCGCCGCATGGAAGGAAGCGGGAGCTTTGCTCCCCGTCATGGGACCCTGGTTTTTTGCCCAGTTCCTGACGTCCCCCCTCTCGTCTGTCATGTATATCCGGGGTCAGCAGCGGTGTGATTTTATTTGTTCTCTTGTACAGCTTTGTCTTCGAATTACCTCCATTTCCCTAGGATTGATGTATTTCGATATGCAAGGGGCTATCGTTCTTTTTTCTGGAGCGAATGTATTCTTCTATATTTCATATTTGTTTTTGGTGCTCAAATTTTCTCACGTTTCTTTTTCTGATATTCTAAATTCTATAAAAGAGTCTTTTTTATTTCTTGTCACCTGTTTGGTTCCCTTGGCACCATTGTGGTATTTCTCGGAAATCACGATATGCATAATTACTCTCCCGTTGATGTCTGCGGGGATGTGGGTTTTTTTACTCAAAAGAAAATTGAAAGAGTTGAAACAATAAAAATGAAAAAAATAATAAAAACTTTAGTTTTCAAGATTTCCATGATCGTGCTTCCCTTTTTTTTTCAACGATCCTATCTTTCGGGCCGTTGGTTTTGTTGGCCCGTGCTGGATGGGATCTTCTGGGCCTGGCGCGGCGTCTGGTGGCAGAAAATCTTTGGTTTTAATCGCCGTATCCCCTGGCCCGTGTCCCCCCTCTGTACCGTGGGTGACCCCCGAATGGTCCGGTTCCATCCGGACAACCTGGACAACTTCCAGAGCCCGGGGTGCTACTTCCAGTGCGGGGGGCCTCTTTCCATCGGCTATGGCGTGTACATTGCCCCCAATGTGGGGTTGATCAACGCCAACCATGACCCCTGGAATTTGGACCGTCATGTGGAAGGATCCCCCATCACCTTGGGAGATCACTGTTGGATTGGCATGAATGCGGTGATTCTTCCTGGAGTGGAGTTGGGCGAGAGGACGGTGGTGGGGGCGGGGAGCGTGGTGACCAAGAGCTTTCCCGAGGGGCACTGCGTCATTGCCGGAAACCCCGCCCGCATTCTGCGCCGTTTGGAAAAGCCGAAAGAAGAACGGGAGGGAACATCATGACCTATAGACAGTGCACACGATGTATCATGGACACCACGGATCCGGAGATCACCTTTGACGACCGGGGAGTCTGCAACCACTGTCGACGTTTTGATGAGGAGCTCCGGCCCCTCTGGCGGCCCAACGCCGAGGGGCGGCAACGCCTGGAAAAAATTCTGGAAACCGTGCGCCGCGAGGGGCAGGGCAAGGAATACGACTGTATCATCGGCCTGAGCGGGGGCGTCGACAGCTCCTACATGGCGTACCAGGTGGTGCAAATGGGGCTCCGGCCTTTGGTGATGCACGTGGACGGGGGATGGAACTCCGAGGTGGCGGTCAGAAACGTGGAGAGCCTGTGCCGGAAGCTGAAGCTCGATCTCCAGACTTTTGTGGTGGATTGGGAAGAGATGCGGGATCTCCAAGTGGCCTTCTTGCGCTCCGGTGTGGCGAATCAGGATGTGCCCCAGGACCACGCTTTTTTTGCGGCCCTGTACGCCTTTGCGGTGCGAAACGGCATCCGGTACGTGCTGAGCGGCTCCAACTACGCCACGGAAGGCATTCTCCCCTCGTCCTGGGGGTATGACGCCATGGACGCCAGACAACTTCGGTCCATTCATCGGAGGTTCGGGGAAATTCCCCTCCGAAACTACCCCACCGTCAGCTTTTATCAGTACTATTTTCACTACCCCTATGTGAAAAAGATGACGGTGCTCAAACCGCTCAACTTCCTTCCCTACGTGCGGGAAGAAGCGGTGCGGGAGTTGCAGCGGGAGTTTGGCTGGAAGCATTACGGAGGCAAACACTGCGAGTCGCGGTTTACGAAATTTTTCCAGTATTATTTCCTTCCCAGAAGATTTGGCTATGAAAAGCGCCGGGCCCATCTGGCGAGTCTGGTTGTTTCGGGCCAGATGACGAGAGATCAAGCTCTGGCGGAGATGGCCCGGCCGGTGTATCAGGAGGGAGAGTTGGGGGCGGATCGGGAGTACATCGTCAAGAAACTTCGCCTCCGCGACGAGGATCTGGAGCAGTTCCTCACCATGCCCCACAAAACGTTTCGCGATTACGACTCTCATTTTGGCATGGTGCAGACGTTGCGCACCCTCAAGGGATTGGTGCGGCGTTGACCCAGGGCCGCGTGGTTCACGTGTTCCTGAGCAATGGAACCCGGGAGTCCCGCTTCGCCAAAGAGGCCGCTGTGGTGCTGGAAGAGGGGCTCTTTGACGAGGTGGTGTTTGTGGGGTTACACGACGAAGGACTCCCCCTGGGGGAGTCCTTCGCCCCTGGAGTGCGGGTGGATCGCATGCGGCTCTGGAGCCGGAAGCTCCGGTGGGGGGTGGTGGGACACCTCTGCAAGTACGTCGAATGGGTTGTCCGGGCACTTCACGCGGTGCGCCGAAACAGGCCCCGGGTGGTCCACTGCCACAGTCTTCCCGCGCTGCCCGTGGGCGTGGCGGCGAAGATGCTCTGGGGCGTTCCGGTGCTCTACGACGCCCACGAGCTGGAGACCGAGATGGCCGCCTTTTCCGGCGGGAAAAAGGCATGGGCGAAGCGCCTTGAGCGATGGCTCATTGGTCGCGTCGACGCGTTTTTCGTGGTGGGAGACGCCATCGCGGATTGGTACGTTCGGGCGTATGGAGTTTCCCGGCCGATGGTGGTGCGTAACATTCCCCGGGGGGTCTCCCTGGTGCGGAAAGAGGCGTGGAACCTCCGTCAGCGCCTTTCTCTTCCGCCGGAAGCCACGCTCTTTTTGTTTCTGGGGGGCATGGGGCCCCATCGGGGCGTTGAGGAGATCCTGAAGGCTTTCGAGGGCGTCCGGGGGGGGCGGCACGCGGTCTTCGTGGGGGACGGCCCTCTGAAGGACGTGGTCTGTCGCCGGGCGAACGAGGTCTCAAACGTCCATTACCTGCCCCCGGTGCCCCCCGAAGAGGTGCTTTCGGTGGCGCAGGGGGCGGACGTGGGACTGTGCTTGTTCGAGAAAAACACCCTGAACAACCTCTATTCCCTGCCGAACAAGATCTTCGAGTACCTTTTCGCCCCCATACCCCTGATCATCGCCGACCTCCCGGAGCAACGGCGGATTGTGGAAGCGTTTTCCTGTGGATGGATCTGGAACGGGAACCCCGAAGATTTGGTGCACCTGGTGAACCAACTGGATCCGGCGGGGAACGATTACGCCGAAAAGCGGGCCGGAGCGGAGCGGGCGGCCCGGGAGCTGGATTGGGACAAAGAAGTGCGCAGCATGGTAGAAGCCTATGGCCGCCTGGGCGGAGGAGCGTGGAAAAGATCTTGATTGCCATCGTCGATTACGGCACGGGAAACGTGGGATCTCTGGGCAACATGCTACACAAGATCGGACAGGAGTCCGAACTGGCTTCTACCCCCGACGTGCTGGAGCGGGCCGACGCCATTCTTTTGCCCGGTGTGGGGGCCTTTGATCGGGGCATGGGCAATCTTCAGGCCTCGGGGCTTCTGGAGACGCTGACCCGCAGAGTTCGGGACGAGGGAGTTCCAGTGCTGGGTATTTGTCTGGGGATGCAGCTTCTGGCCCGGTCCAGCGAGGAGGGCACATTGCCGGGGCTGGGATGGATCGACGCCGTGTGCCGGAAGTTTTCCTTTCCCCCCGAGGACCGGCAGCACAAGGTGCCCCACATGGGATGGAATGCGGTGATCCCGCGGAGCGGCGAGGCCCTTTTCGCCGGGATGGAGCCCGGCGCTCTGTTCTACTTTGTCCATTCGTACCACGTGGTTTGCGCAGATCCCGGCGACGTGCTGGGCGTTTCGGAATACGGGGAAACCTTTACCTCCGCCGTGCGGCGGGACAACGTGTTCGGCGTGCAGTTTCACCCCGAGAAGAGCCTGCGGTTTGGCATGCGCCTGCTTCGGAATTTCTGCGAGGGGGTGGGGAGATGATCCGGACGCGGGTGATCCCCTGTCTGCTCCTCCGAGGAGATGGGCTGTACAAGAGCGTGAAATTTTCCGACTACACCTACATCGGCGACCCGTTGAACGCCGTGAGGATTTTTAACGAAAAAGAGTGCCACGAACTGGTGTTTTTGGACATCACCGCCACGAGAGAAGGGCGGGGGCCCCGCTTTGATCTGGTGAAGGACATCGCCGGGGAGTGCTTCATGCCTTTTTCGTACGGCGGAGGCGTTCATACCATGGCAGACATCGCCGCATTGCTCCGCCTCGGCGTGGAAAAGGTGGTGCTGAACACGGCGGCTTTCGAAAATCCCGCCTTCGTCCGGGAAGCCGCCCGGGAGTACGGCAGCTCCACCATGGTGATCTCTCTGGACGTCAAAAAAAATTTCTGGGGCTCGTACCGCGTGTGTACCCATGGAGGACAGAAGGTCCGGGATGTGGACCCCGTGACACAGGCTCAAAAGATGGAAGAGTGCGGCGCGGGAGAGATCTTTCTCACCTCGGTGGATCGGGATGGCACGCAGCAGGGATACGACATTTCCCTCATCCAAAGTGTGGCGTCCGCTGTGGGAGTTCCCGTGGTGGCGTGCGGTGGGGCGGGAAAGGTGGAGGATTTTGGAGCGGCGGTCCACGAGGGGGGCGCTTCGGCGGTGGCCGCCGGAAGTCTCTTCGTGTTTTACGGCAAACGCCGGGCGGTGTTGATCAATTTTCCTTCGGACGAAGAGCTTCGGCCCTTTCTGGCCTGAAGGCTTTTCTCCGAAAAAGGTGCGGCTCGCGAGCGGAAGGGACGGCACAGCGATGGGGAATATGGTGATGTCCATTGTCGGGGCCCGGCCCCAGTTTATCAAAGAAGCGGTGGTGGGGGCGGCGGCGCGCCGCCTGGGGGCCTGGCGACATGTGGTGGTCCATTCGGGACAGCACTACGACGTGAACATGTCCGATATCTTTTTCACCCAGCTCGCCATGCCTCAGCCGGACTATTTTCTTGGCATCGGTTCCGGAAGCCATGGACGCCAGACCGCCGATGCCCTGGCGCGGGTGGAAGAACTTCTTCTGGCGGAACGCCCGGACCTGGTGCTGGTCTATGGCGACACCAACACCACCGTGGCGGGGGCCCTGGCGGCGGCGAAGCTCAAGATCCCCGTGGCCCACGTGGAAGCGGGCATTCGTCAGGCTCCCCGGGACATGCCCGAGGAGATCAACCGGGTGGTCACCGACCATCTGGCCGATCGTCTCTACTGTTGCTCCGCACTGGCCCGGAAAAATCTGGAGGCCGAAGGGCTGGGAGCCCGGGGGGAGGTGGTGGGGGATGTGATGTACGACCTCTTCCTGACCCTGCGTCTCCTCTTCCGCCCGGAAAACATGAAGAAAAAATTTGGCGTGGAGGAACGTCCCTACGTGCTGGCGACACTGCATCGGGATTTCAATGTGGATACGAGGGAGCCCCTGACGGAACTTCTGAAAGGGTTTGCGGAGCTCCGGAGGGAGTATGGCCTCGACGTGGTGCTCCCCGTCCATCCCCGAACGCGACAGCGCCTGAAGGACTTCGCTCTGGAAGACCTCACTGCGGGACTTCGGCTGGTGGAGCCCCTGGGATATGTTGAACTCATGGGGTTGCTCGAAGGTTGCACGGCGGTGGTGACGGACAGCGGGGGATTTCAGAAAGAGGCATACTTTGCCGAAAAGCGGGCCCTGGTGATGATGCCCGACACGGGGTGGCGGGAGCTGGTGGAGGCCGGGTGGCACCGGCTTTGTGCTCCGGACGCCCAGGAAATGACGCGGACCTTCGCCGCCCTGGGCACGTCGGTGCCGTATCCCGCCGGGCTCTATGGCGACGGCACTGCGGGGGATCGGGTGGTGCGGGCCCTTGCCGCCTTTTTGGGCGCCCGGGAAAACCGTTGAGAATCCTCGTCATCTCGTTTTCCGACCTCCGGAGCGACGCCCGGGTGTTTCGCCAGCTCAACGCCCTACGCCGCCGGCATCGGGTGGAGTGCGTGGCCTACACCGATCCGGGCCTACCCGATGTGACGGTGCACGTGGCCCAAGGGCGCGTGCCGAGCTACCGGGAGAAGCTGAAAGAGCTTCCTCTGCTGGCTCTGCGACGTTACGACGCCTACGAGCGCTGTTTTGCCCATGGGGATCTGCGTCTGCCCGGGGTGATGCCGGGGGGATATGATGTGGTGCTCTGCAACGACGCCAACGCCCTTCCCTATGGATTTTCGGTCTGTGGAGACGCCCCCGTGGTCTTTGACGCCCACGAATACTCTCCCCGGCAGTACGAAGACGTGTGGATCTGGCGCCTGTTTTTTCGCCCGTACAAGGAATGGCTTTGCCGCACTTATTTGCCCCGCCTGGGGGGCATGGTCACGGTGAGCGAAGGCATCGCCGAAGCCTATGCCAGAAATTTCGGGGTGCCCCAACCCCAGGTGGTGACCAATGCGGCGGATTATGTGGAACTCTCGCCGTCGGAGATGGTCCCCGGAAAAATTCGCCTGGTTCACCACGGCATCTGCGCCCCTTCCCGACACATTGATCGGATGCTTGACACCATGGTTTTGCTGGACGACCGCTTTTCTCTGGATCTTTTTCTCGTGCCGGGGCCTCCCCGGAGGTACTTTGACGCCATGGTTTCCCGGGCGGAGGCCCTCCCGCGAGTGCGGATCCGCCCCCCCGTACCTCTGCGGGACGTCGTTTCCACGCTCCGGGAGTACGACGGGGGGATGTACATCCTGCCGCCATCGAACTTCAACCACGCCCACGCCCTGCCAAATAAGTTTTTCGACTTCGTGCAGGCTCGTCTCATGGTGGCCATCGGCCCTTCTCCCGAGATGGGGCGCCTGGTGCGCCAGCACCAGCTCGGCGTGGTGGGAGAAGATTTCTCCCCCGAAGCGCTGGCGGCCAGGCTCCGGGAGCTGACTCCGGAACAGGTCAGGGTCTACAAGGAAAACTCCCACCGGGCGGCACGGGAGCTTTCCTCCGAGACGAACATGGCGGTGCTTGAGCGCGTGCTGGAAGAGGCGGCGCGAGGCCGAAGTGCCGGAGCAATTTGGTAAAATTCACGAAATTTATCGGGAAGCGCGGGCTTTTTCAAGAAGAGGGGGGCTTCCTCCGTCGGACTGCGTCGTGGGGACGAAGCCCGACGG
>CALMLW010000258.1 GCA_937868015.1 uncultured Synergistaceae bacterium | reverse complement strand
CCGGGGCTCACCTCGGCCCACCAAGTGAACGTCCTGGTGGGGCTCTCCCAGGGGGGGCGGGGGAACGTGGTCCTGGGCATGTCCCGCAAGGGGGCCCTGAAGATCGTGGGGGGCATGATGGGGGGCATGGTGGTGGCGGAGCTGGACGACCTGGGCAAAAGCGCCCTGGCGGAGCTGGGCAACATGCTGGTGGGATCGGGGGTCCGGGCGGTGTCCACTCCGGAGGGGCTCGACATCTCCCCTCCCACGGTGGTGCTGGGGGACCGGGTGTTCCTTTTCATCAGTCGGGTCCCCTCTCGGGTGCTGAACTTCCGCACGGAAGACGGCCCCTTTGCGGTGCGGTTCAGCCTGGAGTGACCCATCGGCCGGGCGCCCCTGGAGGACGGAGGGAAAACATGGACGACGGGCGAGATCTGGTGGACCTGATCATCGGCGGCGACGCCCGGGAGGCCCCGGCGGTGGAGTCCGAGTTTTTGGCGGACTTCCTCTCCGAGGCCCGGGAGCACCTGGAACGCATTGAACTGGACGTCCTGGAACTGGAGAACGCCCCGGAGAGCGAGGAGATCGTACACAGCATCTTCCGCTCCTTTCATACCTTGAAGGGGCTGGCGGGCTTCGTGGGACAGACCCTCGTGGCGAAGGTGGCCCATCGCACCGAGACCGTGCTGGACGACTGCCGAAAGAAGATCCTTCGTCCCGGCAAGGGCGTGGTGGAGGGGATCCTGCGCTCGGCGGATCTCATCCAGCGCCTCTGCTCCCATATGGCCCTCGGCCAGAACCGGGCCTTCCTGGAGGAGGTGGCGGCCCACGTGGACCGCCTCGATCGCCGGGCCTTCTCGTCGGACTCCCCCGAGGCCCCAGAGAAGGGAACTCTCGAGGGGGCGCCCCCCCGAGCCCCCCTCACTCCCTCCGCCGACCTCCCGGGGGCTCCCTCCCCGGGGGAGGAGCCCCTTCGTCCCCCGGCCCCTCCGGCGCCGGAGCCTGGGACGGCTCCCCCTTCCCGGGGGGCCTCCCCGGCGTCCCCTCGCCCCGCCTCCTCCGGAGAGGGATCTCCGGGAGGGGGGGCGAGCGTCCGGGTGGCCACCGCCAAGGTGGACAGCATGGTGGACATGCTGGGAGAGCTCCTCATCACCCAATCCCAAATCGAACAGGAGGCGGTACGGCGCTTTGGCCAGAACGATCCCCTGGTGACCCACCTGGGGCGCCTTTCCCGCATCACCAAGGAATTGCAGAGCCTTTCCATGTCCCTCAGCATGGTTTCCCTTAAATCCACCTTCCAGAAACTTCGGAGGTTGGGGCGGGACACCGTGGCCTCGTTGGGCAAGGAGGTGGATCTTCAGTTCGTCGGCGAGGACACGGAGATCGACCGGGGGGTGGCGGAAAAGCTCCTGGACCCCCTGGTGCACCTGCTGAAAAACGCCATCTCCCACGGCGTGGAGGACGAAAAGACCCGCCTCGCCCGGGGCAAACCCCCCGGGGGCACGGTGACGGTGAGCGCCTACAGCCGCCGGGGGAGCGTGTTCATCGAGGTGCGGGACGACGGCGGGGGCATCGACCCCGAGAAGGTCCTCCGCAAGGCGGTGGAGCGGGGATTGGTGGAGCCCGGAGGGAGCCGGAGCGAGGACGAAGTGGTGGGTTTCATCTTTCTTCCCGGCTTTTCCACGGCGGGGACCGTGGACGGAGTCTCCGGGCGCGGGGTGGGTATGGACGTGGTGAAGACCGAGATCTCCCGCATCGGAGGGAGGGTGGACGTGCACAACACCCCGGGGCAGGGGTGCGCCTTCGTCCTCAAGATCCCCATCAACATGGCCATCTTGAACGGCACCATCGTGGATATCGGCGGCATCCACTACATCCTCCCCACCCTGGCGGTGAAGCAGATCCTCCAGGTGACGGACGATCTCTGGGTCAGCGTCCAGGGGCGCGACGCCGTGGTGCGGGTCCGGGACCGACTGATTTCCGTCATCCCCGTGGAAGAGGTCCTGGGGCGGGCCTTCGGGGAGGGGCGCGAGGTGGTTCGCCTGGCGTTGGTGCTGGAGCTGGATAACCGGGTGAAGGCCCTTCCCGTCCGTAGCGTGGTGGGGCGGCAGGAAATAGTGGTGAAGCCTCTGAACGAAGCCTTCCGGAGCCTGGATTTCGTCTCCGGGGCCTCGATCCTCGGGGATGGACGGGTCTCTCTGATCCTGGACGTGGAGGCCCTTTTCAAGTACGGAGGTGAGGTCGAGTGCAGAGCTTAGGTGGCAAGTACCTGACGTTTCCCCTGGGACGAGAGGAGTACGGCATCTCCATCGCCAAGGTGAAAGAGATCATCGGCATGATGGAGATCACCATGGTGCCCCGGATGCCCGGATGCATCAAGGGGGTCATCAACCTCCGGGGGAAGATCATCCCCCTTTTGGACCTTCGGCTCAAGTTCTCCATGGAAGAACGCCCCTACACCGAACGGACGTGCATCATCGTGGTGGAGATAGGGGGCCGGGGGCGCACCATGGGGGTGGTGGTGGACGCGGTTTCCGAAGTGGTGACCATCGCCGAGGGGGAAATCGAGCCCCCGCCTCAGTACGGCGGCTCCCTGGACGTGAGCTTTCTGCTTGGCATGGGGAAGGTGAAGGGCAAGGTGGTGATGCTCCTCGACATCGAAAAGGTGCTGAGCGTGGAGGAGCTGGAGACCGTGCGGGAAATGAAGGGAGTGTAGGCCATGTTCCGGAATGCAAAGCTCGCCGTCAAGATCACCTTTGGTTTCGTGATGGTGCTCCTCATCGCCGTGGCCCTGGGGGGAACGGCGGTCTATAACATGCGTCAGATCGGCCAGGACGTCACGGCCCTTGCCGAGCAGTACGTGCCGGAAGTGACGACGGCCACCCAGGTGGAGCGCCGGAGCCAGCAGCTCATGTACGAGATGCGGGGGTATGGCTTCACCGAAGACGAATCCTACCATACCGCCGGGGCGGGACACCTCACCAGGACCAAGGAGGCCCTGAAGGATGCCCGGGATCTCGCCGACCGCTACCCCCAACTGGTGGTGCTCCGCCGCAACGCGGAGGAAGTAACCCAATCCCTGGGGACCTACGAGAAGCTCATGGGAGAGACCGTGGCCCTCATCGGTAAAATGAAAGAGATCCGCCAGCGCATGGACGCCCAGGCGAAGATCTTCATGGAAAACGGCCGGGCCTACCTGGAAAGCCAGGAAAGCGCCATGGAAAAGCACCTCTTCCAGAACGACACGGCCGCCGCCAAGGACCGGCTGGTGAAGATCACCCGGGCGAACGACCTCCTCGACCGGGGAGACGAAGTGCGGATCGTCGCGTGGCACGCCCAGGGGCTCCGGGATCCCAAGATCATCGTCGAGGCCCTGCCGCTCTTCGACAAGATCCTTAAGGCCATCGAGGATATCCGGGCCATCACCGTCCAGGACGTGAACCTCCGCCAACTCGCCGCCATGGAAGGCGCCGCCAAGGGGTACCAGGGGGCCGTGTCGGATCTGGCCACCACCTGGCAGGCCCTCCAAGAAGTCAACGCCCAACGGACGGCGGTGGGAGAGAAGGTGTCCGAGGCGGCCCAGGCCACGGCCCGGGGAGGGGTGGAGCACATCCAGGAAATCACCAAGTCCTCCGTGGAGGATCTGGCCTCGTCGTCTCTGATCATGATCGTGGGGCTGGCGGTGGCGGTGGGGCTGGGGATGCTTTTGGCCTTCGTCATCACCCTATCCATCACCAAGCCGGTGAGCCGCATCGCCGAGGTCCTCTCCGAGGGTTCGTCCCAGGTGGCCTCCGCCTCGGAGCAGCTCTCGGGGGCCAGCCAGCAGCTCGCCGAGGACAGTTCGGAGCTCGCCGCCTCCATCGAGGAAACCTCGGCGACGCTCCAGCAATCGGCCTCCATGGTGCGCCAGAACAACGAGAACACCAAGCAGGCCGCCATGCTCTCCAAGCAGGCCATGGAGGCCGCCGAGGGGGGCAACCAGGAGATGACCGAGATGATGACCGCCATGGGGGATCTCAAGAAGTCCAGCGACGAGATCGCCAAGATCATCAAAGTCATCGACGAAATCGCCTTCCAGACCAACATCCTGGCCTTGAACGCCGCCGTGGAGGCGGCCCGGGCGGGAGAGGCGGGGATGGGCTTTGCCGTGGTGGCGGAGGAGGTGCGAAATCTGGCCCAGCGCAGCGCCCAGGCGGCCAAAGACACCGCCTCCATCATCGAGCGCAACATCGCCCTCTCGGAGTCGGGGGTGGCCGTGGCGGTGAAGGTAAAGGGCTCCCTGGAAACCATCGCCGACGAGGCCCGCAAGGTGAGCGAGCTGGTGGACGAGATCACGGCGGCCAGCTCGGAGCAAGCCCAGGGGATCGAGCAGATCACCAAGGCCATCTCCCAGATGGATCAGGTGACCCAGAGCACCGCCTCCAACGCCGAGGAGAGCGCCTCGGCCTCCGAGGAACTTTCGGCCCAGGCCGAGAGCATGAAGGAAGCGGTGCAGGGGCTCTTGGTCCTGGTGCACGGCGTCGGGGCGTCGGCGGGATTGGGGGCGGCCCCCCATCGTTCTTCGCCGGCCCTCAGGGGGCGTTCGCCCCAGGCGGCCCTTCCGGGAGGGCGAGGCAAAGAGGGGGGAGCGGGGCGACCCCAGGGGCGAAAGGGCCCGCAAGGGACCCCGGCCAAGGGGGGAAGCGGCCACACCAATGTGGTGAACCCGGACGACGTCATCCCCCTGGACGATGACCTCCAGGACTTCTAGGCCCGCTGCGGGGAGTGAGGGGTGAAGAACTAAGAGGTTGAGGGGAGCGCGAGAGAAGAGGTGAGTCCCCGTGGCCATCCCCGAAGCGAAGTTTTCCGACGCCCTGTTTCGCCGCTTTGCCGATCTGATCTACCAGCGCTTTGGCATCGTCTACAAGGAAGAAAAGCGGGAGATGTTGCGGGCTAAGATCTCCAGGCACATGCGCCGGGAGGGGATGGAATCCTACGAGGAGTTCTTCGACCTCTTGACCCACCGAGATTCCCAAGAGCTGTGGATGGCCTTCGTGGACGACATCACCATCCACACCACGAACTTTTTTCGCGAGCGGAACCACTTCGACCACATCCGCCGCCATATCGACGACATTCTGGAAGCCAATCCCCGCATCCTGAGGCGGCGGGAGCTCCGGGCCTGGAGCTCCGCCGCCTCCACCGGGGAGGAACCCTACACCCTGGCCATGGTGTTGGCGGAGGCCCTGGGAGACCGGGCGTCCTTCAAGATCCTGGCCACCGACGTGAGCCGGGGGGCTTTGGCCCAGGGCGTGGCGGGGGAGTACCGGGCCGACATCCGACAGGACGTGGAGCCCCTTTACATCCAAAAGTACTTTGTGCGCACCGCCGGGGGCTTTGCGGTGAAGCCGGAGCTCCGCCATCGGGTGGTCTTTCGCCTCTTCAACCTGGCGGACCCCTTTCCCTTTCGCCAACCCCTGGACATGATCTTCTGCCGCAACGTCATGATCTACTTCTCGGCGGAGGTGCAGCAGGAGCTGGTGGACAAGATGTACCAGGCCCTGGCCCCCGGAGGGATTCTCTTCATCGGCCACTCCGAGAGCCTCATAGGGAAAAGGCATCGCTTCAAGTACGTTCAACCCACCATATACATGCGATGATCGATGGGTTTTCAGGAGAGGAGGGGGATGGGGGTGCGCGTCCTGGTGGTGGAAGACGATCACATCAGCGCCATGGTGATTCAGGAGATCCTGCTCTCGGTGGGGAGCGCCGACGTGGCGGAAAACGGCCTCGTGGCGGTGGACAAGTTCCGCGACGCCCTGGAGCGGGACGAGCCCTACGACTGCATCTTTTTGGACATCATGATGCCCAAGATGGATGGCCACGAGACCCTAGAGCACATTCGGGGCATCGAACAGGAGCACGGCATCTGGGGGTTGGATGCGGTGAAGGTGGTGATGATCACGGCCCTGGGGGATTTCGATAACGTAAAAAAATCCTTCCGGGGGCAGTGCGACGCCTACCTGGTGAAGCCCATTCGGCGGGAAAAGATCCTTTCGGCGGTGCGGGATCTGGGATTTGACGTTCCTTAAGGATCTAGCCCCCCGGGTGGTGCGGTGATGGAGCCTCGCGAAGCGGAACGGAGGTTTTTCCTCCAGCCGGGGCAGATTTTCGTCTCGGACGAGCCCTACCGGGTGTTCACCGTGCTCGGCTCCTGCGTGGCGGTGTGCGCCTGGGATCCCCGGCGGGGGTGCGGGGGTATGAGCCACCAGATCTACCCCCGGGCCCTGGAGGGGGCGGGGGGGGCGGCCTTCGGAGCCCAGGCGGTGCCCCACCTGTTGCGTCTTTTGGTGGGGCTCGGGGCGAAGCGGGAGGATCTCCGGGCCCACCTGGTGGGAGGGGGGGCGAACCCATCGCTCGGCAGCACCATCGGCGACGAAAACGTGGCCCTGGCGGAGGAGATCCTGGCCCGGGCCCGGGTGGCGGTGGTCTCCCGGGACGTGGGGGGACTGCTAGGAAGAAAAGTGGCCTTTTCGACCTTTTCGGGGGAGATCGCCGTGTACAAAATCGAACGCATCAGGGAGACGGATTGGTATGGCAGATAAGCGCGTCCGCGTCCTCGTCGTCGACGATTCGGCGTTGGTGCGCCGGATCTTCACCGAGGAGCTCGCCCGGGATCCGGAGATCGAGGTGGTGGGCACCGCCCCCGACCCCATCATAGGCCGGGACAAGATCGTCCAGCTCAACCCCGACGTGCTCCTGCTGGACGTGGAGATGCCCCGCATGGACGGCCTCACCTTCCTGGAAAAGCTCATGGCTCACCGCCCCATGCCCGTCATCGTGGTGAGCTCCTTGGCCCGGGAGAGCTCCGAGACGGCCCTTCGGGCCCTGGATCTGGGGGCGGCGGAGGTCATGGCCAAACCGGGGTCGTCCTATTCGGTGAAGGACATGAGCGAGCAGCTCGCCGAGAAGATCAAGGCCGTGGCCCAGATGCGCCTTTCCCGGGGGAAGGCCGCCGGCGCCCCCAAGGCCCCGGGGGAGGGACAGGTCCCGGGTTCGCCGGCGAAGTTTCTGAAGACCACCAATAAGGTCTTGGCCATCGGGGCCTCCACGGGGGGCACCGAGGCCCTCAAGGCCATGCTCTCCCGGCTGCCCGCCAATGCCCCCCCCACGGTGATCGTGCAGCACATGCCGCAGTTTTTCACCAAATCCTTCGCCGATCGGCTCAACACCCTCTGCGCCATGGAGGTGAAGGAGGCCGAAGACGGGGAGCTCCTGCGCCAAGGCAAGGCCCTCATCGCCCCGGGGAACTTTCACATGGTCCTCAAAAGGAGCGGGGCCCAGTACTACGTGGAGGTCAAGGATGGCCCCCTGGTCTTCCACCAGCGTCCGGCGGTGGAGGTGCTCTTTCGCTCCGTGGCGCGCTTTGCCGGAGCCAACGCCGTGGGAGTGATCCTCACGGGGATGGGCAAGGACGGGGCCCAGGGGCTGCTGGAGATGCGCCAGGCGGGGGCTCGGACCATCGCCCAGGACGAGCAGAGCTGCGTGGTCTTTGGCATGCCCAAGGAGGCCATCGCCCTGGGGGCGGCGGAAAAGGTCCTTTCCCTGGACCGCATCGCCGCCGCCGTGATGGATCTGGTCTAGGCCAGGTCATGAAGAAAGCGGGGTGATCGCACGATGGCGCAGCCAGATTTCTTTACCCAAGGGGAGCGCATCCTGGTGGTGGAAGACGAGAGCATTGTGGCCCTGGACCTGACGGGGTGCCTCGAGGGGCTGGGTTACGTCGTCTGCGGCCACGAGTCCACGGGGGAGGGGGCGATCCGGGCGGTGCGGGAACAGGCCCCGGATCTGGTCATCATGGATATCCACCTCAAGGATGAAATGGACGGCGTCGAGGCCGCCCAGGTCATCGTCCGGGAGAGGGGTTGTCCCGTGGTCTTTCTCACCGCCTACTCCGAGGATCACACGGTGGAGCGGGCCCGGAAGACGGCGCCCTACGGCTACATCCTCAAGCCCGTGCACGATCGGGAGCTCGACGTGACCCTCCGCATGGCCCTTTCCAAGGCCCGGGCGGACCGGGAGATGCGGGACGCCAAGAGGTGGTTCGAAGCCCTCGTGGCCGCCCTGCCCGACGGCGTGATCGCCACGGATCGTTTGGGGCGGGTGCAGCTCATGAACCCGGCGGCGGAGCGCCTCACGGGATGGAAAGGGGCGGAGGCCTCGGGGCAGGCCGTGGACGAGGTGGCCCACAGCGTCCCCGTGGAGGGGCCCGCAGAGCGTCGTCCCCTTCAGGACAGCAACCTCCTCTCCCGTAGCGGCGCCGTGACCCCGGTGAACATCAAGGTGCAACCCATCCCGGGGGACGACGGAAAGGTCGCGGGGTTCGTCTACCTGGTGCGGGACGTCTCCGACCGCATCCACTACGAAGATACCCTGCGGGCCGCCACGACGGCGGCGGAGGCTGCGTCCCGGGCCAAGAGCGAGTTCTTCGCCATGATGGCCCATGAGTTTCGCACCCCCATGACGGGGGTGCTGGGCGTGGCCGACCTGCTGGAGCTCTCGGGGCTTTCTCTCAAGCAACGGGAGTTCCTGGAGGTCATCAAGACCTCGGCGGAGGGGCTTTTGTCCATCCTGAACGACATGTTGGACCTCGCCCGGATCGACGCGGGAAGGATGGAGCTGGTCCTTTCCCCCATGGACCCCCAGGGATCCTTGGAGAAGGCGGCGGCGGCCTACGCCCCCCGGGCCCAGCGCAAGGGGCTGGAGTTCCGCTATGTCCCGGGGCCCGGCCTTCCCCGCCGAGTCCTGGGGGACGAGAGACGCCTGCGTCAAGTGGTGTCCAACCTCCTGGACAACGCCCTCAAGTTCACCGAGGCCGGGAGCGTGGAGCTCCGCCTCTTTTCCCGGGGATATGGGGGAGACGTGGTGACCCTGGACGTGGAGGTGGAAGACACGGGGATCGGCATCCCGGAGGAGGGGCGGGAAGTCATCTTCGGCCGCTTCGAGCAGTTGGACCGCTCCTTCGTGCGGCGCTACCCCGGCACGGGGTTGGGGCTGGCGGTGTGTCAGGAGCTGGTGCAGCTCATGGGGGGAGAGATTTCCGTGGAGAGCACCCCGGGCCAGGGGAGCACCTTTCGGGTGACGATCCCCTTCCGGAGGGGATGAGGCGCCGCCGGGGCTTCGGGACCCGAAGAGATCTCCGGCGGGGAGAGGGGGGAGGCTCCATGGAGGAAAGCCCTAGAAAGATCCTCATCGTGGAAGACGAGATGATCTTTGCCCATGACCTGAAACAGAAACTGGAGCGGTACGGCTTTCGGGTGACGGGGGTGGCGGACCGGAGCGATGGGGCGATGGCCCTGGCGATGGCCAACCCCCCCGATCTGGTCCTCATGGACGTCCACCTCCGGGGGGATGAGGACGGCATCGTCACGGCGGAGCTCCTCCGGGCGAAGCTCGACGTGCCGGTGATCTTCCTCACCGCCTACTCGGACGACGTCACCCTGGCCCGGGCCACGAGCCCCTTCGGCTACGTGCTCAAGCCCGTGGAGGATCGGGCCTTGCTGGCGGCCATCCTCATGGCGCTCCATCGCCACGACGCGGAGTCCCGGGTCCAGGAGGGGGAAGCGTGGCTTTCGGGGGCCCTGCGGAGCATCGGTGACGCAGTGCTCACCGTAGATCCCGAGGGGAAAATTCGCACCCTCAACGCCCGGGGGGAAGCCCTCCTGGGGGTGCCGGAGCGCGAGGCCCAGGGGATGCCCCTGGACGAAGCCCTCAAGGTGGCTTCTTCCTGGGAGGGGGGCCCCAACCCTCTTAAAAGTCTGGAAAATCTTCGAGAACCCTTTCAAGAGGCCGAGCGCCTGGCCCTGGAGACCCGAAGGGACGCCCCGGTTTGGGTGCAGATCTACGCCGCGCCGATCCTGGCGGAGGGCCGGCGGGTGGGCACCGTGGTGGTATTGCATGATCTCACCGAGGCCGATGCCATGCAACGGCGCCTCTGGGAGCGCGAACAGGCCCTACAGAAGAACTACCAATTGATGCACGACTCCTTCCGGAGCACCATCCGGGCCATGGCCAGCATCGTGGAGATCCGCGATCCCTACACGGCGGGGCACCAGCGCCGGGTGGCGGAGCTGGCCCAGGCCCTGGCGGAGCGCCTGGAGCTGGGGGAAAGGCGCAGCGAGGGAGTATACATGGCCGCCCTGATCCACGACATCGGCAAGATCCACGTGCCTTCGGAGATCCTGAGCAAGCCCGGGCGCTTGTCCGACCTGGAGTATGCCCTCATCCAGACCCACCCCGCCGTGGGGGCGGAGGCCCTCCAGACGGTGCCCTTTCCCTGGCCCCTGCAGGAGATGGTCCGGCAACACCACGAACGCCTGGATGGATCGGGGTATCCCCGGGGTCTTTCCGGGGACGAAATCCTCCTGGAGGCCCGCATCCTCTGCGTGGCGGACGTGGTGGAGGCCATGCAGTCCCACCGCCCCTATCGCCCCGCCCTGGGGCAGGACGTGGCCTTGGAAGAGGTGCGGCG
>CALMLW010000257.1 GCA_937868015.1 uncultured Synergistaceae bacterium | reverse complement strand
CAACACGGGGCGAAAGATCCCCGACAGAAGACGATGGCCCTTTGCCCGGGGCCCGGGACTAAGGGGGTGGGCCCGTGACGCCACAGGGTCGTTCGTCGGAGGAGGCGTTCCTGGAGGAGCTCCGCCGCGACTTTTCCCTGGAAGCGGAAGAGCACCTCCAGACCATCGTGTCGGGCCTTCTTGAACTGGAAAAAGACCCGGCTCATCCGGTGGTGGAAAAAGTCTACCGAGCGGCCCATAGCCTCAAGGGGGCGGCCCATGCCGTGCAGATGCCCCTGGTGGCCACGCTGTGCCAGGCCATGGAGGGCGTCCTATCGGCTCTAAAAAAGGGTCTCCTCTTCCTCCGGGCCGAGGATTTCGACGTGCTGCAGCGCAGCGTCGACGCTGTGGGGCGCATGGTGGCGGAAGGAGAAGGGCAGGGGCTTGACGGGAGCCTCGTCAGAGAGCTGGAAATGCTGACGGAGGCGCGACGGGGGCCCGGGAAGGAAACGGGAGAGGAGGGCCGCAGGAAGGCCCCTTTGCCCCCTTCTCCTGGGGGCGAAGGCCTTTTCAAGGCGGGAGATCCCGGGGTGATCCATCCACCGGCTTTCCCTGAAGCCCCCATGCCCCCTCCCCTCGTCGCCGGAGTCCCGGAGGTCGAGGTGGTTTCGGCGGTTCGAGGGGGGGCGTCCCAGACCATCCGCATCAGCGCCGCGAGGTTAGACGCCCTGCTCCTCCAGGCGGAGGAGCTCATCTCCGTAAAGTTGGCTCTTCATCAACGGGCAGAAGATCTGGAAGGCGTCATCGCCTCGCTTTCGGCTTGGAAAAAGGACTTGGAAAAGGCTGATCAAGAGGGACGCCGGGAAGAAGGAGCCCCGGGTCCCTCGGAGGAGGCGCGGCGGGAGTACCGCCGTCGCCTCCGGGAGGTGGAAGATGCCTTGGGCCATCTCAGGAAATCCCTGGTGATGGACGCCTCCGAAGCGGGGACGCTGATTCGTCATCTCCAGGAGGGCACCCGGGAAGCCCTGCTCCGTCCTTTCTCCTCGATGCTCCAGAGCTTTCCCAAAATGGTGCGGGACATCGCCCGGGATCTGGACAAGGCCGTGGATTTGGAGATCCACGGAGACGACATCGAGGTAGATAAGCGTATCCTGGAAGGGCTGAAAGACCCCCTGATCCATCTGGTGCGTAACGCCATGGATCACGGCATGGAAAGGCCCGGGGAGCGCCGGGCCCAAGGGAAGCCCGAGAAAGGCACCCTGTCGCTTCTGGTTTCCCGGGAGAGCGGGAGCCGGGTGGAGCTCATGGTGAAAGACGATGGCCGGGGCATCGACCCGGATAAGGTGCGGGAGGGGGCGGTCAAGGCGGGGATCATCTCCCTCCACGAGGCCCAGGCGCTGGATCGGGGCTCCGCCCTTCGGCTGATCTTTCGTTCGGGTTTTTCCACCAGCCCCATCATTACCAGCCTTTCCGGGAGAGGGCTCGGCATGGCCATCGTCCAAGAGGGGGTGGAACGCCTCGGAGGACGCCTCACCCTGGATTCCACGCCGGGCCAGGGGACGACCTTTTGCATCTCCCTTCCCCTGACTTTGGCCACCTTCCGAGGGGTCCTGGTACGGGAGTGGGGAAGGATCTTCGTGGTACCCACGGCCCAGGTGGGGCGGGTGACGCGGGTGGGCGAAGAGAGCTTCCGTCGGGTGGAGAATCGTGAGGTGGTGGTGATTCAAGGGGAGCCCATGTCCTGTTTCCGCCTGGGCTTGGTGCTGGGACTACCGGAACAGAGCGACGATAAGGTGGCGGGGATCCTGCCGAGGGTGATGGGGGCGTCCCGCCGTCCCGGGAGGACGTTGGTGATTTTGAGTACGGGGGAGACGCCCCTGGCCCTTGAGGTGGATGGGGTGGAAAACGAGCAAGAAATACTTCTCAAACCCCTGGGGCCCCAACTGGTGCGGGTGCGATTTGTGGCGGGGGCCACGGTGCTCGGCTCGGGGGCCGTGGTGCCGGTGTTGAACCCGTCGGATTTGATCCAGGCTGTCCTGAAGAACGCCCCCCTTTCCCGATTTTCGCCGGAGGAAGGAGCTCCTCGGGAGCGCCCCGCCGTCCTGGTGGCCGAGGATTCCATCACCTCGCGAACCCTGATAAAAAACATCCTCACCACGGCGGGATACGACGTCACCGCCGTGGTGGACGGGGCGGCGGCCTGGGAGGCCCTGGGAGAAAAGGACTATGCAGCCCTGGTGTCGGACGTGGAAATGCCCCGGATGAACGGCTTCGAGCTCACCGCCCGAGTACGGGGAGAACCCCGGTGGGCGGAGATCCCCGTGGTGCTCATCACCTCGTTGGAGTCTCGAGAAGACCGGGAACGGGGAGCGGAGGCGGGGGCGAATGCCTATATAGTTAAAAGCAGCTTTGATCAAGGAAACCTTTTGGACGTCCTTGGTCGTCTGATCTGAGGCGATCCGGGGCCCTGCGGAAAAGATAAGGCCGGACCAACATCTCAGAGGGCGTGTCGGTCGATTATCCGAGGAGCCTTTGGAGGTGAGCTTTTCTACGGGGTGAAAACTAAATCGACGGGAAGGGAGGGGACGCCATGGCTTTGCCGGGAAATCCCGTGAAAGAAGTCCTCATCGTGGAAGACTCGGCGCTGTTGAGAAAGCACCTGGCGCACCTCTTGGAAAGTGATGGGGCCTTTCGGGTGGTGGGAAAGGTGGCCAATGGAGAAGAGGCCTGCGCCTTCCTCGCGCATCACGCCGTATCCGTAGTCACCATGGATATTCACATGCCCGGCATGGGAGGGTTTGAAGCCACCCGGCGCATCATGGAGACGGCCCCCGTGCCCATAGTCATCGTCAGCGCCTGCTGGGAGCCCGAGGATGTGGAAGAGACCTTCCGGGCCATGGAGGCGGGGGCGGTGGCCATTGTCTCCACTCCGAAGATGGATGCCCCGGAGGAGGTGGAGGAGTTCATCAATGCGGTGCATCAGGCCGCCGAGGCCCGGGTAAAACTGCTCCGCCCCCGGAGCCCGGCGGTCACTCCCAGAGAAATGGGGCCCCCGAGGTCCATGGAGAGGGGGGTGGGGCCTTCGCTGCGTCCCTTGGCAAAGGGGATGAATTCTCGCGTCGTGGCGCTGGGAGCCTCCACAGGGGGCCCCATGGCCCTTCGTCATCTCCTTGGGGGTCTGCCCCCGACCTTTCCCTGGCCGGTGCTGGTGGTGCAACACATGACCCAGGGGTTTTCCGAGGGATTTGTTCGGTGGCTCAATGAGGCCATCCCTCTGACGGCGAGCCTGGCCCGGCATGGGGAAGAGATCCTCCCCGGAAGGGCCCTCGTGGCCCCCGAGGGGAACCACATGGAGGTGCGAGGGGGGGGAGTGGTGGTCCTGAGCCAGGAGCCGCCGGAGCACGGGGTGCGCCCCTCCGTGTCCCGGCTCTTTCGATCCCTTTCCCGGGTATATGGCCCGGGGGCCGTGGGGGTGCTGCTCACCGGCATGGGGATCGATGGGGCCGAGGAGCTCGGCCTCATCCGAGCCGGGGGCGGCGTGACCTTTGCCCAGGACAAAGAAAGCGCCGTGGTGTGGGGCATGCCGGGAGAAGCGGTGCGGCGGGATGGGGCGACCCATGTCCTTTCCCCCCAAGGCGTGGCCCGGGTCCTGGTGAGGATGGCGGAGGGAGCGGACCGGAAGGGAGCCCCTTAAGCCAGAAGATAGGGGATCCGGATTGCCGGTAAGGAACGAAGGAGGCCGCCGGAGCGTCGTCGGCGAAGATGGCACAAAAGAAGCTGAGATAAAAGGTGGGACACGGAATGGACGGCACGATCTACGGTGGGGAAGGGATGGGATCTTCGGCGGACATTGACAGGACCATAGAGCATCGCAAGAGGACTTCCGAGATCTTGGTGGTGGAGGACAGCCTTACTCAGGCGAAGCGACTGGAACGCCTTCTGAAAGGGAATGGCTACGGTGTGGCCTTGGCCCGGAATGGCTTGGAGGGGTTGGACCAGGCCCGAAAGAGGCGCCCCGCCGTGGTCATCACGGACGTCATGATGCCTGAGATGGACGGTTACGAGATGTGCCGCCAGATCAAGGCCGATCCCGGTCTTAGGCACATTCCCGTGGTCATCCTGACCTCCCTTTCCGACCCCCGGGACGTGATCCAGGGGCTCCAGTGTGGGGCGGATAACTTCCTTACCAAGCCTTACGACGACGCCCATCTCCTGGGACGACTCTATCACATCCTGGCCAACGAAGGCCTGCGCCAGGCGGGGCATGCCCAGATGTCCGTGGAAGTGTTCTTCGCGGGACAATTTCATAAGCTCACGGCGGACCGCATCCAGATCATCGACCTGCTGCTTTCCACCTTCGAGGCCGCCGTGCTCCAGAGCACCCAGCTCGCCAAACTTGGGGGAGACTACCGGGAGGCCCTGGAAGAGATCAAGCGCACCCAGGCGAACTTCCGGACCCTCATGGAAACCACGGGGGACGCGGTGGTGGTGGTGGGGGCGGATGGCCTGGTGCGCTACGTGAACCCCGCTACGGAGGTGCTTTTCGACTGTGACGCCAGCGCCGTGACGGGAAAACCCTTTTGGATCCCCATCGGAGGGGAGGGCTCCCGGGAGGTGAGCCTACCCTCTTCCCAGGGGGGAAACGCGGTGGGGGACATGAGGGTGGTGCGGTCCAACTGGGACGGAGAAGGGGTCATGCTGGCCACCATCCGAGATGTCACCGAAACCGTGCGATTGCGGGAGCGGTTGGAAGTCGAGGCCGTATCGGATGCCCTCACGGGGCTTTTCAACCGGCGGGGTTTTTTTAAGATTGCCCCCGGTCGCCTCAGCCTGGCGGAGCGCATGGACTTGGCGGTGGTATGCTTTTTTGCGGACCTGGACAACTTCAAGCAGGTGAACGACCTCCTGGGGCACGAAGAGGGAGATCAGGTGCTCCGAGAGGCGGCGGAGGTGTTGAAAAAGACCTTCCGGGAGAGCGACCTCCTGGCCCGGATCGGCGGAGACGAGTTCGCCGTGCTCATGGTACAGGACCGGGGGGAGAAGTGGGATGGGGAGAGCGCGTGCGCCCAGGTGAAAGCGCGCCTGGAGCGGAATCTGGAGCTCTGCCACGGGCGGTCTTCCCGTCCCTATCGCCTGGCCATGAGCGTGGGGTTTGCCGTGGCCCAGAAGGTTCAGGGGATCTCCCTGGATGCCCTGGTCGCCGAAGCGGACGGGAAAATGTACGAGAATAAGGCCGCCAAGAGATCGTGCTCCGGTTAGGAGCGCTTCGGACCCCGGAGCGGCAGGGCCAGAAGGAAGGCCCCCGCCACGATGACCAGGGCGAAGATCGTGTAGGCCCGGGAGAGCCCCATCAGGGGCGTGGCGGCTCCCAGCCCCAGGGGCACCGCCATCCAACAGAGGTCCATGGCGAAAAGAAGCCCTGCAGAGCCCTTGGGGCCCAGGGCCGGCGGAAGGAGATCTCCCACCAGGGCGAGGTTCACCGGGTAGGCAAAACCCACCCCCACGCCGAAGAGGATGCCGAATAAAGTCAGCAGGGCGGCGGAATGGGCCCAGGGAAGTAGCCCCACAGCGAGGCCCATGAGGGCGGCGGCGGCGGGCGCCAGAGAGGGACGCCTGGCGGGCGTCATGATCCGGAGCCCTAGGGTGCGGGCCAGGACGGCCCCCCCGGCGGTGGCGGCCATGAAGGGCGAAGCGGAGAGCCCCGCCTCGCCCACCAGGGTCGAAAGAAAGAGCACTGAAGCGTCCGCCAGGGAGAAGCACAGGGCCGTCCCCAGGATCCATCGATAGCTCCGAAGGCCCAGGAGGTCCCTCCAGGTGCCCCAGGAGGGGGGCACTTGTGAGGCGCTCAGGGGGGGCAGGCTTCCTCCCAGGGCGATGGTCCCCAGGGCCAACAGGGGGGGCAGGGCCAGGTATCCCAGGGGGTATCCGGCGCCCATGAGCCCCTCCCCCAGAGGAACCACCACCAGCATGGTGACGATGGATCCGATGGCGGTGAGGGCGAAGCTCTTGCCCCGTTCTTCCGGGGGGATGGCCAGCCCCTGGTAGGCCGCCAGAGCCACGGTGCCGAGGCTGAAGCCGATTCCTGACACCACCCGACAGCAAAAGATCCCCGGGGCGGAGGAGAAGAGCATCAACCCCCCGCTCCCCAAGAGGGCGCATCCCCCTGCCGCCAGGAGGGTGAAACGGGTGCCTCGTCGCTCGATGCAGCTCCCCGCCAGGGGGCGGGTCATCAAGGTGGTACCGTAGAAGGCGCTGACCATAAGGCCCGTGGTGGCGGGAGAAAATCCCCGGAGTTCCAAAAAAGACGCCAGCAAGAAGTACGCGTTGGCGAAGCCAAAGACGCAGAAGGTTATTAGGGCGAGTCGAAAGACCACTCCGGACGTGCGGTGCATGGGGTCCCTCCCAAGGATGAGCCGTGGAATCAGCCTACATCCGCAGCAGGGGGCGGTCAAGCGGAGAGATCCCCCGGAAGCGAGGGGAGGGGAACGATCGTGGCCGAAGATGACGGGAAAGTCTTCGAGCCCCCCCGGGAGGGGGGGGGCCTGGATTGGGAGGAGTGGGCGGGAGTTCCCTTCCTGGTGTTGGACGACGAGGGGCGCTGTGTCCGTCTGGGGGGTTTGGGATCGTCGATTTATGCCGAATCAGACCCCGAAGGGGCCTTTGTCCACGCGGTGGAGGGGGCGGAAGCCCTTCGCCGGGAAGTACGGGAAGCGGTGCGGGATCTCCGGGGGAAGGAGGTGTCCTTTCGGGCGGGAGGGCGCAGGTGGAAGGGCGCTGCGCTCCCCGTAACCTTGGCTTCGGGGCACCGAGGAGCGTTGGTGGTGGGGATCAGGAGCCCCGCCGGAGCCCTGCCTTCCCCATCGCCGGAGCGTGACGGATGGTCCGACGATCGAAGCGGGTCCTTTTTGTCGGCCCTGCCCGATGCTTTTTTTCTCATGAACGACAAGGGGGTGGTGGAAGACCTTCGGCGGGGGAGGTATTTTTTCCTCTTGGTTCCCCCGGAAGAGATCCTGGGGCGCCCCCTGGGGGCCATCCCCGGCCTTCCACCGGGGATGGCCCGGCGATGTGAGGCCGCCCTCGACGCGGTGCGGCGAGGTGGAGGCTTGGTACGTTTTGAATACGATCTGGAGTTTGACGGAGGAGCGCGCCACTTCGAGGCTCGGTTTTTCCCCGTGGGGCAGGGGAAAATAGGGCTCCTTTTACGAGATCTCACGCCCCTGCAATCGGCGAAGAGCGACCTGGCCCTGGCGGAAAAGATCATCGAGAGCGCCCAGGAGGGCATCGTGGTCACCGATGCCGCAGGCAGCATTGAGACGGTGAACGCCGCGTTCTCCCGCATCACGGGGTACTCCCGGGAGGAAGCTCTGGGGCACAATCCCCGGATTCTCAAGTCCCATCACCACGACGCGACCTTCTATCGCCACATGTGGCAGGCCCTGCGGAGCGTGGGTAAGTGGGAAGGAGAGATCTGGAACCGCCGCAAAGGGGGCGAGGTCTACCCCGAATGGCTCGCCATCCACGCGTTGCGGAACACGGAGGGAGAGATCACGCACTATGTGTCGGTCTTCAGTGACCTCTCCCAGATCAAGGCCCAGGAGGCCCAGATCGAACACCAGGCCTATCACGACCGCCTCACGGGGTTGCCCAATCGTGCCCTATTCCTAAACCTCCTGGCGGTGGAAATTGACCACGCCCGGCAGAGCCTGGGCACGGTGGGGATGCTCTTTCTCAACTTAGACCGATTTAAATCGGTAAACGACAGCCTCGGTCATGTGGCGGGAGATCGGGTGCTGATGGAGATGGGGCGCCGCCTCCAGGGCTTTGCGGGGGAGGGGAGGACGGTGAGCCACACGGGGGGGGACGAGTTCTGGCTCTTGGTGCCCTCCCCCAAAAACCCCAAGGAGCTGGCCCGTATTGCCACCGAAGTGCTGGAGCTCCTGAAAACTCCCGTGGATGCGGGGGGCTTTTCGATCTACCTCACCGCCAGCATCGGCATCGCCCTTTTCCCCGACGACGGGCAGGACACCGTCGCCCTCACGGGGGCGGCGGACCGAGCCATGAACCAGGCCAAGGCCGGAGGGGGAGACACGTACTCCTTCCACACCGAGGAGATGAACCGGTCGGCCCGCAAGCGCTTTGACCTGGAGACGGGGCTCCGCCGGGCGGTGGCCCGGGAGGATTTCTGTCTGCACTACCAACCCCAGGTGCGGCCCGAGTCCGGAGCGATCTTTGGCGTGGAGGCCCTGGTGCGATGGCGGGGGCAGGACGGCAAGCTCATTTCTCCCGGAGATTTCATTCCCCTGGCGGAGGAGACGGGGCTCATCGTTCCTCTGGGGGCCTGGGTGCTGCGCACCGCCTGTGCCCAGGCCCGCCAATGGCTTGACGCGGGACTGGGCCCCCTAGAGATGTCGGTGAACATATCGGCGGTGCAGCTCTACCGCTCGTCGCTGTGGGAGCTGGTGGCGGAACAGATGGAAGAGTTCTTCCTACCCCCGGGGACCTTGGCGCTGGAGATCACGGAAAACACCATCCTGCAGGATTGGGAGCGGGCGACGGCCACCTTCCGAGAACTGAAAAAACTAGGAATTATCCTCTACATCGATGATTTCGGCACGGGGTATTCCTCGCTCAGCTATCTTCGAGACTTCGCCATTGATGGACTAAAAATAGACAAATCTTTCGTGGACCACATTCCTGACCATGGGAAAAATGAGGCCCTGGTGCGGGGTATTCTGGCCATTGCCCAGGGATTGGGCCTTCGTGCCGTGATCGAAGGGGTGGAGACCGAAGCCCAGGAACGGGCGCTGCGGGCCATGGGGAGCGATCTCCTCTTTCAGGGCTACCGCTACAGTCCCCCCGTTCCCTTCGAGAAGATGGAGCTCCTGTTGCGCCGCCAGCGCCTTGGGGGCTCGGATGCGGCGTTCTTCGCGTAACCATGGGGGAACCCCTTCCTCCTCTCCTGGATCCGGAGGCCCTCCGAAGAGAGCGCTCCGAGGAGATCTTGCGGCAGCGGCGCCCCCTCCCCGCCCCCTGGTCTCGGGCCGCGTTCTCCGTGCCCCGCAGGACCCGTCGCCGGGGCGGCGGCGCGAGGCCCTTTCTGGGGGGGCTTTTGGGGGGAGTTCTTCTGGCGGCTCTGGCCCAAGGGTTCCGGTGGGGGTTCCTCACGGGCGCCCTTTCTCCCGGGGTCTTTACCGGGGGGGCCCTGCGGGGAGCTCTGGTGTTCAACAAAGGGCTGGCCTTTTCCCTCTTTTCTGAGGCCCTTCCCGGGGCCCTCCTGGCGGGGGGCGGGGTCCTCGTGCTGGGATGTCTGGTGGCGTGGTGCGGCCGCCGCCTCTCTTCGGGAGCCTGGGCCTTCTGCTGGGGAGGGGCCCTGAGCAACGCCTTCGAGCGGTGGACCGAAGGGGGAGTGCTGGACTATCTGGGGGTCTGTCCTCCCTGGGGCGGTGCCCCGATCTTTCTCAACGTGGCGGATCTTTTCCTCATGGTCGGCGTGCTGTGGAGCCTGGTGGATTTGGGGCGATGGGATCCCCCGGAACCGGATCTCCGCCCCTAAGGGGGCGGGGGCTTCCGGGAAGGGGCCACGTGCCGCAAGGGGCCTCTCGGGAAAAAATCCGGGAAGTGCGCGTGTCCCGGCGTCGGGGATGCCCCTGGCGGAAGATCTCTCCGGGGGCACCCCCCTTCGCCGGGGGAAATGGGGCAACGGATGGGACGTGGCAAAAAAGAAATGGAGGTGGAGAGAGATGCACGCTCTGGCAGGTAAGCCCGCACCCCTCGACATGTTGGTGAACGTTCCCCGCCTGGTGGCGGCATACTACACCCGATACCCCGACGTGGGAGATGGGGCCCAGCGGGTGTCTTTTGGCACCTCGGGGCACCGGGGATCCTCGTTGCGGGGGAGCTTCAACGAAGCCCACGTACTGGCCATGGCCCAGGCCCTCGCGGAGTACCGCACGGAAGAGGGGCTTCGGGGTCCTCTCTTTCTCGGCATGGACACCCATGCCCTTTCCGAGCCCGCCCTGCTCACCGCCCTGGAGGTCTTCGCCGCCGCAGGGCTGGAGGTGCGCTATCAGGAAAACTTCGGCTACACCCCCACGCCGGTGATCTCTCACGCCATCCTCACCTGGAACCGGGATCACCCCGCCCTTCCCGGAGATGGGGTGGTCATCACCCCCTCCCACAACCCCCCCGAGGACGGGGGCTTTAAGTACAACCCCCCCTCGGGGGGGCCCGCTTCTCCCGAGGTGACAAAACGCATCCAGGATCGGGCCAACGAGTTGTTGGGAGAAAATCTGGCGGGGGTGAAGCGCCTTCCCCTGAAGCGGGCGCTCTGCGCTTCCGGCGTGCGCCCCCACGACTACGTCACCCCCTACGTGGAGGATCTGGGCCACGTGGTGGACCTTGAAGCGGTGGCGGCGGCGGGTCTCCGCCTGGGGGTGGATCCCATGGGAGGATCGGGCATCGCCTTCTGGGATCCCCTGGCGGCACGCTGGGGGTTGGATCTAGAGGTGGTAAACCGCCGGGTGGATCCCACCTTTAGCTTCATGACCTTGGACTCCGACGGCAAGATCCGCATGGATTGCTCCTCTCCCTTTGCCATGGCGAGCCTCAT
>CALMLW010000256.1 GCA_937868015.1 uncultured Synergistaceae bacterium | reverse complement strand
CATTGCCCGTTCCAGTTCCCCCTGCTATTGCCGAACAACAAAAAATCGCCGACTGCCTCTCCTCCCTCGACGACCTCATCGCCTTGGAGACCCAGAAACTCGACGCCCTCAAGACCCACAAAAAGGGCCTGATGCAGCAGCTTTTCCCGGTGTCGGACGAGGTCCCCGCATGACGCAGCTCATCCTCTACACCAGCGAAGACGGCCACGCCCACGTGCAGTTGCGGGCCCATCGGGGCACGGTGTGGCTCAGCCAGCGGCAAATGGCCGAATTGTTCGATGTCTCGCCGGACACTATCGGCCTGCATCTGAAAAACATCTACGCCGACGGCGAACTGCAACGCGCGGCAACTGCCGAGGAATCCTCGGTAGTTCAAACCGAGGGCGGGCGCGAGGTGCGCCGCTCGGTCACGCTCTACAACCTTGACGCCATTCTCGCCGTGGGGTACCGGGTGCGCTCGCCGCGCGGCGTGCAGTTCCGCCGCTGGGCCAGCACCGTGCTGGCGGAGTATCTGCGCAAGGGCTTCGTCATGGACGACGAGCGGCTGAAGAACCCCGACGGTCGCCCGGACTATTTCGACGAGATGTTGGCCCGCATCCGCGATATACGCGCCTCGGAGAAGCGCTTCTATCAAAAGGTGCGCGATCTCTTTGCCCTGGCCGCCGATTACGACAAGACCGATCAGGCCACCCAGACGTTTTTCGCCGCCGTGCAGAACATGCTGCTGTATGCCGTCACCCAGTGCACCGCCGCCGAAATGGTCCTCCACCGCGCAAACCCTGCGGATCCCCATTTCGGCCTGAGGGCCTGGACGGGCCATCGGGTGCGCAGGCACGACATTCTGGTGGCCAAAAACTACCTCACCGAGGAGGAAATCGACACGCTCAACCGTCTGGTGGTGATCTTTCTCGAAACCGCCGAACTGCGGGCCAAGCGGCAGACGGTGACCACCATGGCCTTCTGGCGCGAGAACGTGGCGCAGATCATCGTGGCCAACGGCTTTCCCCTGTTGGCGGGGGCGGGATCGGTGAGCCATGCCCGCGTGGAGTCGCACGTCACCCCCCTGTTTCTGGACTACGAGCAACGCCGCAAAACCCAAGAAGCCCAGGAGGCGGACGCCCAGGACGAGGCGGAGCTGAAAGCGCTGGAACACAGAATAAAGGATCGCAAGGAGGCGGAATCATGATCGAGCAAGACAAAAGGAAACTGGGCGCCACCCTCTGGGCCATCGCCGACCAACTGCGCGGCGCCATGAACGCGGACGACTTCCGGGACTACATGCTCTCCTTCCTTTTCTTGCGCTATCTGTCGGACAACTACGACGGGGCGGCGCAGAAGGAGCTCATGTCCGATTATCCGAAGCTGCCGCCAGGCGACCGTCGCCCCCCCTTGGCGGTGTGGTACGACCAAAACCCCGGCGATGTCGACGAGTTTGAAAAACAGATGCGCCGCAAGGCACACTACGTGATCAAGCCGGAGTACCTCTGGGGGAGCATCGCCGAGATGGCCCGGATCCAGAACGGGGAGTTGCTGCACACCCTGGAAAAGGGGTTCTCCTACATCGAGAACGAATCCTTCGACAGCACCTTCGCCGGTCTGTTCTCGGAGATCAACCTGAATTCGGAGAAGCTGGGAAAGGACTACGTGGCCCGCAACGCCAAGCTCTGCACCATCATCGGAGAGATCGCCGAGGGGCTGGCGCAGTTTTCCGCCGACAGCGACACCCTGGGGGACGCCTACGAGTACCTCATCGGCCAGTTCGCCGCCGGTTCGGGGAAGAAGGCGGGGGAGTTCTACACGCCGCAGCAGATTTCCAGCATCCTCTCCGGCATCGTCACGCTGGACAGCCAGGAACCGGCCACCGGTCGGCGCAAAAACCTCGAAAGCGTCTTCGACTTCGCCTGCGGCTCCGGTTCCCTGCTGCTCAACGTCCGCCGCCGCATGGGGACAATGGGCATCGGCAAGATCTACGGCCAGGAGAAGAACATCACCACGTACAACCTGGCGCGCATGAACATGCTGCTCCACGGAGTGAAGGATTCGGAGTTCCAGATCTACCACGGCGACACCCTCACCAACGACTGGGATGCGCTCCGGGAGACAAATCCGGCCAAGATGCCGAAGTTCGATGCGGTGGTGGCCAATCCGCCGTTCAGCTACCGATGGGAGCCCACCGAGGCCCTGGGCGACGACATGCGGTTCAAGAACCACGGTCTTGCGCCCAAATCCGCCGCGGACTTCGCCTTTCTGCTGCACGGTTTCCACTACCTGAAGCCGGAAGGGGTCATGGCCATCATTCTGCCCCACGGGGTGCTCTTCCGGGGCGGCGCCGAGGAACGCATCCGCACGAAGCTGCTCCAGGACGGCCACATCGACACGGTCATCGGCCTCCCCGCCAACCTTTTCTTCTCCACGAGCATTCCGGTTTGCGTCCTCGTGCTAAAAAAATGCAAGAAGCCCGACGACGTGCTTTTCATCAACGCCGCCGACCACTTCGAGAAGGGCAAGCGCCAGAATGTCCTGACGCCGGAGCATATCGAAAAAATTCTCGACACCTACCAACACCGCCGGGAAGAGGAACGCTACGCCCGCCGGGTGTCGATGAAGGAGATCGAGGAGAACGGCTACAATCTGAACATCACGCGCTACATCAGCACCCAGGAGGCGGAGGACCAAATCGATCTTCGGGCGGTTAACGCCGAACTGGTGGGGGTGACGCAAAAGATCGAGGAGGCCCGGGAGCGGCACAACGCCTTTCTCCGGGAGCTGGGGTTGCCCCCCGTGTAGTAGACGCGCCGCAAGGCCGTGTGCGGCGTAGGGGCGAAAAGAGCCGGCGGGAAGGTACGCGCTCCCGGCGTCCCGCTTCCTCCGCCCTCGGAGGAAGCCAGTCCTTGGAGAGGAAAGGAGAACATGCGATGAAAGCGCTTTCTGTGCGGCAACCGTATGCCACCCTCATCGCCACAGGTGAAAAGACCATCGAATGGCGGTCCTGGAAGACCCCACACCGCGGGGCGCTGATGATCTGCTCGTCAGCGTCCTGGGCGGAAGGGGAGTGGGATATTCCCAAAGAGGACCGGGATCAATTTCCCCGGGGTGTCACCCTCTGTATCGTGGATCTGGTGGACTGTCGTCCGTTCAAGAAAAAGGACCTGGAGGCCGCCTTCATGGAGGAAAATCCGGGGGGGTATGCGTGGGTTTTGGCGAACCCCGTGCCCATCGCCCCGAGGCCCATCAAGGGGAAACTCCATCTCTTCGATGTCCCGGCACCTTCCGAAGCGGGCGCAGAGGAACTTTGTTGAGGAGGGGGGGCTCGTCCCCCCTCCTCCTTCGGGTGATCTCCTTCCGGGCAATCCCGAAAGCCCCTAAGACGAAGACAGGGTCCCTTCCCGGCGGAGTGCTTCCAGCTGCTCTGGGGTGATCTCCGTGACGTAGAGAATCTTCTCGTCCGACTCCCCCAGGGCCAGCATCCTCCGGGCCGTGTCGATTTCCCCTTCCATCCGGCCTTCCGCCCAGCCTTCTGCCCGGCCTTTGCTGAAGCCCTTTTTTCCCATCAGGCTGACGTCCATCTCCCCCTCCTCCTTTCGGCGTTCCAGTTCTTCGTCCCACTCTTCCCATACCAGGCTGTCTTTGACGTTCATAATCCCTTCGATGAACCAGAGCAGAAACGCCGAGGAGGTTCCTCTTTACCTTGCTTTACATTGCCTTTCCAGAACTTTTTCTGTACCCTGGGGGGGGATGTCCTGTAGTAAATTGTTCGGGGGGTGGAGCCATGCGGTGTTTCATCAAGAGGTGTTCCCTCAGGACCCAGATCATGGGGGGCACGGCGGTTATTGTGGTGGGAGCTCTGGCGGTGTCTTTTTGGGGGAGCTATCTCACGGCCCGGGATCGGCTCCTGGAGAGCTCCGTCACCCAGGGTCAAGGGGCCGTCACCAGCCTGGCCCACGCCACGGAGAACACCTTGAAGCTCCTTCGCACGGCCTGTGCCACGAACCTCGACGTGAGTGCGGGGACCGTGGCGGGGGGGCGCCTCATGCCCAGCCGGTTCACCGTGACGATGGGTAAGTGGGTGCTCACCCCCCTTTCCCTTTCCACGGGCAACCTCGTAAAGATCACAGGAAACAACGCCCTTCCCGAGGAATGGGCAGCCCGCATGGGGGGGTGTTTCTCCCTGTTGCAGCCCGCCTCGGCGGACGGCGCCGTCGCGTTGGTGCGCGTTTCCACGTCGATCAAGGATGCCTCGGGGCAGTCCCTGATCGGTACGCCCTTGGAAGATGATAGCCCCGCCACGCCGGCGCTGGCCCGGGGGGAGAGCTTTTTTGGCCCGACGGAGATCCACGGAGAGCCCTTTTTTGGGGGGTATCGTTCGGTGAAGGGCAAGACGCCGGAGGAGCACGTCGTGGTCTTCGCGGGGGTTTCGTTGACGCCTTTGCTGCAATTCCTCCGGGAGTCGCACATCGGCGAGGGAAGCGAGGTCCGGGTCTTCGACGCCCACGGGCGAGAGCTGGGAAAGGGAGCCTCCCCAGAGGGGTCTTCTTCCCTGTGGGCGGCCCTGGAGCCCTGGAGGGCCAAAATAGCTCCGGGGGAGGTGGAATCTTTCTCCGAGGGCGAGGGCAAGGCCGCGCGCCAGGTGTTTGTCTTCCGGACGGATTCTCCGGAGTGGACCGTGGCGGTGACCATTCCTTCGTCGGTGATCACCGCCCCCCTGGTGGCCATGCGAGAGCGGATGCTCATCTGGGGCCTCCTCTCCCTGGGAGCCGGATTGGCCCTGGTGACCTTCCTGGTGGGACGCCTTCTGGCCCCCCTGCGGAACGTGGTGGAGACGGCCCACCGCGTCGCCATCGGGGACCTTAGGGTTAGCACCTGTGCCGACGAGGACGAAGGGAGCCGCAACGAGATCTGCGTCGTCCTTTCGGCCTTCGCGCGTATAGGTACGGCCTATCGGGACTTGGTGAGTCAGATGCAGGGGTTGCAAGAGCTATTCCAGGAACGGGGAGACGCCATGGAGCACATCAATGGCGAGGTGGTGGCATCCCTTCGAGAGGCCCTGGGGGCCGCCCAGGACATGGTGCGCACCGTGGAGAGAGTGGTCCAGGGGGCCGATGGGACAAAATCCCGGGTGACCTCCGTCACCCAGGCCTCCCGGGAGGCTTCGAGCCTCGTGGCGGGCCTATCCCGGGAGTCGGAAGAAGTGGCCCGGGAGACGTCCGCAAATGGGGAGGCAGTGCGGGCGGTGGCGGTGGGCATCCGCGAGGCGGGGGGGGCCAGCGTCCGGGTGCGGGATGCCCTGGGGGCTTTGGAGAGCTCCGTGGAGAGCATTTCCCGGTTTGTGGCCACCATCCAGGGCATTGCGGACCAGACAAATCTTTTGGCGCTGAACGCCGCCATCGAAGCCGCCCGGGCCGGAGAGGCGGGGCGGGGCTTTGCCGTGGTGGCCGAGGAGGTGCGCAAGTTGGCGGAGGACTCCAATGGGGCTTCTCGCCAGATTCAGAGCGTCATCGAGGAGATTAGGGCCCGGACGGACGAGACGGTGAGGGACACGGAGCGCGTCACGGAGCTCATCGCCGGGACGGAGAAAGACTCCCAGGAGACCGCCGAACGCATTGGGGAGATCGTGGCCCACGTGTCGGCCATTGCCGAAGGTATTCGATCCATCGCCGCCGTGACCCAAAACCAGCTCGCTGGCAACGAAGCGGTGGAAAACGCCATGGACATGATCCATCGCCAAGCGGGGGAGGGGCAGCGCGCCGCATCCCGGGTGGAGCAGGTGTCTCGCCAGGTGGCGGGGCAGATGGATCATCTGGAAGAGATCCGGCGTCAACAGGGCGATGTCCTGGAAGATCTGGGCCGGGCCCTGGCAGGATACGTGCTGGACGATGCCTCGGAGGTTCGGGCGTTGGAGGAATAAGCCCTGGGTCGGGGAAGGGGGCTCGTCCGCACGGGCGCGCCCCCTTCCGGTCGTTTGCCCCCAGGGGTCCCCGGGAGCACTGGGGTGGCCGGGATGGGGGAGTCCGTTTTGGGGTCCGGGGACTAGGCCTCCCGTCGTAGGGAGGAAGCCTCCGGGGAGGAACGTCGGCTCAGGAGGAATGAATCCAGGGTGTAAAGCCCCAGTCCTATCCAGATGGCGCCGAAGGTCACTCCCCGGGTGAAGTCGAAGGTCTCGCCGTAGGCTAATACGCCCAGGGCGAAGGAAAGGGACGGGGCGACATACTGGAGGAGTCCCACCGTAACCAAGGGAATGCGGGCGGCGCCGAAGGCGAAAAGGAGCAGGGGCACCGAGGTGATGATGCCGGATCCGGACAGAAGGGCGTCTCGAAAGAGGGACCCCGCGCCGAAGCACTGCTGCCCCTGAAGGGCAAGAAAGCCCAGGTACGCCAGGGCGGGGGCGGATAGCAGGAGGGTTTCTACGAAAAGTCCCGGGATGGAACCCACGGGGAGCTTTTTTCTCATCAATCCATAGGACCCGAAGGTCACGGCGAGGAAAAGAGAGACCCAGGGCAAGGAGCCGTGGAGGACGAGCTGGTATCCCACCCCCAGGGCGGCGAGGGCCACGGCGGCCCACTGATAGGGGCGAAGGCGTTCATGAAAAAAAATCATGCCAAAGAGGACGTTCACCAGGGGAGTGATGAAGTACCCCAGGCTTGACTCCAGGATCCTCCCCGTGTTCACGGCCCAGATGTAGGCGAGCCAGTTGACGCCGATGAGGGTGCCGCTGACGGCGAGCCCCAGGGCGACGGAGCGCCGGGAGAGGGCGCTCCATACCTCGCCCCACCGGCGGGTGGCCGAGAGCATGATCAGGAGCACCAGCATGGACCACAGGATCCGGTGGCACAAGATCTCCAAAGGGGGAACCTCTTCCAGGGCCTTCCAGTAGACGGGGAGGGCTCCCCATAGGAGGAAGGCCCCCAGGGTGGCCCAAAATCCCGCTTGAAATTCGGAGGCGCGTTGCGTCGACACGATAGATCAAACTCCTTTCGTCCCCTTGGATCTCCTGGGGGTGCTTCGACCATTCCCGGGGAGGGGCGCTTGGGGCGGGGCCGTCGCTCCCCACCAGGGGGATCATTTCTCGGGGAATCTTTCTGGAAAAGGTATAGCTTAAAGGCCCCCCGATGTCCCCCTCCGAAGGAGGAGCTCTTTGAAAGCCAAAGCCCCATGGAGGCCCTCGGATCGAAGGATCCTCCCGGGAGCAGAGGCTTCTCATCGAGGGATGGGCCCTGGGGACCTCGGCGATGCCTCCCGAAGACCGTTTCTCCGGCCCCTTTGTGGATCTGGTTCCCGGGGCGCCGGGGGGAGGGACCGAAGGACGCGAGGGGCTTTTCTTGCCATTCCCTTCCCCCGGTCCTACAATGGAGCGAAGGGGAAAAAGGGACGTCCAGGGGCTTGCGAACGGCGAACAATGGTCCTGGGCCCACGGGGCAGGGGCCGGGATGTCTCGGGAAAGAGGGGGGGAAAGAGGTGGCGAAGGGAAGGGGGCTGGGACCGTGGATCCTGGGGGTGGTGCTGATCCTCGCTATCCCGGCCTGGGGGGTGGACATCGGCCGCTGGGATGGCCCCGACTTGGGGTTGGGCCTTTCCCGGGCCTTGGTGCGCTACCTCCTGGGATCTCCCGATGCGGTGGCGGGAAGGACTTGGGTCTACGTCGTCTCTGGCTCTCGGGAGATCGACCTGGGATTCGTGGATTTTTCCTCCGGGGACATGGTGTGCGTCGCTGCCCAGCGCTACCGCCCCGGAGGGGTCTCGGCGGTATCCCTGGTGGAGCTCCTCCAGCGCCAGGGCTTCGTCTCGGTGGTGGCGGACGGCCATCGATGGCTCTTGACGGGAGAGGATGGCTCTTCGGGGCAGGCGGCGTTTTTCCTGGTGCTCTCCCCTGATTTGGCGGAGTCTCCTTCTAGGGGCCCCCTGCTGGCGACGCTGGACGAGCGCCCTTGGCGGGCCCTGCTGGAGGGGGAGGATAGGGGGCGGACGGCGTGGGAGCGCCGCTTCGTAGCCATGATGGCTTGGCCTCGCCCCAGAGAGGGGGAAAGCCGTGACGGGGCACCCTGACCGGAGGAGAATGGAAAGCCTGCGGCGATGGCTTTTCCTGGTCGTGGTGCTGTGGGGAGCCCTGATGGGGGGCGCCGATGGGGCCCTGGCCTTGGCTCGGGTCTTTCGCTTCGACCACCTGGGAGTGGGGCAGGGCCTCCCTTCGGGGGTGGTGCAGGCCCTGCTCCAGGACCGGACGGGTTTTCTCTGGATCGGCACCCGGGGAGGGCTCTGTCGCTACGACGGTCGGGAGACCCTTTCCGTCCCCTTGGAGCGCCCGGGAGAGCCCCGGCGGAGGATGATCCGGGCCCTGGCGGAGGACGGCGAGGGATATCTATGGGTGGGCACGGGGGGCGACGGGCTGGTGCGCCGCCATCAGGCCTCGGGAGAGCTCACAGTCTTTGGCCGGGGACTCCCGGGGGGGCTAGGGGGGGACAAGGTCTTTTCCCTGCTGGTGGACGCCCGGGGGGTGCTTTGGGTGGGCACGGAAGGGGGGTTGGCCCGGTACGACCGGGTCCACGGAGTTTTTGAACCCTTTCCCCGCCCGGGAAAGGACGCCCTGGGATTGCCCTCGGCGCCGGTGCGGGCCCTGTGCGAGGACGTCCGGGGGCGCTTCTGGGTGGGCACCGACGAGGGGCTGGCCCTGGTGGACCGGGGCACGGGGGAGGTGCGCCTCTTCCGCCATGGGACGGGGGATCCCCGGTCCTTGGGGAGGAACGACGTGCGCGCCCTCTGTGCCGATGGGGACGGAGCCCTTTGGGTGGGCACGGGGGGAGCGGGGCTGGATCGCTTAGACCCTTCGGGGGAGTTTTTTATTCATCATCGCCCCGACCCCCAGGCCCCGGGACGCCTCGGTGGGGGCGCGGTGCGGGCCCTGTGCCGAGATGGCCGGGGCAACGTCTGGGTGGGAACCTGGGAAGGGGGGCTCTTCCGGTTCGACCGAGAAAAGGGGCGCTTCGAGGGTTTTCGCCATACCCCGGGGCGGGCGGGGAGCCTGGGAAGGAACACGGTGAACTGCCTGTTGGTGGACCGGTCCGGCTTGCTGTGGATCGGGTTGGAGGGGGGAGGGGCGGCGTCGCTGAACCTCCGGGCGGCGGAGAACTTTCCCCTGTACACCCACGACCCCGGCGACCCTTCGGGGTTGGCTTCTTCCATGGTCTTGGCCCTGGGCCGGGACTCCTCGGGGGCGGTGTGGGTGGGGACCGACCGGGGGTTGGACCGCATCGACCGCAGTTGGAAATCCGTGCGATCCTTTCGCCCCGACCCCCAGAGGCCCGACTCCCTGGCGGGGGAGTCCGTGCGGGCGGTGCTGGCGGACTCCCGGGGCTTCCTCTGGGTGGGAACGGCGGGAGGAGGACTTCAGCGCCTTTACCTTCCGGCCCTGGACCGGGGGGGATTTTTTGCCCCCCTGCGGCGCGACCCCCCCTTCAGACGCTTTTACCACGACCCCTCGCGGGAGAACTCCCTGGCGGATGCCGATGTGACGGTGCTGCTGGAGGACCGAGAAGGACTCCTCTGGGTGGGCACGGCGGGGGAGGGGTTGGATTGCTTCGATCCTCGCAAAGAGACCTTTACCCACCATCGCTACGACCCCGATGCCCTTTTTTCCCTGGGGGGAAACACCGTGACCTGCCTTTTGGAGGATCGCTTCTCTCACCTATGGGTGGGGACGGAGGGCACGGGGCTCGCCCGGTACGACCGTAGCACCGATCGCTTCGTGCGCCTGCGAGAGGACCATGGCACCCCTTCGGTGGGGACCCCTACTTGCCTTCTGGAAGACCGGCGGGGGCGGATCTGGGTGGGCACCGAGGGGGGGTTACGGCGCCTGGACCGCGCCCGAGGGGTGCTGGTGGAGGTCCCCGAGGTGCGCCCCCCGGGGGAAGACGCAGTGACGGGGATGCTGGAAGACGACACGGGATCCCTCTGGATCGCCACCCGAGGGGGGCTTTGCCGCTACTGGCCCGAGACGGGACGCTTCGAGGCCTATGGGGCCCGGGAGGGGCTCCAGGGGGAGGAGTTTAACTACGGCGCCTGCGTGCGAGGATCGGAGGGAGAGCTGATCTTCGGAGGCTCCGGCGGCCTCAACGCCATCCGGCCGGGATGGCTCCGGCGCAATCTCATGCCCCCCGGGGTGGCGATCACGGGAGTGGCGGTGGAAGGGTCTCCTCTGGATCCCATGACGTTGGGGTCTTTGGCCCCCGTGTCCCTGGGGCCCCGGGATCGATCGGTGACCTTCACCCTGGCGGCCCTGGATTTTTCTTCCCCGGAGCGGAACCGTTTTTCGGTAAAGCTGGAGGGCTTCGAGACCTCTTGGGTCTCCCTGGGATTTCGCAACGTGGTGACTTACACTAACCTGGACCCGGGATCTTATGCTCTCTGGGTCAAGGCCGCCAACGCCGACGGAGTGGAGAGCCCCCCGGAGCGCCTGATCCGCCTGACGGTCCCCGTGCCGGGGTGGCGTTCCTGGTGGGCGATCTCGCTCTACGCCCTGGGATCCCTGGGAATCCTGGGAGGGTACGGCTCCTTCCGGGTGCGCCGAGAGGAGCGGGTCCTCCGGGAGCAGCGGGAACGGGCCCGGGCCCTGGAAGAAGAGGTGGCCCTCCGGACCCGGGAGCTCCACGAAAAAAACGAGGCCCTGCGGCGGAGCGCCCAGATGCTCCAGATGGAGGTGGAGGAGCGCCTTTTGGCCCAGGATGCCCTGGTGGCGGCCAAGGATGCGGCGGAAAGCGCCTCCCGGGCCAAGGGGGTTTTTCTGGCCAACGTGGGACACGAGCTGAGGACCCCCATGAACGCCATCTTGGGATTCACCGATCTCCTGCTGGAAGGGGAGATCTCTCCCACCCAGCGCCCCTGGCTCGTCACCGTGCGGAGCGCGGCGGGGTCCCTGCTTCGCCTCTTGAATGACCTGTTGGATCTCTCCAAGGCCGAAGCGGACCGACTGGACCTGGAAGAAGTGCCCTTTGACCCTGCGGCGGTACTGGAGGAGGTGCGGAGCCTTCTGGAGCCCCGGGCCCGGGAAAAGGGGCTGGCCTTTTGCACGGAAGTGGACGCCTCGGTGCCCCCAATCCTCCGGGGGGACCCCTTTAGGCTGCGCCAGATCCTCACTAACCTGGTGGATAACAGCGTCAAGTTCACCGCCGCGGGGCATGTGGCGGTATTTTTGACGGCCCAGCCGGAGGGGGGGCGGGTGTGGCTCCGGGGTCGAGTGGAAGACTCGGGGGTGGGCATTTCCCCGGACCAGGTGGGTAGGCTCTTTGAACCCTTCAGCCAGGGCGATTCGTCCACGAGCCGCCGTTACGGCGGGTCGGGGCTGGGGCTCGCCATCGTCCGGCGCCTGGTGGATCTCATGGAGGGCTCCCTGGAGGTGGCCCCTCGGGAGGAGGGAGGGTCGATTTTTTCCTTCTCTCTCTCCTTGGGCCGAGAGGAAGGTGGGGGCGAAGGAAAAACCCATAAGGAGGGTTCTCCGGAGCTCGAGGGGGAGGCCCGGGCCCTTCCTCTGGGGCTCCGGGTGCTGGTGGCGGAGGATAACCCCCCCAATAGGCGCTTTCTGGAGGCCCTTTTGGGGCGTTACCAATGGGATCTCACCTTCGTGGAGGACGGAGAGGAGGCCTGGCGCCTCCTGGCCCCTTCGGGGGAAGGGAGCCTGGGTTCGCCCTTTGACCTGGCGCTGCTAGACGTGCAGATGCCGGGCAAGGACGGCCCCGAGGTGGCCCGGCTCCTGCGGGAGGCTCCGGGGGGAGATCGCCTTCCTCTGGTGGCCCTTTCCGCCGGGGCGGGGGAGGGGGAGCGGCGACGGTGCCTGGCCTCGGGCATGGACGCCTTTGCCCCCAAACCCCTCACCCGGCGGGCCCTGGAGGGAGCGGTGCGGGCCGCCCTGGGGCGCCGGGGCAAGGGCGGCGATTTTTTCGAGGCCCGAGATCCCGTTGTCGGAAGCTGGGGGGAGCTCTTCGAAGCTTACGAGGGGCAAGAAGGGGAGCTCCGCCGCCTGCTGGAGGACTTCCGGGGTTCCCTGCCGGGGGTCTTGAGGGCCCTGGAAGCGGGAGTGGGAAAAGAAGACCGAGACTTTCTCCTGCGCCGGATCCATCGCCTCAAGGGAAGCCTGGGGGCCTTTTGGATGGAGCGCTCCGGGGCCCTGGCTCGGGAGGTGGAAGGGGCCCTGAAGCGGGGCGACGACGAGGGGGCCCGGCGAGGGCTGGCCCTTTTGGCCCTTCGGAGTGAGGAAGAGGGGCGAGCCCTGGGGCGGGCCTTGGAGGATAGGAGGGGAACGCGATGACCCAAGGGGATCGGCGTCGACTGCTGCTGGTGGACGACGACGATGTCTTCCGCAAGACCACGGCGACCCGGCTTCGGCACCTGGGATACGAGGTGCGGGAGGCCTCGGAGGGAGAAGAGGCCCTGGGGGCGGTGTCGGCCGACCTGGACCTGGTGCTCCTGGACTTGGGGCTTCCCGACCGAGACGGGGTGGAGGTCCTGGGGGTGCTGAGCTCGGCTTGGCCCGAGCTCCCCCTCCTGGTGGTCTCCGGGGCGGAAGAGGTGGGCACCGCCGTGGAGGCCCTGCGGGGCGGCGCCTGGGATTACCTCCTCAAGCCCTTGGGAGATCGGGAAAGCCTCTCCCACGCCCTGGAGCGGGCCTTCGAGCGCCGGGACCTTTTGCGGGAAAATCGAGCTCACCGGGAACACCTGGAGGAACAGGTGGCCGACCGGACCCGGCGCCTTCAGGAGGAGCTCGCCGAACGGAGCCGGGTGGAAGAAGAGCTGCGCCGCAGCCAAGAAGACCTTCGATCCCTGGCGTCGGAGCTGTCGCTGGCGGAGGAACGGGAGCGGCGGCGGGTGGCCGTGGATCTGCACGATGGCGTGGGTCAGACCTTGGCATTACTAAAAATGAAATTTTCTCACCTGCGTCGTACGGCGGGGGAGGCCCTGCCCTCCAAGCCCTTCGACGAGATCGGGGCGTTGGTGGAGGAGGCCATTGCCAGGGTGAGGGCCCTCACCCTGGAGGTGAGCTCCCCCGTGCTCTACGAAGTGGGCTTCGAGGCGGCGGTGTCGGCCCTGGCGGGGAAGATGTTGGACGAACACGGCATTGCCTGGACCTTGCACGACGACTGGCAGCCCAAGCCTCTGGCCGAGGACGTGAAAGTCCTGCTCTTCCAAGTGGTGCGAGAGCTGCTGCACAACGTGGTGAAGCACGCCGAGGCCCGGCGGGTGACCCTTTCGCTTCGCCGGGAGGGAAGGGAGCTGGTGTGCACGGTGGCCGACGACGGCAAAGGGGGAGTCCGGGAAGAGGAAAGGCCCCAGGGCGGAGGCTTCGGCCTTTTTAGCATCCGGGAGCGCCTTTTCCACCTGGGGGCCCGCTTCGAGCTTCACTCCTCCCCGGGGGAAGGGACCACGGGGATCCTTCGGGCGCCCCTTCTCATCCCCCGAGAGGCGTCGAGAAAAGAGGAGGCGAGGCCCCCCATCCGGGTGCTCCTGGCGGACGACCACGACCTCTTCCGCCGGGGGGTTAGGGCCCTGCTGGAGCCCTACGCCGACCTGGATCTGGTGGGGGAGGCGGAAGACGGAGAGGCGGCCCTGGCGCTGGCCCGGGAGTGCCACCCCGACGTGGTGCTGCTGGATGTCTCCATGGGGCGCCACGGGGGCATCGAAGCTGCCCGGCGCTTTTCCGAAGAGTTTCCCAAAACGGCAATACTAGGACTTTCCATGCACGCCAACCCCTTCGTGGTGCGGGAAATGCTGGACGCAGGGGGAGCGGGATATCTGCTGAAAGACTGCGATCCGGAGGAGTTGGCCCGGGCGATCCGGGCCGTGGCGGCGGGGGAGGCGGCCTTCAGCGCCCCCGTGGCGGCGGCGGTGGCCGAGGACCTGGTGCGCCAGCGCCGCCGGGGTCAGGAAGCCCTGTCGGTCCGAGAGGAAGAGGTGCTCCGGCGCCTCGCCGAGGGAGAAAGCATCAAAGAGATCGCCGCCGCCCTGGGCATCTCCGCCAAGACGGTGGAAACCTACCGGGAGCGCATCGGCGTCAAGCTGGGGCTTCACACCGTGGTGGATATGACCAAATACGCCCTGCGCAAGGGGATAGTGGCGCTGTGAAAGGTGTGGCGGCGCCGGAGAGGGAGGAGCGATGGCCTCTTTTGTGTTGAAAATTTTTGGATGCCAGATGAATGTCTACGACGGAGACCGCCTGCGCACCGCCCTGGAGGCCGGAGGGTGGCGAGAGGGAGAGGAGGAATCCGCCGACGCAGTGATATTTCTCACCTGTAGCATCCGGGACAAGGCGGAGCAGAAGGTGTGGAGTGCCCTGGGGCGCTACGGCGAAAGATGGCGGGGCCAGGGGCGCCCCACGGTGGCGGTGCTGGGGTGCATGGCCCAGAGGGTGGGAGGAGAGCTCTTTAGGCGCTTTCCCTGGGTGCGGGTGGTGTCCGGCCCGAGGCACCTGGGGCGGATTCCCGAGGCCCTGGAGAGCGCCTTGAGTGAGAGGAGGCGCCATCTCCTGTTGGACGAGGATCCCCGGGCCCTGGAAGACCTCTGTGCCCCCCCCTTAAGGCGAGAAAACCCGTACAGGGCCTTTGTCTCCATCGCCCACGGCTGCGATAATTTCTGCGCCTACTGCATCGTTCCCCACGTGAGAGGACGGTTTGCCTCCCGGGATCCAGGGGCCATCCTGGACGAAGTACGATGCCTGGTGGCCTCGGGGGTCAAGGACGTGACCCTGGTGGGGCAGAACGTGAACAGCTACGGCACCGACCGGGTCGACGGGTGGACCTTTCCCCGGTTGCTCCGGGAGGCGGGGCGCGTGCGGGGGCTCTGGAGGCTTCGCTTCGCCACGAACCACCCCAAAGACCTCACGGAGGAGCTGGGGCGCACCCTGGCGGAGGGCCCTCCCCTCTGCCCCGCCCTCAACCTGCCCATCCAGGCGGGGAGCGATCGAGTCCTGGCCCTGATGAATCGGGGCTATACGGTGGAGGACTACGCCCTTCGGGTGGCGATGCTCCGGCGCTATCTTCCCGATGTGGGGCTCACCAGCGACCTCATCGTGGGGTTTCCGGGGGAGACCGAAGAGGACTTCCGGGAGTCCCTGGGAGCCCTGGAGCGCTTCCGCTTTGACCAGGTCCATACGGCGGCCTACTCGCCCCGTCCGGGCACCCAGGCGGCGTCCATGGCTCCGGCGGTGCCCGAGGAAGAGCGCTTCCGTCGCCTGGAGGAGGCGAACTCCCTCCAGCGTCGCATCGCCACGGAGATAAACCGAGACCGGGTGGGGCGCGTCTATGAAGTCCTCCTGGATGCCCCCGCCCCCCGGGGAGAGGGTTATCTCCAGGGGAGGACTCCCCAGGACAAGGTGGTGCTGGTGCGGGGGGAGGTGGCGCTGCTGGGCACCATGGGGGCGGTGCGGATCACGGCGGGAGAACCGTGGGGCCTCCGGGGAGAATGGGCTAACGAAGGGCCCCCGGGGGATGCGGGGGGCGTAGAAGGGGAGGAAAAAGCGTGAACCTATCGCCAAAAACGCGCCAAATGCTTGTTCTAGCGGGGGGGATCCTCTGCCTTCTGGTGGCGTGGATCCTGGTGGGTATCTTTGCGGGGCGCTGGAAGGAGACGGCTCCCACGTCGATGGCGGGGCCCGCCCTTTCGACGAAAGACCCCCTCCCCACCTCTCCACCCCTCACGGAGCTCGTGGTGTATCTCACCGGGGCGGTGCGTCGTCCCGGGGTCTTTTCCGTGCCCCCGGGGAGCCGGCTGGTGGCGGTGGTGGAGAAGGCGGGAGGGCTGGCGCCTGAGGCCGATGCCGAGAGGATCAACCTGGCCCAGCCCGTGGCGGATGGGGCCCATCTCCACATCCCCCGGCGGGGAGATCGGGAACGGCTGGCGGCCCTGGCGCCCCCGGGAGGAGGGGCGCCGACGTCGCCTGAGGACCCCGGGAGACCGGTTGACGTGAACTCCGCCTCGGCGGAAGAGCTGGAGAAGCTCCCCGGCATCGGCCCCAAGACCGCCCAGGCTGTGGTGGAAGATCGGGAGAGAAATGGCCCTTTTCGCTCCGTGGACGACCTGGGGCGCGTCAAAGGCATTGGCCCGAAGAAACTCGAAGCCCTGCGCCCCCTAGTCACTGCGGGACCCTGACCCATGCTGGGGATCATGCCCTCCATGCCGATCTTTCTTGGGTGGTGCGCCGCCTTAGGGGCTCTGGGGGGTGGAGTGCCTCCCCTGGGGGCCTGGGGGGTGGGGATGCTGGTCACGGCGGGGGCGATCTGGAGCACCGCCCTGGCCTTTCCCCGAAACTTCTGGGCGGTGGGATCGGCGGCGCTCCTTCTGGGAGCCCTGGGCGGTGCGGCGGTGGTGTACCGGGGGGCCTTTCCGGAGCGTCCGGAGGGGAAGATCGAAGGCGAGGGGCTGGTGACGGCGGAGCGCCCCTGGGGCGGTCGTCGGGCCGTGCTGGTGACCCTGCCCCAGGGAACTTTCCTGGCCTTCTCGTCGCCGGTGACGGGGCTCCGGGAGGGAGATCGGGTGGCGGTGACCGGCACCCTAGAGGCCTTCAGGCGCTCCCCTGGAGGGTCCTTCGACGCCGAGCGCTACTGGAGGGCCCGGGGGGCCAAGGGGGAGCTTCGGGGGGCCTCCTGGACCCTGCTCCCCCCGGAGCGCTGGTCCCTGGCGGCGGTGCGCTCCTCGCTGAGGAAAAAGATCCTCCTGACCCTCCCCCCTCTCACCCGGGGGTACCTCCTGGCGGCCCTAGTGGGGGTCTCCGATCCGGACCGGGCGGCGGTTCATCGCCGGGCGGGGACGGTGCACCTGCTTTCGGTGTCGGGGTTTCACGTGGGGCTGGTGGGGCTTTTTGGGGCCCTGATCTTCCGGGGACGGGGGCGATGGGTCTTATCCAGCGTTCTCATCTGGGTTTACGTGGCCCTGGCGGGGGCTCCTCCCAGCGCGGTACGGTCGGCGGTGATGGCCCAAGGGGCCCTCCTGGGGTGGACCCTGGGGCGCCGAGGGGGAATAACGAACGCCCTGGCGGTGGCGGGAGGGGGTATGCTGCTCTGGAATCCCTGGTATTTCTGGGACGTGGGGTGGCGCCTCTCCGTCCTGGCCACCCTGGCCCTGGCCCTTTTGGCGGAATCCCGCCTTCCCCACCGGGTGGCGGGGATCTTGGCGAGCCCCGGGGCATGGATTGCCACGGCGGGGGAGTGCGCGGCGGTTTTTGGGCCGGTGCCCCTGGCGGGGTTGGCGATAAACCTGGTGGCCCTCCCCGCCTTCGGAGTGCTCTTTCCGGTGGGGATCCTGGCGGGGTTGCCCTCCCTACTAGAGCTCCCCGGGGGGTGGGTGGGGGCCGACTTCGCCGAGGACTGTTTTGTCCTCTGGGAGGGGCTTTCCGACGCACTGGTGAGGCTCTTTCCCGGGAGCGTGACCGACGCCTGGATCCCCACGGGGATCGGGGCCTTGGCTCTGGGGACGCTGGGGGGGAGGGTGCTGGGCCTTCCCCCGGGACGCACCCTCTTTCTGGGGGCGGCGACGATGGCCTTTTGGGGGATGATAAAACTCATCTAGCCTCCGGAGCGGAGGGTTCGGGCCGATGTCAGGGTGGGGGCAAGAGGGGCAGGGGGTCCACGGCCTTGCCATTTTTTAGCACGGTGAAGGCCAGTTGAGCGGGGCCGGAGACCGGTGCCGGACCCACGGCGGCGAGGCGATCGCCCCGCCGGACCACCGCCCCTTTTTTGCAGTAGAAGACGCCGCAGTTGCCGTAGAACGTGGCGATGCCGTCGGCGTGCTGGAGGTACACCGCGTTGCCGAAGCCCTTCATCCACCCGGCGGCCAACACGATGCCCGCAGCGGCGGCGCGGATGGGGGTGCCTTCGGGGGCCTCCAGATGAAGAGAAGGGGATCCCTCCTGACCGAAGCGCCGGAGCACGGCCCCTCGAAGGGGCCAGGCCAGGGCCTCCTCTCCCGGGGTCTGGGAAGCGACGGAAAGGTGGGGAGAAGGGCGCCCCGGCGCCCCGGAGGGGCGGGGTAAAGGGGCCACCCGGAGCACCTGGCCCGGAGTCAGGTGCTGGGGGTCCGGCAGGGCGTTGAGCTCGAGGAGAAGGTCCACCGACACCTGATATCGTCGGGCCACGGCAAAGAGCGTGTCCCCCCCTTGGACGGTGTGGGTGGCGGGCCGGGGAGCGGGGAAGTCCTGGGGATCTCGGGCGGAAGGGACGACCTCCGGTCGGGGAGGAAGATCGGGGCTCGTGGCGCCCCGGGGCACCAGGAGGACCTGCCCCATGGCGAGGCGGGAGATGTCTTCCAACCCATTGATCCGGGCCAGGGCCGTGACGGAGGTATGATATCGCCGGGCCACAGCAAAAAGTGTCTCCCCCTCCTGGACGACGTGGCGTTCAAAGGCATCCGTCGATAGGGGGCGGGCGCCGCCGCTGGCGGCACCGGAAGGAGCGGCTCTTCCCTCGGCCTTTGCCAGAAGGATCGCCCCCAGGGCTACGAAGACGACGATGGCCTTGCATCGCACGGGATTTTCTCCCCCTTTCGTGGCTAAAGCATAGCACAAGGGGGAGGCGATGATAAGGGGTGGGTCGAAGCCGTGGCATAATGGAGGCCTTGAGGGGACGCCGAAGGCTCTTCGGGCGAGGACCGAAGAGGACAACAGTAGGAACGGGGGACGATTGATGCTTTTGGTGCTCGACATAGGCAATACCACCACGGTGTTGGGGCTCTACCGGGAAGATAGCTTGGTGCGATCCTGGCGCCTCACTTCGGAAAAACGCACGGCGGACGAGCTCTCCGTCTACCTGCTTACCCTTTTGGGAACCCTTCGGGTGGATCCCGAAGAGATCACCGGGGCGGCGATGGCCAGCGTGGTGCCCCCCCTGGATGCCCCCTGGAGCGAGGCAGTGACAGCCCTTTGCGGAGTGCACCCCCTGGAGGTCACCTCGTCGCTCGATCTGGGGATGCCCGTGTGCCTGTTGAACCCCGGGGAAGTGGGAGCCGACCGGCTGGTGAACGCCGTGGCGGGGATGGCGGCGTACGGCAAACCCCTCCTGGTGGTGGACTTCGGCACGGCGGTGAACATCGACGTGGTGGACGGGGAAGGGCGGTACCGGGGAGGGGCGCTGGCTCCGGGGCTGGCCGTGAGCATGGAGGCCCTCTTCGGACGCACCGCCAAAGTGCCCAAGGTGGCCCTGGCGCCCCCGCCCTTTGCCATCGGACGCTCCACCCAGGAGGCGGTGCAGTCGGGGATCATCTTCGGGTACGCTGGCCTCGTGGACGCCCTGGTGCGCCGCATGTGGAAGGAGCTCGGCGCCGAAGCCCCCGTGGTGGCCACGGGGGGGCAGGCCTCTTTGGTGGCGTCTTTTTCCGAGACCATCCGGAGTGTGGCCCCCGACCTCACCTTGGAGGGGCTGCGTCTGATCCACCGCAGACACCGAGGATGAGGCCCGTAAGGAGAAATAGGGGAGGCGAAAGCTGGTGACGCAGAAGGGAGTGAGGCCCGGGACGGAAAGATCGAGGCGTAGGGGCAGCGAGGCGGAAAAATCTCGAGATGGCACGGCAGAACATAAGGAGGATGTCATGAGAAAAAACCGAAGAATCTTGGCGTTGTGTGTGGTGGCCCTCTTGGTCCTGGTTCTGGGGAGCGTGGCGGAGGCCGCCCGGTTGACGGTGCTCCACGTGAACGACACCCATGGCCACGCGTGGCCCTTTGACCTGTACAACAACCCGGGAGTGGGGGGCTTCGCTCCCCTGGCCACGCTGATCCAAGAGATCCGCCAGGAGGTGGAGGCCCAGGGGGGGCACGTGCTCTTGCTCCACGCCGGGGATTTCAACACCGGCGTCCCCGAATCGGACCAAAACGATGCCATGCCGGACATCGTGGCCATGAACATGTTGCGTTTTGACGCGGTGGGGCTGGGAAACCACGAATTTGACAAGCCCCGGGAGGTGCTGGACCGACAGGGACGGTTCTTGGATTGCCCCCTGGTGAACGCCAACATCCTCACCGGCGAAGGGAAACAGGCCTTTGCCCCCTACATCCTGAAGGACTTTGGCGACGTGAAGGTGGGCCTCTACGGCCTCACCACGGAAGAGACCTCCAAGCTCGAACCCACCTATCTGGGGGATTGGAAGTTCGAAAACGCCGTCGAGACCTCCAAACGCATCGTCGGGGAGCTTAAAAAGAGCGCCGACGTGGTCATCGCCCTGGCGCACCTGGGTTGGGCCGAGGCCCCCGCAGCGGGGTACACCACGTCGAAGATGCTGGCGGAGGCCTCCGTGCCCGGGCTTGACGTCATTGTGGACGGCCATTCCCACACGATCTTTGAGCAGCCCCCCCTCATCGGCACCACCATGGTGGTGTCGGCGGGGGAGTGGACCCAGTACCTGGGGCGCCTTGACCTGGTGGTGGAGCAGGGGACCATCGTCGGCCGGACGTGGCGCCTCATCCCCATCAACGCCAAGACGGTCACGGGCAAGGATGCCGAGGGCAAAGACGTCTTGGGCTTCGTCGACAAGGAGATCCCCGCCGACAAAGAGGTGGAGGCGGCCCTGGGATATTTCCTGAAAATCGGTGCCGAAAAGCTCGCCTTGGTGGTGGGAGAGACCAAGGTGCTCCTGGACGGAGAGAGGAACAACGTGAGGGCCCGGGACACCAACCTATCCAACATGGTGGCCGACAGCATGCGGTGGAAGACGGGGGCGGACATCGCCCTGATGAACGGAGGCGGTGTGCGGGCCTCCATCCAACCCGGCCCCATATCTTATCGCGACATCCTCACGGTGATGCCCTTCGGCAACACCCTCTACGTGATGGAGGTCACGGGGGAAGAGATCCAAAAGCTCCTGGACTTCGTGGTGACCATCCCCGAGGGCAAGGGAGGATGGCCCCATTTCTCCAACCTGACCTTTGCCGCTAAAGACGGCAAGGGCGTGGACGCCAAGGTGGGGGGGGAGCCCCTGGATCCGAAGAGGAGCTACAAAATGGTCACCATCAACTACCTCGCCATGGGGGGTGACGGCTACGAGGTCTTCAGAGACGCCGTGGCCCGGGGAGGATACGACACGGGATTCGTGGATGCGGCGGCCTTCCAGGAGTTTTTGGCGGATCAGAAGGTCATAGAGAACTGGGACGACAGCCAGCGCTACGTGCGCTAGGCGCCTTGGGCCGGAGGGGCCCCCTAAGGGGGCCCTCCGGCGGGCCGTGAGCCGAAACGCGGGGAGGAAAAGGTGAAAAACACGATGCCGCCGGGCGGTCAAGAAGTGGGGAGCGTGGCGGTGGCAAATCCTCTGTGGCTCGCGCCGCTGGCGGAAATCAGTGTGCCTGCGGTGCGAGCCCTCTTCAGGAGGATGGGAGTGGGGCTCACCCACACGGAAATGGTGAGCAGTTCGGGGTTGTGCCACGGGAACCGGGCCACCTTGGCCATGCTTCCCCGGAGGGGTGAGGCCCCCGTGGTGCTTCAGCTCTTCGGGGACGAGGCGGAAGAGATGGGGCGAAGCCTGGAGATCGCCCTGATCCGGGGGGAGCGTCCCCAGGCGGTGCAGATCAACATGGCCTGTCCCGTGAGGAAGGTCTTCCGCCGGGGGGAGGGGGCCCGACTTTTGGAGCGTCCCGCCGTGGCGGAGGCCATGGTGCGGGCCCTCGTGCCCTTTGGCCTGCCGGTGTGGGTGAAGACCCGGCTGGCGGGACGGGGGTGTCCCCTCTCCACGGGGGACTTCTGCGACGTGCTTTTTTCCGCCGGAGCGTCCTGCGTGGCGCTCCACGGGCGCACGGCGGCCCAGATGTACGAGGGTACGGGGGACCGGGATGCCGTGGGGGCCGTGGCGGCGCGCTTTCCCGGCCGGATCGTGGGTTCTGGGGACGTCTATGCCCCCGAGGATGTCCAGGACTATCTGTCCCGGGGGTGCGCGGCGGTGCTCTTGGCCCGGGGGGGCGTGAGGGATGTCTACAGCACGCCGAAGATCCTCCAGGCCCTGGGATACGGCGGAGCGCCGGAGGTCTTGAACCCCACCCCCGCCCAGCGGGTGGCGACTCTGATGAATTTGGCCGACGATATGGCGGAAGAAGTGGGAGAACGGGGGGCCATGATCTTGCTCCGGCGCTTCCTCTCGGGTATCTTTAAGGGACTGCCCGGGGCGACCTTTCTGCGCCGGAGCATCGGCACCGTCACCGACCGCCCCTCGCTGGAAAGCGTGGTGCGAAGATGGGAGCAGGTACTAGTTGAGGGAGGCACAGACCATGGAGGATCAGGAACGGTTGCAGGCTGAGGGAGGATCCCAGGTGCCCGAGGAGGAAATCCTGGCGGCGCGCAAGGAGAAGCTCCGGAGGCTCCGGGAGGAGGAGGGGTACGATCCCTACCGCCCCGAGCGCTTCGAGCGCAGCGCCCATCTTGCGGAAATAAAGCGGCGCTTCGACTCCCTGACCGTCGATCAGCACGGCACGGAGAAGCTCACCACGGCGGGAAGGGTCATGGCTCTGAGGAAGCACGGCAAGGCGTCTTTCATCACTTTGGAGGACGAGGGAGATCGCATGCAGCTCTACTTCCAGTTCGATGCCCTGGGAGAAGAGGCCTACACGTTCTTCAAAAAATGGGTGGACGTGGGGGACTTCCTGGGCGTGGAGGGGCATCCCTTCCGCACCAGCCGGGGAGAGCTCTCGGTTCAGGTGGAGTCCTTTTCCCTCCTCTCCAAGGCTCTGCGCCCCATGCCGGAGAAGTGGCACGGCCTGAAGGACGTGGAGGTGCGCTATCGTCAGCGCTACGTCGACCTTTTGGCCAATCGGGGCGTGCGGGACACCTTCCGCAAGCGTGCCACCATCATGGCGGCCATCCGGGCCCTCATGACCCGCACCGGCTCCCTGGAGGTGGACACCCCCATCCTGTCCCACCTGGCGGGGGGGGCCAATGCCCGCCCCTTCGTCACCTTCCACAACGCCCTGGGGCTCCAGATGTACATGCGCATCGCCACGGAGCTCTACCTCAAGCGCCTCATCGTGGGGATGATGGGTCGGGTCTACGAGATCGGGAAGAACTTCCGGAACGAGGGCGTGGACACCATGCACAATCCGGAGTTCACCGCCATGGAGGTCTACTGGGCCTATGCGGATTACGAAGACATGATGACCCTCTGCGAGAACATCGTCGTGGCGGCGGCGGACTCCGTGGGGGGGCGCACCGTGACCTACCAGGGCAAAGAGATCTCGCTCCATCCCCCCTTCCGGCGGGCCACCATGAAAGAACTGGTGAAAGAGCATGCGGGGGTCGATTTTGACGCCATCACCACGGACGAAGAGGCCCGAAGGGCGGCCCGGGCCAAGGGGATTCCCGTGGAGGGGCACGAGAGCCGCTTCCTGCTCCTCGCCAAGCTCTTTGAAGAGTACGGAGAAAAACACCTCATCCAGCCCACCTTCGTGCTCCAGCACCCCGTGGAAATATCGCCTCTGGCGAAGCGCAATCCCGAGGCCCCGGACTACACCAACCGCTTCGAGCTCTTCATCAACGGCAGCGAAGTGGCCAACGCCTTCAGCGAGCTCAATGACCCCCTCGATCAGGAGGAACGCTTCCGAGATCAGCAGCGCAAGAAGGACGCGGGGGACGAAGAGTCCCACCCCTTCGACGAAGACTTCGTCACCGCCCTGGAGTACGGCCTTCCCCCCACGGGGGGGCTCGGCGTGGGCATCGATCGGCTGGTGATGTTCCTCACGGATTCCCGCTCCATCCGGGACGTGATCCTATTCCCCGCCATGCGCCCCCGGGAGGCGTGAGCGCGGGACGGAGAGCCCTTTGAGATAAGGACCGGCGATGGGCCAGGAGTGGAGAAGCGAGGTGCGACGGTGAACGACGAAAAAGAGCTGCGACGTAGAGTGGAGGCGTTGCGGCGGGAGATTATCCACCATGCCCACCGGTATTACGTCCTCGACGCCCCGGAAATCGCCGATGACGCCTATGACGCCCTCATGATAGAGCTTCTGGCCCTGGAAAGGGACCACCCCGAGCTACAAGACTTCGGATCTCCCACGGCCCGCGTGGGAGGAGCCCCCCGGGAGGGTTTCGTCAAGGTGTCCCACCCGGAGCCCATGCAGAGCCTGGACAACGTCTTTTCCCTGGAGGGCCTCGGGGATTTCCTCGACCGCCAACGGCGGATCCTGCCGGATCTCTCGGGGGGATACGTCTGCGAGCTGAAAATCGACGGCTTGGCGGTCTCCCTGCACTACGAGAACGGGGTCTTCGTCCGGGGGGCCACCCGAGGGGATGGCACCGTGGGAGAAGACGTCACGGCGAACCTGCGCACGGTGCGCACCGTGCCCCTGACGCTGAGGGAGTCCCTCCCCGGGGCCCTGGAGGTACGAGGGGAAATATACATGCGGAGCGAGGATTTCGCCGCCCTCAACGCGGAGCGGGAGGAGGCCGAAGAGCCCCTCTTTGCCAACCCGAGAAACGCGGCGGCGGGGGCCTTGCGCCAGTTGGATCCCGCCGTGACGGCGTCCCGCAGGCTGTCGTTTTTCGCCTACGCCGTGTCCTTCCCGGAAAGGCGGGGTCTCGCCACCCAAAGAGAGCTCTTGGAGGCCCTCCGGCGGTGGGGTTTCGCCACCCAGGGAAACGAAGTCCTCGCTTCGAACCTGCGGGAAGTGGGGGCCTACGTGGAACGGTGGCGGGAGGGGCGCTTTTCCCTGCCCTACGCCACCGACGGCGTGGTGGTGAAGGTGGATCGACTGGAGCTCCGAGACCTCTTGGGGAGCACCGCCCGGGCCCCCCGGTGGGCCGTGGCCTACAAGTACCCCCCCGAGGAGAAGACCACCCGGGTGCGGGACATCGTCATTTCCGTGGGGCGTACCGGGAGTCTCACCCCCGTGGCGATCCTGGATCCTGTGCCCTTGGCGGGGACGGTGGTGCAGCGGGCGAGCCTGCACAACGCCGACGAGGTGGCCCGCAAGGACGTGAGGATCGGAGACCGGGTGGTGGTGCGCAAGGCCGGGGAGATCATCCCCGAGGTGGTGCGGGTGGTGTCCGAAGACCGTTCTGGCACCGAGATTCCCTTTGTCATGCCCCCTCGCTGCCCCGTCTGCGGCACCCCGGCGGTGCGCCTCCCCGAGGAGGCCGCCACCCGATGCCCCCGCCGATCTTGTCCCGCCCAGATCAAAGAGGGGCTGCGGCACTTCGCCTCCCGAGGGGGGCTGGATATCCGGGGATTGGGAGAAAAAATCGTGGATCGCCTGGTGGAAACGGGGCGGGTGAAGGACCTGGCCGACCTTTTCGACCTCTCGGCGGCGGAGCTGGCCTCGTTGGACCGCCTGGGAGAAAAGTCTGCGGCCAACATGATCCAGGCGCTGGAGACATCCCTGGGGCGCCCCTTGCCCCGGTTGCTCACCGCCCTGGGGATCCGCCACGTGGGCAGTCGGGTGGCGGAGCTTCTGGCGGATCGTTTCCGCAGCGTGGAGGCCCTCACCCGGGCCACGGAGGAAGAACTCGCGTCGGTGGATGGAGTGGGCCCCCGCATCGCCGCCTCGGTGAGGGCCTTCCTGGACTCTCCGGCAAACCAGGAAACCCTGCGGCGCCTGGCTTCCCGGGGCATGGCCCTGGCCCTTCCCGAGCCCGAGGCCCCTCTCGCCGAAGGACCCTGGAAGGAGGAGCGGGTGGTGTTCACCGGCGAGCTCCGGACGCTCACCCGCACCGAGGGCGAGGCCCTGGTGGCCTCCCTGGGGGGGCGGGCCCTGGGGAGCGTGAGCTCCAAGACCACCCTGGTGGTGGCGGGGGAAAACTCCGGCAGCAAGCTTCGCAAGGCTCAAGAGTTGGGCATTGCCGTGGTGGACGAGGAAGAGTTCCTGGCCCGGGTGCGGCGGGCGCGAGGTGAAAAGTCTCCTGGCCCCCGAGACGGGGCGTCGTAGAGGAAGGCTGCTCCGAAGGTTTCCAAAGCGCCACCGGCGTCGGCGGCGGCGCTTTTTTCCCGGAAGGACTCCGGTGCCCTACGGGCGTTTAGGCCGCCCCCGGATCGGCCGGGGCGCGGGATGCGGTTCATCGGCGAAAAGGGGGGGGAGATTTCATGTCAGGTAGGGCCTACGCCCTGGCCCTCTCGGCCATCGGCGTGTGGAGTTCGTTGGCTTTTCTGGGGTTGCGTCTGGCATCCGTTCCTCCCTTCCTCCTGGTGGGACTGGCCCTGCTGATCGGGTCGGGGTGTAGCGTGCATCACTTTCGTCAGTGGCGCGTATCTCCCAAGCTTCTGGCCCTGGGGGTTTACGGCCTCTTCGGCTATCACCTGTGCTTTTTCCTGGCCCTCCGCCTGGCCCCTCCGGTGGAGGCGAATTTAATGAATTATTTGTGGCCCTTATTCACCGTGATCTTTTCCCCTTGGATCCTGCCGGGTTACTCTCTGAGGCCCCACCACCTGGGGGCGGCCTTCCTGGGCATGACGGGGGCAGCCCTCATCGTCACCGGGGGGTCTTTTGTGAGCTTTCGGAGCGAGTTTTTGCCGGGCTACCTTCTGGGAGGGGGAGCGGCCTTCATCTGGGCGACCTATTCCCTCACGACGAAGCGCCTGGGGGGGTTCCCCAACGCCGCCATCGGGGGATTTTGCTTCGCCTCCGGGGTGCTGTCCCTGCTGGTGCACGTCCTTTTGGAAGAGCCCTATATCCCCACCCTGGGAGAACTCCCCTCCCTGGTTGCCCTGGGGCTGGGACCCATGGGAGGGGCATTTTTTCTGTGGGATGGGGCGTTGCGCCAGGGCGATCCCCGGATCATCGGGTCCTTGGCCTACCTGACGCCGCTGCTATCCACCCTGCTATTGACCTTTTCGGGGCGAGGCGAGTTTACTCCGATCGCCGCCGGGGCCATGGGGTGCATCTTGGGGGGAGCCTTTCTGGGCACCTGGGGGACTCGAGGAAAGGGCGCCCCTTCTCCCTAGGGCTTTTGGCCGCCGGGGTACCCTCGGGTCTTCCGGAGGAGGCGGGGGGGAAGACCCCGTACTTTTTGGGAACGAGGTGACGTCATGCACGGGAGATCGGAGCCGGAAGGGATCGTTTCGCCGGAGGAGGTGCGGCGCATCGCCGCCCTGATTCAGTTGGAGGTGGGCGACGACGAAGCGGAGGACCTGGGGAGGCATTTCCAGAAAATCCTGGGGTATTTTGCCCGCCTTCGGGAGATGGATCTGGAGGGAGTGGAACCCTTTACCCCGGGAGAGCCTAGCATCGCCCTCCGAGAGGACGTGGAAACCCCTTGGGAGGAGAGGGGAGAGGTGCTGGATCGAGCCCCCTTCCGGGAGGGGGATTTTTTCCGGGTGCCCCGGATGGAGCGGGACGAGGAGTCCCGAAGGGAGGGCGAAGGTCGAGCCGGATCCGGCGAAGGGGGACATCTCCCGCCGGGGTCGTGCTCCGCCGACTGAGGGAGGAACGACATGGAACTCTGGGAATATTCCGCTTGGCGCCTGGCGGAGTTTGTGGCGCAGGGGCAGCTGTCCGTGAGCGAGGTGGTGGAGGCCCACCTGACGCACATGCAGTGGCAGGAGGGGACGTACCACGCCCTCATCACCCCCATGGTGGAAGCCGCCCGGGATCGGGCCCGGGCCCTGGATACCGCCCTGGCAGGGGGGGCGGACATCTCCCCGCTCTGCGGTGTGCCGGTGGTGATAAAAGACAACATCTGCGTCCAGGGATCTCCCACCACCTGCGGATCTCGCATGTTGGAGCGCTGGGTGGCCCCCTATAACGCCACGGCGGTGGACCATCTCCTGGGGGCCGGGGCGGTGGTGGTGGGGAAGGGCAACATGGATGAGTTCGCCATGGGGAGCTCCACGGAGAACTCCTTCTTCGGCCCCACCAAAAACCCCCGGGATCCGAACCGGGTGCCGGGGGGAAGCTCCGGGGGGAGCGCCGCCGCCGTGGCGGCGGGGTACGCCCCCTTGGCCCTGGGGAGCGATACGGGGGGGTCCATCCGCCAGCCCGCAGCATTTTGCGGCGTCCACGGTCTGAAGCCCACCTACGGCATGGTGAGTCGCCATGGCCTGGTGGCCTATGCCAGCTCCTTTGACCAGATCGGCCCCTTGGCCCGGGACGTGGGGGACCTGGCGGTGGCCCTGGAGGTGCTGGGAAGGGCCGACGACCGGGATCCCACCTGCTCTTCCCGTCCTAGGACCACCTACCTCAACGCGATACAGACTTACTCCCTGAAAGGGCGCCGCATCGGCATGGTGCGGGAGTTCGCTGGCAGCGCGGTGGATCCCGAGCTCCACGCGGCCATGGTGCACGCGGCCCGGATCTGCCAGGACGCGGGGGCCACCCTGGTGGACGTGTCGCTCCGTGACACCATCGCCTACGGCCTGGCGGCCTATTACATCCTGGCTCCCGCCGAGGCCAGCTCGAACCTCTCCCGATTTGACGGCGTGCGCTTCGGGTTCTGCCGGGAGGCCGAAGTCCTTCAGGAACAGTACCGGCGCACCCGGGGGGAGGGGCTGGGCCCCGAGGTCAAACGACGCATTCTCACGGGGACCTACGTGCTAAGCTCGGGATATTACGACGCCTACTATGCCACCGCCCAGAAGGTGCGGCGCCGGGTGGCGGAGGAGTTCGATGTGGCCTTCCAATCGGCGGATGTGGTCTTGCTCCCCACCTCTCCCCGGCTGCCCTTTTACTTCGGGGAAGTGGGGGACCCGATGGCCATGTACCTCATGGACATCTTCACCGTTCCGGCGAACCTGGCGGGGCTTCCAGCCCTGTCCCTGGCGACGGGATCGGGACGGGACGGCTTGCCCCTCTCCGTACAGCTCGTGGGAAGGCCCTGGGGGGAGTTCGACCTGTTGGGAGTGGCGTCGATCCTGGAAAAGGCCTTCGGGGCGCCGCAACCGATCCAGGGGACGGGGGGGAAATACTCATGAGAGAAGAGCTTTCTCCGGTCATCGGCCTAGAGATCCACGTGCAGCTCGCCACGGGCACCAAGATCTTCTGCGGGTGCTCCACGGACTACATCGGAGCCGTGCCCAACGTCAACGTGTGCCCCGTGTGTCTGGGCCTTCCTGGAGCCTTGCCCTCATTGAACGCCCGGGCCGTGGAGCTGGGAACCCTGGCGGGATTGGCCCTGGGGTGTCGCATCCGCCTCCGGTCTCGCTTTCACCGAAAGAACTATTTCTATCCCGACTTGCCCAAGGGGTATCAGATCAGCCAGTATGACGAGCCTTTGGCGGAGGAGGGATTCATCGACGTGGCGGATGAGAAGGGCGGGACGCGCCGGATCCGCATCCTCCGGCTCCACCTGGAAGAGGATGCGGGAAAGCTCGTCCACGGAGCGGGAGACGGCCGTCTGGAGGGAGCATCCTGCTCCTTGGTGGACTGCAACCGGGCGGGGGTTCCCCTGGCGGAGATCGTCTCCGCCCCCGATCTCACCTCTCCGGCCATGAGCCGGGAGTACGTCCTGGCCCTGAGGCGCCTGGTACGCCACCTGGGAGTCGGGGACGGAGATATGGAGGCGGGGTCACTCCGGGTGGATGCCAACATCTCCCTGAAGGGGCCGGGGGAGTCCGGGGGAGAGCGGGTGGAGATCAAGAACCTAAACTCCCTCCGGGCCCTGGAGCGATCTTTGGAATACGAGATTTCCCGGCAGAGAGATCTGATCTCCCGGGGGGGAACAGTGGCCCGAGAAACCCGGCATTGGAACGAGGTCACGGAGCGCACCCTGGGGACCCGGTCCAAGGAGGAAGCCCAGGACTACCGCTACTTCCCCGACCCGGACCTGCCCCCCTTGGTGATCACCGAGGGCTTCGTGGAGGCCTGTCGGCGGCGCCTACCGGAGCTTCCCGACGCCCGGCGTCGGCGTTTCGTGGAGGGCCTTGGCCTTTCGGAGGAGGAGGCGGCCGTCCTGGTGGAGGAACGGGGCGTGGCGGCGTATTTTGACGCCGCCGTGGCGGCGGGGGCTCCCCCTCGGCGGGCCTCGGCCTGGGTGCGCACCGAGGTGCTGCGGGTCCTTCGGGAGGAGCGCCGGGCGGTGGGGGCCTTCCCCGTGCTGCCGGACACCCTGGCGGCCCTCCTCCAGAGGGTGGAATCCGGAGAGCTCTCCACCACTGTGGCCCGGGAGTGCTTCCACGCCCTCCGCACCGAAGAGATATCCTTGGATGAGGCGCTGCGCCGCTTTGGCGGAGGAAAGCCCTCTTCGGAGGAGCTCGAAGCCCTGGGGCGTCGGACCCTGGAGGAGAACGTCGACGTGGTGGAAGAGATCCTCGGAGGGAGGGATCCCAAGGGGAAAAAGATCAAGTACCTGGAGGGGTTGATGATGCGGGCCCTCCGGGGACAGGAGACCCCAGAGGCGGTGCGGCGCACGCTGGAGGAGCTTATTTTTAAAAAATAACAAAGTGTCTATCGATGTTTTGGAGGAAAGATCGTCGGAAAGGATGAGATGTTTTGATACAAAACGTCATTTTTGACCTGGGGGGCGTGTTGCTTAAGTGGGAGCCCCTGGAGTACGTCCATCGGACCCTGGGGGGAGGGGCCCTGGCAGAGCGGATTTGTCGAGGAGTGTTGGAGGCCCCGGAGTGGCAAGACCTCGACCGGGGGGCCCTGGAGGAGGACGAGGCGCTGGAGCGCTTTCTCCAGCGTTTGCCGGAGGATAAAGAGGCGGTGCGGCGCATCTTCCCGGGCCTTTTCGAGGAGTTGCGTCCCATCGAAAAGCACGTGGCCCTGCTACCCCTCCTCAAGGCATCGGGAAAGAGGCTCTTCGTCCTTTCGAACTTCTCCCGCCGGGGGTACGCCTTCGTCTCCTCCCGGTACGACTTTTTCCGGCACTTCGACGGGGGAGTGGTGTCCTACGAGGTGAAGCTCCTCAAGCCCGAGCGGGAGATCTACGAAGCCCTCATCGATCGATACGCCCTGGACCCCTCGACCTGCCTTTTCTTTGACGATCGAGAAGAAAACGTGGCGGCGGCCCTGGACCAGGGCATCGACGCCGTGGTGGTACGCCATGAGTCCCAGGATCACCGGGGCATGGCCTGGCCCGAAGTGGCGTCCGACCGAGAGCTCCCCGGCACTTTCGACCTGAGGGAGGAGATGGGGCGTCGGGGGCTCCTATAGGGAAGGGGGCCGGAAGAGGGTTACCTGAGGATAACCCAGGGAGGGGGCGATGGAGGGGCGAAGGGGGCCCGAAGGGATCCGGCGAGATCCCGGAGGGGAGGGAGGAACGGCCGGTCTGGGTATCGAAGGGGGTTTTTTCATGCAAGACATCTCCGTCAGCACCGTGGCAGTGGTGATCCAGGTGTTGCTCTACGCCAGCGTGGCGTACATCGCGCTGAAGCGGTTTAAGTTCCCCTACACCATCGGGCTGGTGCTGATCGGCCTGATCATCGGAGCCGTGGTCAACATTTTCGGCATCCTACCAGCCTTTTCTCGGCTTCACCTCACGGGAAACCTCATCCTCTACGCCCTTTTGCCCGCCCTCATCTTTGACGCGGCGCTCAACATGGATGTCCAGCTCCTAAAAAAGAACATCGTGCCCGTGATGGTGTTGGCGGTGCCGGGGCTGGTGGTGGCCACTCTGGTCTCCGCCTGGCTCGTCGCCGCCTGGACCCCCCTCGGCATGGGGGCGGCTCTGGTCTTCGGGGCCCTGATCTCCACCACGGACCCCGTGGCGGTGATCGCCCTGTTCCACGAGCTGGGGGCCCCCAAACGCCTCACCATGTTGGTGGACGGCGAGAGCCTCTTCAACGATGCCACGGCCATCGTCATGTTCGCCATTGTGCTGGGGCTGGTCTCCTCGGGGGCGCCTTTTTCCGTGGGCACCGTGTTGTTGGCGGCGGTGGAGTTTTTTCTGGTCTTCATCGGGGGGCTTATGGTGGGAGTCGCCGTGGGGTGGGTCGTCATGGGGAGCATGCGCTTCGTTCGCGCCGACCCCCTGGTGCAGCTCACGCTCACCATCGTTTCTGCCTACCTCTCCTTTTTGCTGGCCCAGGGGGCCTTGGGGCTCTCCGGGGTCATGGCCAGCGTGGGGGCGGGGCTCGTCACCGCCCATTACGGTCGGGTGTACTTTTCCCGGGAAACCCGGGATTACCTGCACCATTTCTGGTCCTTTTCCTCCTTCGCGGCGAACAGTTTTGTCTTTCTCGTCATAGGCCTCACCGAAGTTTACCTATCCCGGGGTCACGGTTTTGGCGCCACGCTGTTCTACGCCCTGGCGGCCATCGCCGCCATCACACTGGCCCGGATCCTCATCGTGGGGGCCTCCTTCGGCATCTTGAACCTGACCCGGAACTTTCACCGGGTGAACTGGCGCGAGCAAGTGGTGGTGGTTCTCGGGGGACTCCGGGGAGCCCTTCCCATCGCCCTGGCGGTAAGCATTCTTCCCGCCGAGGTGGGGGGAGAAGAGAACCGACGCCTCATCGTGGACTTTACCCTGGCGGTGGTGCTTTTCAGCCTGTTGGTGCAGGGTACCACCATGGGATTGGTGTTGCGCCGTTTGGGCCTCATGAAGGAAGACCTGGTCGGAAGGATGGTCCGCCTGCGGAGCGCCATCGGCGCCTGGCGTCGCACGGCCCGAGCCCTGAGCTCCACGGTGGAGGGGGAGGAGACCTCCGTACCCCTCTTCGACGAGGTGCGGCGACAGTACGAGGCGGGGGTTCAAAGGATCCGGGGGGAATTGCAAAACATCGGCGAAGAAAGCCCCGAGGAAGCCCGCCGAGTAGCCTCCGCCCTCACCTGGCGCTATGTCCTGGCGTGGATGCGCTCCTCGGTGGAGTTCATGCATTCCGCCGGAGTGCTGGACGACCCCAGCGCCCTGGCGATTTACCTGCAGATCGAAGAGGCGGCGGATCGAAACGACCATGGGGAGACCCCGACTCTGGCCTTTCGCGAGCTGGAGGCGTCGGGAATTCAAAGGGCCTTTTTGGCGCTTTTGCGCCGTCACGCCCCCGACTCGGAGTTCTTCCGGAACTCCCAGGAAGAAAGGACGCTTTTCATGTCCTTGCTACGTCGTGGGGCCCCTCGGTCTCTGGTCTACGGAGAGCTCCGACGGGAGGCGGAAAGGAGCCCTCTGCGCCACGCCCTGGGGTGCATGGCCGTCGCCGTGCGGGCCCGGCTTCGGGTCGCTGAGGTCCAAGAGATGGTGGAAATGGATCCGGAGGTGGGAGAGCCCTTGATGGCGGCCCTTCAGGGCTTCGCGGAAGAGGCCCGGGCCTTCGCCCAGAGGTATCAGGAGACCCACCCGGATCACGCCGACGAGGTGGTCTGGAACGCCATGGAGCGCTACGCGGCGGCCCTGGCCCGGGGGGCCGTGGGAGAACTGAAGGGTTGGGGAATGATCGACGCCGCCGGGGCGGCCCTCCTGGAGTCCATGCCTTCCCCGTTCTCGGTGGAAGAGGCCCGCGCGGGGGCGGAGAGGGGATAGGAGACACTCCGTGGGCGACGGGGCCTTTCCCCAGGGGAAGTCTTCGGTGCCGTCGGGCCTGGCCTCAGGCGGGTAGGGGTGGTATATTATCATCGCGGTGGTCTCGGAGCCTCCTTAGGGTCGGGGGCTTCGGGCCCCGGGAAATCAAAACTCCCGACAGGGAAAAGAAAGGACAGTGGTAGGAGATGGTGCGAGGTTTCCGGGCGGTTTTTTTAGTCATGGCGCTGATTTTGGCGGTGGGGGGAGGGGCCTGGGCGGAAGACCCCGTTAAGGGAGGAACCCTGCTGTGGCGCGATCCTTCGGACGTGCCCACCCTGGATCCCGCCAAGGTCACCGATAACAGTTCCACTCGGCTGGCTCTCACCATCTTCGAGACTCTGGTGGAAAACGACCTGGAGGGCAAGGGAGTGCTCCCCTGTCTCGCGGAGCGGTGGGAAGGGAGTGACGGAGGCAAGGTATGGACCTTCCATCTGCGCCCGGGGGTGCGCTTCCAGGCCCAAGCGGAGGGACAGCCCACGGCCAATGGAGGCCGGGAGGTCCGGGCGTCGGACGTCAAGTACAGCATAGAGCGCCTGATCCTCACCGACTCCCCCCGGGCGTACTTCCTGGACATGGTAAAAGGATATCAGGACTTCATGAGCCGGGATGTCACCGGGGTCACCGAGTGGGCCGGGGTCAAAGTCATCGACGAAAAGACCGTGCAGTTCGAGCTGGACTACCCCTTTGCGCCCTTCGTGGCGATGCTCGCCTACCCCACCTTTTCCGTGGTGCCCCAGGAGGACGCGGAGAAGTGGGGGAAGGACTTTGGCTTCCACCCCGTGGGCACCGGAGCCTTTGCCTTCGAAAAGTGGGAGCATGATATCCGCATATCCTTGAAGAAGAACCCCGACTACTGGCGCACCGACGCCCGGGGTGAGCGCTTGCCCTACATGGATGGGGTGGAATTCGTGGTGGTCCCCGACGACGCTGTGGCCTACGAAGAGCTCAAAAAGGGCAACCTGGACGTCTTCTCCTACGTTCCCGACGAGATCTACCAGGATGCCCGGGAAAAGTTTTCCGACACCCTCAAGGAGAGCCCGGCCCTGGCGGTGTCCTACTACGGCTTCAACATGGCCAAGGAGCCCTTCGGATCCAATAAGGCCCTGCGGCAGGCGGTGAATTACGCCATCGACAAGAACAAGCTCAACGAGCTGATCTACGAGAACCGGGTGGTCCCCGCCGTGGGGGTACTACCTCCGGGCATGCCGGGGTACGACGTGACGGACATGAAGGGCTATCCCTACGACCTCGATAAGGCCCGGGCGCTGATGAAAGAGGCGGGATATGAGAAGGGACTGGAGTGCACTCTCCAGATCAACAACGTCCAGCGCCACCAGCGCATCGGCGAGGCGGTGCAGGCCATGCTGATGGAAGTGGGCATCACCATGAACATCGTCACTGTGGACTGGGGCACGCACATCGACGCCCTGGACCGGGGAGAGGTGCCCTTCTTCCGCTACTCTTGGATCGCGGACTACGCCGATCCGGACAACTTCCTCTATGTGCTCTTCCACTCCGCCAACGCGGGACCCAAGGGAAACAACTGCTTCTATAACAATGCCGAGGTGGACCGGATGTTGGACCAGGCCCGGGTGGAAGTGGACTGGAACAAGCGGGCCGCCCTCTACCACGAGGCGGAGAAGATCATCGTGGACGACGCCCCCTGGGTGTTCTTCTTCAATCCGGTGAACGAGCTCCTTAGCGTGCCCCGGGTGAAAAACATCAAGCTCCCCACCTTTGGGGCGGATTGGGCGCCGCTTTACGACGTGTGGCTGGCCCAGTGAGGCACCTCTGATATCAGGGGATTTAGCCCGGGATGGCCCCGGGGGTCTTTTGAGGGGGCTTTTCCCGTCGCGCCTAACCCTACTTTCGCACAAAAAAGACCTGAGCCTTTGCGAATACTGATTCTCACCAAAAAGTTAGGCACTACGAGATGCCCTCTCCCTCGGAGAAAAAGATCATCTTCGTAGTGCCCTTTTTGTTTCATCCGGTGGGCGGAATTCTTTCGCTGGAGGGCCGCCCGGAGCCCTGGTTCCGTCGCCTTCGGTCAGTCGCTCCGGTCATCCTCCGGGGGAAGGTCTTGGTCGTGGAGGATGGAACGGGAGATTCCCACCTCCACTTGGGACTCCGTTCCGGTCCCCATCGGGGCCTCGCAGGGTCCTTCCCGTACGTGCTCCATAGTTTTCGGAAGCGTGCTGCCTGTTTGTACGACGATGATCGGCGCCATGCGCTCTCATTCTTTATTAAAAAACTCAAAAGGATTGCGGGGCTTTGGGACGACGAAGATCCTAGAAGAGGTCCCAGATCTGTTTGCCTATGAGGACCGTGGTGACGGAAAGAAAGAGGGGGCGCACGTAGGCCACTCCCTTGGTCAGGGCCAGGCGCGTGCCCGCCAGGGCCCCCGCTACCATGCCGATGCCCATGACGAGCCCCGCCGTGTATTGGACGGAGTCCAACAGGGCGAAGGTGACGATGGCGGCGATGTTACTGGCAAAATTGAGCACCCGGGCATTCCCGGCGCCCCGGACGAAGTCGAAACCGAGCATCAAAAAGACGAACAGCAGAAAAGACCCCGTGCCGGGGCCAAAAAATCCGTCGTAGAAGCCCAGACCTAGGGACGCCAAGCCTCCCCAAACCCATACCCGGGGCGTGGGGCCCGCGTAGGTGGCGTGCTGCCCCCATTCTTTGCGGCACACCGTGTATAGCGCCACCAGCACGAGCATGACCAACACCAGGGGGCGCAAAAAGTCCGGGGGAACGCGGCGCACCGTCAGGACCCCCAGCACCGATCCCCCTAGGGAAAGGGGAAAGAACCAGCGGACGATCTCCATCTCCACGCGGCCCGATCGGAGGAAGGCGAGGGAGCTGGTAAAGCTGGAAATGACCCCGGCGAGCTTGTTGGTGCCCAGGGCCAGCTGGGGAGGAAGGCCCAAAAAAAGCAGCGAGGGGAGGGAGATGAGTCCCCCGCCGCCCACCACGGAATCTACGAAGGAGGCAAAAAATCCCGCCACCACAAGAAAAAGGGCTGTTCCCCACGTCAAAGGCTCCACCGGGCCACCATTCCTCTCCTAGCGACTCATCCTGTTTGGGCCTCTTCCGGGATAAAGGGGGCCCAGGCCTTCGCCCCCCCTCCCACACCATCAACATACGCCGGAAGGCCGAGGGGCACAAGAGCCAAGGAAGGGGAAAAGATCAAAGCCTTTCGGCGCTCTGGGGGCGACGGGATCCTTATGCCATGGGCGGTCGATCTTCCCGGGGAGTAGGGGCTAATCGAAAGCCCGAGGCGAAAAAGTCTTTCTTTTGTCTCGTTTTCTCGAGGGGCCGCTTGACAATACGTAGTAGGGGCTTATATATGGGCCATGTCCCCCCCGAGGGGCCCCCTGGTTTAGATGGCGGCGAGGGCCTTTGCTCCGGAGAGGGGACGCCTTCCCCCGGGGGGGGGGCGAAAAACCGGGTAACGGAAAGGAGTGCGGGATGGAACTTAACCTGTGGCACGTGGGGGCCATCGTGGCGGTGGGATTGGCCCAAGGTTTTTTGAACATCGTGGCGGGAGGGGGGGCCTTCTTGGTTTTGCCCATGCTCACCTTCCTCGGCATGGACTTGGCGATGGCCAACGGCACAAACCGCATCGCCATCCTGCTCCAGAGCGTTTCCGGGGCGACGAGTTTCCGTCGGGACAAGATCCTATCCTTCCGGTCGGCCCTTCCCCTGGCCCTGGTGGCGACGCTGGGGGCCACGGCGGGGGCCTTTACGGCGGTCAAGGTGGATAAGGCCACCCTGAACATCGTGGTCGCTGGGCTCATCTCCGTCATGGCGGTGCTCCTTTTGGGAAAACCGGAGATGTGGGAGGGCCGGAAGGATCGCCGATGGTCTCGATGGATGACCTATGCCCTCTTCGCCGGGATAGGTTTTTATGGCGGATTCATCCAAGCCGGGGCGGGGCTTTTTATCTCCTGGGGGCTCGCCGCCGCCGCCGGGGTGGACCTGGTGGAGGGCAACGCCATCAAATCGGTGATCATCGGATGCTACACCGCCGTGAGCTTGGCGATCTTTTTCGCCAACGGCATGGTGGATCCCCCAGTGGGGCTAGTGCTTGCCGTGGGGAGTGTGGTGGGGGCCTGGATCGGCGCCAAGTTCACCGTGGCCAAGGGTAATCGGTGGATCCGGCGTATCCTGGTGGTGGTGGTCATCGTCAGCGCGGCGAAGATGATAGGGGACGTCTGGTAGGATCGGGGCCTGGGGTTCGGCGACGAGGGGAGAGGCCCCGGTCGAAGGAGCCCCGAAGGGACGACATGCGCCACTTGAGGAGGTGGGAAACCTTGATTTCTTCTGATTATTCCGATCGAAAAGACCTTGCCGGGGGTCTTCCCTTTCTGGGCTTCGACCCGGAGTATCACCGATACCCTTCCCGCCGGGCAGTGCTCTACGCTTCCCGGGGGATGGTGTGTACCGCCCACCCGTTGGCAGCCCAAGCGGGGCTGGAAATTCTAAAAAAAGGCGGCAACGCCGTGGATGCGGCGGTGGCCACGGCGGCGGCCCTCACGGTGGTGGAACCCACCTCCAACGGCATCGGCAGCGACGCCTTCGCTCTGGTGTGGAAAGACGGCCGTCTCCGGGGGCTCAACGCCAGCGGCCCCTGCCCCGGGAGCTTGTCTCTGGACACCGCGCGGCGGGAGGGGTGGAGCGCCGTGCCTCCCCTGGGATGGGCCCCCGTCACCGTTCCCGGAGCTCCGGCGGCGTGGGCGGAGCTCACGTCCCAGATGGGGCGTCTGTCGCTGCGGGAGAACTTGGCTCCGGCGGTGGCCTACGCCCGGGAGGGGCATGCGGTCTCCGTGACGGTGGGGCGCTGCATGGCGGAATCGTTCCAGCGGTACGCCCGGGAATCGGGGGAGCTTTTCGCTCCTTGGTTTGAGACCTTTGCCCCTGCGGGGCGTCCCCTTAGGATCGGCGAGCGGTGGGCCTCCCGGGATCACGCCGAGACCCTGGAGCGCATCGGGGACAGCGACGCCCGGGACTTTTACCGGGGAGAGCTGGCGGAGCGCATGGTGGCCCACGCCCGGCGCACCGGGGGATTTCTGACCCTGGATGACCTGGGGGCCTTCGCCCCCGAGTGGGTGGAGCCCCTGCATGGGGCCTACAAAGGTTTTGACGTCTGGGAGATGCCCCCCAACGGCCAGGGCCTCGTGGCGCTGTTGGCCCTTTCCATCCTCCGGGAGTTTTCCTTTCCGGACCACCACGACCCCCTCACGGTGCACCGCCAGATCGAGGCCATCAAAATGGCCTTCGCCGACGCCCATCGGTATGTGGCGGATCCCCGATGCGCGCCGGTGCCCGTGGAAGAACTTCTTTCCGAGGAGTACACCCGGTCCCGGCGGGCCCTGCTCCGCTCCGAGGCGGGGGACTTCTCGGCGGGGAACCCCCTTCCCGGAGGAACGGTGTACCTCTGCACCGCAGACGGGGAGGGGACCATGGTCTCCTACATCCAGAGCAACTACATGGGCTTTGGCTCCGGGGTGGTGGTCCCCGGTACCGGCATCGCCTTGAACAACCGGGGGCACTGCTTCTCTCTGACCCCGGGGCACCCCAACGTCCTGGCGCCGGGAAAGCGCCCCTACAACACCATCATTCCCGGTTTTCTCACCCGCCATGGCGAGGCCCTGGGGCCTTTTGGCGTCATGGGAGGGTTTATGCAGCCCCAGGGGCACGTGCAGGTGGTGATGAACACCGTGGACTTCGGCATGAACCCCCAGGAGGCCCTGGATGCCCCGCGCTGGCAGTGGATGGGGGGCATGAAGGTCTCCGTGGAGCCCGGATTTCCTTCCGCCCTGGCCCAGGCCTTGGCCCGCAAAGGACACGCGGTGACGTGCGAACGGGAATCCCTATCCTTTGGTCGGGGAGAAATCATCTGGAGAACGGATCAGGGAACGCTGGCGGGGGCCACGGAACCCCGGGCGGATGGAGGCGTGGCCCCCTGGTGACGGCGGGAGAATCAAAGGGCCTACCCCTCCTTTGGATCTTCCGCGACGGGCGCGGCCTTATCCATGAACGCCCCCTTTCCTAGGCCGGAAAGGGGGCGTTTTTCTTCGGTTCCGGCGGGGACAAAGATTCCAATAATCGGCCTTCTCAGTTCTTTTGGGCGTTCTCGGGGAACCTTGATCCGCAGGTAACAGGAAGAGAAGACACGCAAAACCCCTCTGGTGCCGCTTGAACAGCGGAAGTAAGGTTAAGGCGCAGACCAAAAACCTCACACCAAAGGGGTGCGTATATTATGGGGGCAAAACAAGGGAACTGTCACTACGAAATAGAGCGGAATCAGCGGGCAAACCTGACAAGTCGAGGTTCCCCGGGGAAGATTGCCTCTTGTTTTTGACAGAAAAAGTGCTATTGTACTACACCGCACTGCGGTGCACGGTGGATGTGGTGGTAGGGTAGGGAGAGAGCGTTCGAGCCTCTCAGGCAATGGACGCGGAGACGAGCGGTGACTGTGGAGAAAGAGGGAATGGGCCATGCGGAACACGACGGGCACCACGTGGCGGGTCCTGGGGGGGCTCCTCGGGGCGGTATGGGTCCTTTGGGGAAGTGCGGGGGGAGTCTGGGCGGACAACGCCTTTCTTTCCACCCCCCGGGTGTGGGTGAACGGTGCGTGGCACAAGTATGGGCCGAGCCTGGGAGGCATCAACGCCGCAGTAACCAAGACGGTCTTCGACATGACCATCAGTTACCACGACACCCTTTCCGCCGACAGCGTCCCCCCGGGGGACCCCAAGCGGACCCGGGCCCTGGAAGTGGAGGAGGTCATCAAGTTCTGGTCCGACGCGCTCTACGAGCAGTCCAACGGCCAGCACATGCTGGGCACGGTGTACATCTACCAGGGGGGCAAGATGGGTAATAAGGCCTCCGTCCTCTGGGTGGCCACGTCCCATCCCTCGGGCCTCCCCGGAGGCTACGGCAAGCCCCTGGGAAACATCAACTTTGGCGATGTCTTCGGCACCAACGTCTTCGTGGGGGCGACGAGCACCGCCACTTCCCAGGCCAACGGGGGATACACCCTGGGGCACGAGACGGGTCATTTCGTCTACGCCATGTACGACGAGTACAGCGCGAACTACGCCCCGGCCCACTTCCCCCGTTCCCGGGACGTGTCCCCTTCGAGTCCCGCCATCATGAACGACCAGTGGGGGGCCATGCGGGACAATCAGGTGCGGTGGCTCAATCACTCCACGGCGGGGAACTACAAGGCCAGCACCGACACCGCCCAGAAGCGGGTCTACGGCAAGAGCTGCTGGGAAGTGATGCTCCAGGATCCTTCGCTGGACGGCCCCAATGCCCGCCCCGTGGCGGTGTGGCCCCAGCGGGTCCAGTACGCCTTCGGCAATCCCCCCGCGTCGCCGGATTGGTACCGCACGGCGGTGACGCCGGGAACGCACCTGGCGGCGGCCCAGGCGAATCTGCGCATTGTCTGGCTTTCGGGGGGCATGGTCTACCAGATCATCATCGACCGGTCGGGAAGCATGGTCCCCGATCCCGATCCGGTGAACCCCGGGCCCTCTCCCTTGGACAACGCCAAGGGGGCGGCCCGGGATCTGGTGGAGTCCATGGCGAAGGAGACCGCTGTGGGGGTGGTGCAGTTTGACGACGGGGTGGCCCAGGTCTACCCCATCACCTTCATTCCGTCGGACGACGTGGGAGCCCGGGCGGTGAAAGACGCCACCAAGGCCGCCATCGACGGCATTTCCAAGGGAGGGTTCACGGCGATCTACGACGCCGCCTCCACGGCGCTGGCGAACATCAAGACCTATCAGGGGACGGTGAGCGGTGATCTGACGGGGGCCTGCTATCTCCTCACCGACGGGGACGACAACAGCTCGTCCAAGTCCTCGGCCCAGGTCATCGCGGAGTACCAGGCCGCCAAGATTCCCCTGGTGACGGTGGGGTACGGCTCCGGCGGAGCGGGAAACCCCGTGCTTTCTTCCCTGGCGGATGAAACGGGGGGGCAGTACTTCACGTCCCCCACCACCCAGTCGGAGCTCCAGCAGGTGTTCTTCGCCGCCCAGGGGAGCTACTCCGACGTGGTGAACCTCGGCAATGTCAAGAAGACCATTGCTGCGGGGGTGGCGGATCAGGCCCTCTTCCGGGTGGACAGCACCATGGGGAGCGTTAAGTTCTTCCTGAACTGGAACGGGACTTCGGCGGACCTGACGATCACCGTGAGAAATCCCGGGGGTATTGCGGTGCCCGTGACGCCCCAGATCTCCCAGACGGGGGGAGCCTCGGACTACTCGGCGGAGGTGAAAGCTCCCACCCCGGGGCTCTGGACGGTGCATGTCCAGAACACCGCCGCTACGCCCCGGGAGGTCTCCTTCTCCGCCGTGGGGCAACCGGTGGAGGGGACGGGCTTTGCCCTGACGGTGGGATTGGCGAACGGGGGCAGCACGGTGACGCCTCCCGATCCCATCCGCCTCTTCGCCACGGTAAGCAAGGGGGGTGTGCCCCTGGCCCACGCCACGGTGGTGGCCACCATCACCGCCCCTTCGAGCTCCACGCCCACACTCCTGACGTTGCGGGATGACGGCACGGGGGGAGACGCGGTGGCGGGGGACGGCACATACTCGGCGCTCCTTGCCAGTTACGTGGCGGGAACCTATAAGATCGACGTCACCGCCTCGAACCCCTCGGGCACGGCCCGGGAATCCTTCTGGAGCTACTCTCCCTCGCGCCCCGGTCCGGGGGACGAAGGACTGGTCTTCAACCCCGACGGTGCCCTGGCGGGGGAGGACTTCCAGCGGAGCACCTCGTTCCAGGTGAAGGCTTCGGGAGGAGTCACCCCCACGGTGACGCCCACGGCGGCCCCGACGCCCACCGTGGCGCCGACTGCGGCTCCCACCGTGGCTCCCACCGCGATACCCACGGTGGGGCCTGGAGGCGGGGGTGGCGGCGGCGGATGTGCCACGGGGATGCTGGCGTTCCCCTGGGCGGTCGTGCTTTTGGTGCCGCTTTTGGGATGGGGGCGAAAGCCCTAAAGGGGAAGATGGTGGCCGTTGAGGCTCAAAACGAGGCTCAAAAAACGGTGGTCACCGCGATAGCCCCGAAGAAAACGGCTTCACGATGTGCGGAAAAGGGGGCGCTGGGCGCCCCCTTTTTTTATCGGAGGCGGGGCTTTTTGTGCGGGCGTCATCTGGTGCAGGGGGACGTCTCCCTGCTGCTCTTTGATGTCACCACCCTTTACTTTGAGAGTTTTGAAGAGGGTGAAGACGGCCCCCTCCCCGATTCGGACGAAGGGCCGCGCCATGACCAGGAGACTTCAAGAGACCGAGAAGACAGGGAAGAACGCGCGGAGGCTTTCCCCCGAGATCCGGACCTTTCGTATCGGGGGCTGCGCAAAAAGGGCTACAGCAAAGACGACAAGGTCAACGAAACGTAGGTAGTCCTGGCCCTGGCCACCTCGGCGGAGGGGTTGGATCGGGGGACTCCTTTTTTTTCTGCAAACCTTACCCTGAAAGGCCACCGATGTTAAGCCGTTTCCGGCCAGATAGAGGGAGTGGAAACACTGAAGACCGGAGTGTGGGAAGTGGCCACCGGAGAGGTGGGAGCTCCTGGGAGCGGCCGAGACGCCTTTGAGGCCACGGCGCAGGAACTTCGCATTCGGGTGGAGGATGGAGGGCCTTACGACAAGGATGGAAGGAAAAACGCCTCCGTCACTCTGGAAACGGCCACGGTTCTTTTGGGAGCTCCCCGGGAAGGGCCTTCGCCCCTGCCGTCGGGAAGCCCCGGGAGCTTTCCCCTGTCGTCGCTGCTTTTGCTCCTGCTCGTTCCCCTGGGGGTGCTTAAGGGATCGAAGTAGCATCGTGGGGGCGGGGCGTTTTCCCGCCCCCATTTTTTTTCGGGAATCCCCCGTCCCCGGGAGTTGGCAGTTCCCCTTGCGGGAACGTCAAAGGGGCACCCCCCAGGGGTGCCCCTTTTCGGTCCGTGTTCTCGTGTCCCAGGAGTTTCCCAGTGGGATCGGGATCTGTGCTCACCGCATTTTTCCGATCTTCTCAGAGTTTTTCCCAGAAGAGCCTTGGGGGGGAGATCCCGTCCCGTCGGTCTGACGCCGGATCAGCTCTTTGCCGGAATGCGAAAGATCACCGCGTAGAATACGGGGACCACCACCAGGGTGAGCACCGTGGCGAAGGTGAGGCCGAACATGATGACCACCGCCATGGCGGAGTAGAGCACGTCGAAGTAGAGGGGCACCATGCCCAGCACTGTGGTGAAGGCTCCCATGAGGACGGGGCGGGCCCGGCTCATGGCGGATTCCACCACCGCCTGGAAGGGGGGCTTCCCTTCGTGGATTTCCAGGTCTATCTGGTCGATGAGCACGATGGCGTTTCGGATGAGCATCCCCGCCAGGCTCAGGAAACCCAAAAGCGCCAGAAAGTCGAAGGGCTTGTTGAACATCAGGAGCCCCGCCGTGACGCCGATGATGGACAGGGGCAACGTGAGCAGGATGAGGATGGGTTGGCGGTAAGAGTTGAAAAGTGCCACGAGGATGATCACGATGAACAGAAACCCCAGAGGAATCATCCCCATGAGCCCCGCTTTGGCCCGGGTGGAGCTTTCAAATTCTCCCCCCCACTCCAGGCTCTGCCCTGAAGGCAAGGGCAGGGCCTCCACCTGGGGACGCAGGGTGTCGAAAAGGGCGGCGGTTTGGCCGTCCCCCGCATCGCACTCCACGGTGATGGTGCGGACCCGGTTTCGTCGGTAGATGGTCTGATCTTCCGCCACGTTGTCGAAGGCCCTTACCACCTGGGACAGGGGAAGATAGGTCCGCAGGGCGGCGCTCCACACCGAGACCGTAGGCAACGTCCCCGCATCGGAACGATCTTCCCGGGGAAGGCGGGCCACGATGGGCAAGAGCTTGTCCCCATCCCGATAGATCCCGGTGGTGGTTCCCGAAAAGGCCATTTCCAGGGCCTGGGCCACATCCCGTCGGGTGAGGCCGCTGGTGCGGGCCCGCACCTCGTCCAGTACGGGGCGCAACACCTTCGTGCGCTCCCCCCAATCGGAACGGACGTTGATGGCGCGGGAGTCGGAGAGGAGGATCGCCGAAATCCGCTCCGCCGTTTTCCTCAGGGCGTCGGGATCCTCTCCCTGGACTCGAACTTGGATCTTGGCGCCGCTACCGGTGCCCTTGCCGAAGGATCTCACTCGGGGATCCAGGCCGGGCATCTCCTGGGCGGCGAAGTCGGTGATTTTCTTCATGAGGCTGGTTCCCTCTTCCCCGGTATGGGTGCTCACCACGAAGCTTCCGTAGTGGTTTCCAGGGTCGGCGGGGGTGAAGGTGAGCAGGAAGCGCATGGCGCCCTCTCCCACGTAGCTCGTCACCGAGGGGGCTTCCTCTTGGCGGAGCAGGAAGGCCTCCATGCGCTCTGCGTCCTGACGCGTCTGGGCCAGGGAGGACCCCCGGGGGCGCCAGAAGTCCACGGTGAACATGGGGCTCGTGTCGCTGGGGAAAAAGCCCGGGGCCACGTGGGTGAACCCCACCGCCGCCAGGGCCAGCATACCCCCCAGGGCGATCAGGGTGATGGGGCGATGGGTCAGGCAGAACTCCAGCAACTCTCGGTACTTTTGGTAAGTGGGAGAGCCAAAGGGGTTTTCCCCTTCGGGAAGGGGAGGGGTCCGGAGGAAGGCCGCCCCCGCCAGAGGGGTGATGGTGACCGCCAGCACCCAGCTCAAAAGCAGGGAGATCCCCACCACCTGGAAGAGGCTTTTGCAGTATTCCCCCGTGCTATCGGGGGAGAGCCCCACCGGGGCGAAGGCGATGATGGCGATGACCGTGGCGCCCAGGAGAGGCCACTGGGTCTGCCCCACGATGCCCTTTGCCGCATCCTCTCGAGTCTTTCCCATCTGAGATCCGATAAGAATGCCGTCCACCACCACGATGGCGGCGTCCACCAGCATCCCCAGGGCGATGACCATGGCTCCCAGGGAGATGCTGTGGAGGTCGATGGCAAAGGCTTTCATGACCACGAAGGTGGCCAGGATGGTGAGTACCAGGATGGCTCCAATGAGGAGGCCGCTTCGAAGTCCCATGAAGACCAGGAGGAGCGCCACCACGATGGCCACGGCCTCCGCCAGGTTCTCCATGAAGACGTCGATGGAGGTCTGGACCGTGCCGGGCTGGAAGTAGATGGGGTGGAGCTCCATCCCCAGGGGAGTGTGGGAGGCGAAAGATTGCAGGCGTTTTTCCACCTCTTCTCCCAGGAGGATGACGTTGCCCCCCTCCACGCAGGAAATGCCTATGTCCATGGCGGGGGTGCCGTTGTAAAACATGAGGCTTGAGGGGTGGGGGACATATTTCCGGCGCACCGAGGCCACGTCCCGGAGGCGGATCAGCGTTCCTCCGCTGCTTCTCAGGATGAGATCTCCGATCTGCTCCACGGCGGTGAAGATCCCCGTGGGATCGATGCGCAGGTATTCCTTGCCTACCTCCACCATGCCGGAAGACACCACGAGGTTTTCGTTCTGGATGGCCCCCGCGATTTCCTGGAGGGAGATGCCAAGCTGGGCCAGCTTGGTGCGTGAGATCTCTACGTAGACCGCCTCTTGCCGTCGGTGGCCGATCTGCACCCGGGCCACCCCTGGCACCAGTAGGAGCTCTTTTCGGAGGTCGTCGGCGAAGCTCCCCAGCTCCCGGAGAGTGTATCCCGGCCCCGTGAGGGCGTAGTAGATGCCAAAGACGTCGCCGTAGTCGTCGTTTACCAGCGATGGCCCCGCTCCGGGGGGGAGGGAGCGCTGCATGTCTCCCACCTTTTGCCGCAGCTCGTTCCAGATCTGGGGCAGATCCGGGGCGGTGAAGTGGTCTTTGATGTCCACGTAGATCATGGACATCCCCGCCTGGGACAGGGAGCGCACTTTGTCCACCTGTCCCATCTGCTGGATGGCGGATTCCACCACTTCGGTGACCTCTTCTTCCACCTCTCGGGGGGAGGCGCCGGGGTACGGGGTCATGACCACGGCGGTCTTGATGGTGAAGGCGGGGTCTTCCAGCTTGCCCAGTTTGCCATAGGCCATGAGCCCCGCACCGATGAGGATGACGGTGAGGAACCAGACGAAAGCCTTGCTGCGGAAGGCCAGGGAGGCGATATTCATGGTCTGACCTACTTCGGGGTGTACAGGGAGACCGTCTCCCCATCCAGAAGAAGGTTCGCCCCCGCCGTCACCACCCGGTCTCCGGCCTTAAGGTCACCGGAGATGAGGGCGTCTCCCTCTCGGAAGGAGAGGAGTGCCACGGTGACCCGGCGTACCGATAGGTTTTCCTGGATGACCCACACCGAGTGCCGGGTTCCTTCTCCCGCCATCACCGCCTCCGAGGGCACCCGGAAGGGGCCGGAAAGCTCCGCGCCCCGGGCCCGACCCCCAATTCGGACGGAGAGCGTCATGCCCGGCAGCAGGTTTATCCCTTCCCGGGAGACGATCTGAAACGTGGCGGCATAGGTCTGGGTTTGGGATTCCGCCTGGGTGGCGATCTCTTTGAACGTCAGGGGAATCTCTTTGGATCCGGTGACTTCGGAGAAGGCCCGGGCCACCATGTCCCGGGAGACCCCCATGAAAAGCAACAGATCCTGTTCGGGCACCGCGACGGTCACTTCCAGGTGGGCCAGGTCCTGAAGGTTCACGATGGGTTGGTCTCGTTGGACGCTCTGGAAGTTTTCCACGTGACGGTCCGCGATGAAACCGTCGAAGGGAGCCCGCAACTCCGTGTCCTCCAGGGAGCTTCGGGCTTGGCTCACCTTGGCGGCGAGTCCCGCGATGGTGGCCTCCATGGCTTTGACGTCTTCGGGGCGGGCCCCGGTGCGGGCCTTGGAGAGCTCTTGCCCTGCGGCGTTGTACTGGGCTTTGGCGACCTCGTAGTTGGCCTTGTATCGATCGAATTCCGCATCGGCCACGGCGCCCTGCTGGTGGAGCTTTTCGAAGCGGCGGTATTGGGCCTCGGCCTCGGCGAGGTGGGCCTTGGCGGAGGACACGGAGGCCGCTGAGGCCGCCACGTCTTCCTTGCGGGCCCCGGACTTCATGGCGGCGAGCTGAGCCTGGGCGTTGGCCAGGGCACTTTCGGCGTTGGCCAGTTGGGACACGTAGTCCCGGGAGTCAATGCGGGCCAAGAGCTCCCCCCGATGTACCGCCTGGGCTCGTTTTACGGGGAGCTCCACCAGGGGGCCGGAGACCCGAAACGCCAGCTCCACCCGGTGGGACGACTGCACCTTGCCGGGGTAGGAGCGCTCCAGGGCGTTCACCGGCGGCATCAGCTCCATGGTCTTCACCGGGCGCACGGGGCGCAGGGATTCGGCGGGCTTAAGAGGGGCCGGATCCTTTCCCCGGTAGAAGAGAAAACCTCCCCCCAGCGCCACTAACGCCGCGACGCCCCACCACCAGGAGCGACGGTTTCTTTGCCGTTCGGCCATGCGTTGGTCACCTCCTGATAAAGATATGTCCCTCGAAGCCACTTCACCTTTCGAGGTGAGATGTAGTATAGTCCCAAGGGAGGGATGGGGTGAAGAGCACGGGGTGGCATTTTCTCCTCTTTCGATATGTTGCGTACGGAA
>CALMLW010000255.1 GCA_937868015.1 uncultured Synergistaceae bacterium | reverse complement strand
ATTACTCTGGGGCGGGGAGGATCCGACCTCTCGGCGGTGGCTCTGGCGGCGGCCCTGGAGGCCGATGTGTGTTATATATACACGGACGTCTCGGGGGTGTTTACCGCAGACCCTCGGGTGGTTCCCGAGGCGCGCAAGATGGTCCGGGTGCCCTTCAACGTGTGTGCGGAGATGGCCATGTTGGGGGCCAAGATCCTCCAGGCAAGGAGCGTGGAGATGGCCATGCGCTTCAACGTGCCGGTGGTGGTCCTTTCGTCCTTCGAAGAAGAGGAGGGAACGTGGATTATGCGGGAAGATATTTCCGAAGGCCTGGTGGTGCAGGCTGTGGTGCACGATCGGAACGTGGCCAAGGTGGCGGTTATGGGGGTTCCGGACAAACCCGGCGTGGCGGCGGAGCTATTTTCGGCGCTGGGGCAAAGGGGATTGGCGGTGGAGATGATCATCCAGAGCGTCATGCGAGGGGACGTGAATGACATCGCCTTCTTGGTGAAAAAAGAGATCCTGGGGGAGGCGCTGGAGACCTGCCAGGCCTTTGCCCGCCGGGTGGAGTCCCAAGGGGTTTTGGTCGATACGGAAGTGGGGCGGGTCTCCATCGTGGGGGCGGGTATCGCTCACCATGCGGATGTCCCCTCGCGCATGTTCTCTGTACTCGGCAAATTGGGAGTGAACATCGACATGATCGCTTCCACGTCGCTATCCATCACGTGCGTGGTGTCGGCCCACCAGATTGAGGAGGCTGTGAGGGCCCTCCACGCGAACTTTATCGGCGCATGAGGCCTTTGGAGCCTCCCGGGGCGCGAGGGCGCTTCTTCGTGACGGCGCCCCAGAAATCGACCGGAGGAAGTGTTACAATAGCCCCCGGGGTCCGGGCGCCATGGAGGCGTCGCGGCCCTGGGGGCTTGTTTTGGCGCATCCGGTGCGATGATTCAGGGGGCAAGGGCGTTCTCCCGTGGCAAAGGGGGTCGAGAAAATGCGAAAGAAACGAAAAATTCTGGGAATCCTTTTGGTGTTGGTGCTGACCCTGGGGGGCAAGGGTGAGGGGTTTCCTTTGCAGTTGGACGCCGACTCGTTGAACTACGATCCTTCCATGCAAAAGGTCTTGGCCCAGGGACATGTGACGCTGCGCCAGGGGGAATCCATCATGACGGCCAAGACGGCGGAGTGCCGGACGGATGGCTCGGTCTTCGTCCTTCGGGGGGCGGTATCGGCGGACCTGAAAGAGGAAAAGATCACCCTAGGCAGCGAAGAAGTCCTGTATTATGCGGGAGAGAAGGGTCGACTGGTGGCCTCTGGGGACGTGACCCTGCGCCGGGGCAGAGATGCCATGAGCTGTGACGTGGTGGTGTGGCGATTTGGCCCCGTGCCATCCTATCACGCTCGAGGGCGAGTCCATTTGGCTTGGGAAGAAAAACACCTTTGGGCGAAGGCGGTCAGCCGGGACGGGGAGATCTTTCGTACCAGCGACCTGGAGCGCTTCGAGGACAAAAAGCAGGGGATGACGCTCCTGGCCCCGGAGCTGGAGGGGCGCTTCGAGGGGGATGAGGTGGTGGAGGTGGTGACCTCCGGAGGGGTGCGTCTGGAGCTACGCCGCCGCGACAAAACGGTGGTGGTGACCGGGGCCAAGGGGATCTACTCCACCAAGAGAGGGACTTTAGTGGTGTCCGGTGGAGCTACGGCCAAACAGGAGGGGCGGTCGGTGCGGGCAGAAAGCCTTGTGCTACGCTTGGACACGGGGCGTATCGAAGCTCTGGGGAAGCCTCAAGTGGTCTTTCCCATCAGTAAACCCTGATGTCATCCCGGATCCTTTCTGCCCAGGGACTGGTCAAGGGATACCGGGGGCGCACCGTGGTATCTTCGGTGTGCTTTGCGGTGCGCCAGGGAGAGATCGTGGGGCTTCTGGGGCCCAATGGGGCGGGGAAGACCACCACGTTCTACATGATGGTGGGGCTGGTGACGCCGGACGAGGGGCGGGTACTCTTGGATGGCAAAGACATCACCCCTTCCCCCATGTACGTCCGAGGTCGCATGGGGCTGGGGTACCTCCCCCAGGAGGCGTCGGTCTTCCGGAGCCTTTCTGTGGAGGATAACCTCCGGTTGGTGCTGGAGGAGCGCCCCATGGCGGACCGGGATCGCCAGGAGCTCTTTGACCGGCTGGTGGAGGACCTCGGCATTGGCCGCGTCCTGAAGGTGCCGGGATACGCCCTTTCGGGGGGAGAGCGGCGCCGGGTGGAGATCGCCCGATGCCTGGCGGTGATGCCGGAATTCGTCCTCCTCGACGAGCCCTTCAGCGGCATCGACCCCATCGCGGTGTACGACATCCAGCAGATCATCCTGGAGTTGCGGAAAAAGGGCTTCGGCATTCTGCTCACGGACCACAACGTCCGGGATACCTTGGCCATCACAGACCGGGCGTGCCTGATCCACCAAGGGCAGGTCGTGGTGGAAGGCACGCCCAAAGAAGTGGCGGAAAGCGATGTGGCTCGCCGGTTTTATCT
>CALMLW010000254.1 GCA_937868015.1 uncultured Synergistaceae bacterium | reverse complement strand
GTCCTTTCGGTGGTCTCTCCCTGGAGAGACGAGCTGGTGCGCAAGGCCCTCCAGCGAGAGTTGGCCCGGGGGGGGCAGGCCTTTTTTGTGCACAATCGCATCCCCCAGCTGGAATCTCGAGAGCGATGGCTACGGGAGGTGCTGCCGGGATCGCGCGTTGCCGTGGCCCACGGATCCCTACCCTCCGAAGGGCTGGAACGGGTCATGGAAGATTTTTTTCTGGGGAAGTCCGACATTCTCCTGTGCACCACCATCGTGGAAAGCGGCCTCGACGTCCCCCAGGCTAACACCCTCATCGTGGACGATGCCCAGCACCTGGGGCTGGCCCAAATGTACCAGCTTCGGGGGAGGATCGGGCGCCGCAGTGCCCAGGCCTTTGCCTATTTTCTCTACCCGGAGGGGGAAACCCTATCCCGAGAGGCCCAAGAAAGGTTAGAGGCCATCGGAGAGATGGGAGAGTTCGGGTCGGGATATCGATTGGCCATGCGGGACCTGGAGATTCGGGGAGGGGGAGATTTCCTGGGATTGGCCCAACATGGCCACGGACCTAGGGTGGGTTTTTCCCTGTACTGTTCGCTGCTTGAAAAAGAACTGACGGCAGTGATGGGTGGTAAAATCTCGAAGACCGCGATCGCCATCAACTTTCCCCTGGGGATACCCCGGGGATATGTCGGGGAAGAAAGCGTGCGCATCGCGCTTTATCGAAGGATCCTCCGCCTGGATTCTTGGGAAGAGGTGCAATCCATCGAAAGGGAGCTGCGGGACCGTTTTGGCCCTATCCCTGAAAGCGTGGGAACGTTGCTGGATGGGGCTCGAATTCGTGCCCTGGGGAGCCATTTCGGGGTAGAATATGTCGACGGCCGGGTGGATCGGACGGAGGTCGGGGGAGAAGCTTTGGGCCGTTCCCCCCTGGGCCGCGCCCTCCCGGGGTGGATGCCGGGGAAAAGGGGTCTCGTGGGCCCCGGAGGGGCCCGAGGACTACGAGATTTGGCCGAAGCCATGAAGATCCTTTCGGAAGCCTCGGAAGGAACGAAATCTTGAGAGGGGGCTCTGCGATGACGGGAGAAGAAGAAAGCGCCCCCCGGGGCGCCGTCTTGGAAAGTCTACGAAAAAATGACGAAGAAGGGGCTCCCGAGGAAGGGCCTCGGGACTCGGGGTCGTCTTTTTCCAGGCTGATGGATGTCATGGCGCGCCTTCGTGCCCCCGGGGGGTGTCCGTGGGATCGGGAGCAGACCTGGGAAAGCCTGAAGCCCTATGTGGTGGAAGAAGCCTACGAATTACTAGACGCCATAGACTCCTCCGACGATGAGGGCATCCGGGAGGAGAGCGGAGACCTTCTCCTCCAGACGGTCTTCATCGCCCAGATTGCCCGGGAGGAGGGGCGCTTCGACATGGGAGACGTGCTGGAGGGGTTGGTCGAAAAGCTCGTTCGGCGCCATCCTCATGTTTTCAGCGACGTCTCGGCGGAGACGAGCGACGCGGTGTTGCGCCACTGGGAAAGGATAAAATCTGTAGAGCGCCGCTGCCGGGGAAAGGATCTGTCCATGCTCGGTGGCATCCCCCGGAGCCTTCCGGCGTTACTTCGTGCCTATCAGATGCAGCATCGGGCCGCCAAGGTGGGGTTTGACTGGCCCCAGGGAGACCCTCAGCCAGTACTGAATAAGGTCCAGGAAGAGATCGAGGAGCTTCGCGAAGCCCTGATCAGGGGCGACAAGGATCAAGTGGCCGAAGAGATGGGGGATCTGCTTTTCGCCATGGTAAACTTTGGGAGGCACCTGGGGATCGACGCCGAGTCCGCCCTGCAGGCCGCCTGTCACAAGTTCGCCCGGCGCTTCGGCTCCGTGGAGGAAGCGGTGCGGCTCCAGGATCGCCCCTGGGAGAGCTTTTCTCTGGAAGAGCTCGAGGAGTTCTGGGGCAACGCCAAGGCGAGCGAACGGGGGCCGGAGGCCTCCGATCCCCCGAGGTTTGGGCACGAAGCCTAATCATATTGCTAGTTTTTAAGAAAACATGAGGAGGAATGGTCGTGGATAAGGAACGCAAGGGGCAGAGTGGGTCGAAAAACACCGGAGCTTCCGCAGAGACCGTCGTCGCGGGGGGGATTGAGGAGGCCAAGAAAAACGATCATCCCGCCAAGGAGGTCCTGGAGGGGCGCCGGGTGGGGATCATGGAGACCGCCCTGCGGGATGCGCACCAGTCCATCATGGCCACCC
>CALMLW010000253.1 GCA_937868015.1 uncultured Synergistaceae bacterium | reverse complement strand
CGCCGACGGCTCCGGCTTCGGCTGGATCTCCCTCCCCTATGCGGACCCCGCTCCGCTGGAGGACGCGGGGGCGTGGCTCTCTTCCTTTGACGCCATCATCCAGATCGGCATCGGGGGCTCCGCTCTGGGAAATCTCATGCTCCACAACGCCCTGCTCCATCCGAACCACAACGAGCTCCCCCGGGAACGACGCCAAAGACCCCGGTTCTACATGGCGGACAACGTGGATCCCCGGGATCTCGCGGGAATCTGGGATCTGGTGGATCCCTCCCGCACCGCCCTGGTGGCGGCGAGCAAATCCGGCAGCACCGCCGAAACCATGGCCAATTTCCTGTGGCTTCTGGACCGCATGACCGCCGCTCTGGGGGAAAAAGAGGCTGGGGCGCGCCTGTTGGTGCTCACCGACCCCGAACAGGGCACCTTCCGGTCCTTTGTCCGGGAAACGGGATGCCGCAGCCTCCCCATCCCCTCCTCCGTGGGGGGACGCTACTCCGTCCTCTCCGCCGTGGGCCTCGCCGCCGCCGCCGCCCTGGGCATCTCCGTGCGGGATCTCCTGGCGGGGGCCCAGGCCATGGACCAGACCATCCAGGAGCGCCAGAAAAGCGTACGGGAAAACCCCGCGTGGCTCCTGGCCGGGCTTTCGTACCTGCACTATCGCCAGGGGCGAAACATGACCGTGCTCATGCCCTACGCCGACGGCCTCCGGGATTTTTCCGAGTGGTTCGCCCAGCTCTGGGGCGAAAGCCTCGGCAAGGAAGGCCAGGGGAGCACCCCCGTCCGGGCCCTGGGAGCCATAGACCAACACTCCCAGATCCAGCTCTACACCTCGGGGCCCGACGACAAGCTCTACACCATCCTCAACGTGGGAGAACACGCCTCCCGCGCCGCCGTTCCCCCCTCCTCCTTCGCCAGCCTCAAATCGCTGGCCTATCTGGAGGGGAAAGACCTGGGCAAGATCCTCCAGGTGGAAGCCCGGGCCACCGCCGCATCTCTGGCCCAGGCGGGGCGGCCCGTGATCTGGGCGGAAGTTCCCAAACTCGACGCGTACTGTCTGGGGGGACTCATCTATCTGTACCAGTTCGCCACGGCCCTCACCGGATTTCTCCTCGACGTGGATCCCTTCGACCAACCCGGCGTGGAGCAGGGGAAAAAGTACATCTACGGCCTTCTGGGGCGGTCGGGGTTCGCCGACGCCGCCGCCCAGGTGGAAGAACACGCCGCCGCCATGGAGACCCTGCGGCTGGAGTGTTAACCGCCCCCGGTGCGTTTCGGCCCCCACACGAAGGCGTCGCTCGCCACGAGCGACGCCTTTCCTTTTGCCAGACCATGGCCGCGCACATTCCACGCTTCGCGGCGGAATTGTCACCTTCTCGCGTTGTCGAGGATCCCGCTGGCTACCCCAAGCATCCACCCATAGGGGAACCCCCGCTGCACGGCTGCCGATAGGCTTTCCCGTAAAATGCCCTTCCACTCCGGCCCGCACAGTATCGGCGCATAGGTCACGGCCATGCGGCACAACCCCACGAAGTACCCGGGATCCGTCGCCCAACAGTAGCGGCTGCCGTCACTCCGCGCGATGCCGTGGACGAGCCCCGCGAAAAACAGCCACACGCAATCCACGCTCCTCCCCGCCAGAGGGTAACACCGCGCAATGATCCCGGCATAGTCCTCCAGGAATGCGGAGAGAGAGGGATATGCCCGGAACGCCCCCACCACTCTCAAGGGAGCTCCGGCAACATACTCATGCGTCGCGGAGCCGAAGGTGTTCCCGCCCCGTTTGACCCACCCCGCCGTTGCCTTGATCCCTGCAAGGTTCCAGTTCCTTGTCATGATGAGGGAACGGAATCCCCCTGTCTCATGATCCCACTGCGAAACCGCTCCCAGGGCGTTTAATTTAAGCTCGCTGGCGTTGTTGCGTTGGAGGATCTCGCGATGAAGGTTTCCGACGTCCATTACTCGCGCCCCCTGTCCAGGTCTCGCTGCTCACATCGCCTAATAGCTTCCTCAAACTTCGCAGTTTTCACTTCCATGCATCCCTTGAGTTGGGTTATTGCATCCGTCAACTGCTGCAACCGCGCCTCCATGCGTACCAGCACATAGACGGCGATCACCGCAGAGAACCCATACTGCATCATCGACTTTAGAATTTCGTCGTGGGACATGTTTTCACCTCCGAAAAGAGAGAGGGAGAACGGCGCCCCCCCGCTCTCCCTCTCTCTTGGCTCTTTATTGGCATTCGATTACTAAGAAAGAACCGTAGTGGTCGTCTCAACGATTTCCGCTGATTTCTTGGTTACGGGAGCCGTCAGGAAAATGCCTTGCGTGATGATCGCATCCATGCACGTATTGGCTTGTGCAAGAGTAAGATTATCTTTGGGATACCGCAGAGAAAGAGTCCACTCTTTGGAATCGGCACAAGTAAAGGTAAGTTTCAGCACCTTTGCCATGAGTATTCACCTCCTCCGTTCAACTGCATCACTTTCCCTACGCCACCACCATATCTTTATCGTTCTTGATCATATCGACGAGGCTATAGGCCAGAACGGCACCGATGGCGTTCCCAACTGCATACATCGCATCAGCCGTCGCCCCCGCTGTTTGTTGCAAAATAGAAGTGGGGCAAAGTTGCAAGGCAAAAATCCCCAGATGTGCAGGGGGGAAATCCTCGAGAA
>CALMLW010000252.1 GCA_937868015.1 uncultured Synergistaceae bacterium | reverse complement strand
GCGCCGCCCCGGAGGGAGGAGCCCCCGGAACTCCGGCCCTCCCGGAAGGCCCGGCAGCACCGGAGCCGGGGGAGGTCCCCGCCGAGGGTAAAGGAAGCAAGACTCCCGCCCCTGCCGAGGGGGAGGAAGTGAACATCCAGGCCCCTCTGGAAGAGGTCCTCACCGCCGGTAAGGCGGGGCGAGATCCCCTCATGGGCCTTCCCCGCTTCGGAGCGGACTTTTTCCGGCGTACCCCCTCGGTCTTCGCCCCCCTGGACACCACAGCGGGGGATCCGGGGTACGTGGTGGGTCCCGGAGACGAAGTGCGCATCGACCTCTTCGGGGCCTTTAACCCCACCGGGGCGGAGGACGCGGGGGGCAACTGGACTGTCACCGTGGCTCGGGATGGTTCCCTCGCCCTCCCCAAGGCGGGCACCGTCCGGGCGGCGGGGTCCACCCTGGAGGGTCTCCAGCAAAAGATCCGGGACGCCTACGGCACGTACTACACCGATTTCGAACTCCATGTGACGTTGGGCCGGGCCCGGGCCTTTTCGGTCTACGTGGCGGGGGACGTCAAATCCCCCGGAGTCTACGCCATGCCCGCCCGGGCCACCGTGGCCCTGGCGCTCGCCACCGCCGGGGGGCCGAGTCCGGCGGGATCGTTGCGGCATATCAAGGTCATGCGGGGAGGAAAGGCGGTGGGGATCTTTGACGCCTACGACCTGCTCCTGAGCGGCGACCGCAAGGGAGATCTCCCCTTGCAGGACGGCGACGTGGTCTTCGTCCCCCCCGTGGGCATTTTGGCCGCCATTACCGGGGATGTGTTGCGCCCTGCGGTCTACGAGCTCCGGTCCGAAATGCCCCTGGGGAGCTTTCTCCAGCTTGCCGGAGGGCCCACCAGCCAGCAATTTTCCGGCCGGGTGCAGATCTACCGGGTGGAAAACGCCCAGTACCGCATGGCCTTTGAAAGCGAAGCCGACCCCCGGGCTCTGGCCTCGGTGCAGATCCGTCACGGCGACGTGGTGAAATTTTTCCCCATTTCCGTGGCCCTCTCCGACGTGACCCTGGCCGGTGCCGTGGCATCTCCGGGAAAATT
>CALMLW010000251.1 GCA_937868015.1 uncultured Synergistaceae bacterium | reverse complement strand
GAGGGGAACGTCAATCCGGGGGCTCAGCATTTGGAAATGCTGCAGAACGCTTTGGAATGCCTTCCCCAGGGCGTGGAAAAGGTTCGTCTTCGCACCGACACGGCAGGGTACGTTGCCAATCTTCTTCGCTACTGCAACGAGGGGCAAAGCCCCTGGGGTGTGATCGACTTCGCCATCTCCTGCCCGGTGACTGCGGCGTTACGTCGAGAGGTTTGTAAGCTCGAAAGTCAGGCATGGCAACCTCTCGACGAGTCCGGCGGACAGGAGTGGGCCGAGGTAAACTTTGTGCCGAGCAGCTTGTCGACATCGAAAAAGAGCCCCAAGTATCGTTTCCTTGTACTGCGTAGCCCGGCGGCTCTCTCTGATGCGGAGAAACCGGATGTGTGCCAGCTCACCTTCGAAGAAATGGCGGCCCATATCGACGACCTTGAGCAGGCCCATCCTCGGGTGAGGAAGCTGCACCTGACCGTTCTCGACGGTAAAATCTGGAAGATATTCGCCATTGTGACGAACCTGCACGACATGCCGGGAGAGGACGTTATTCGCTGGCAGCGAGCCCGGTGCGGAAGGGCGGAAGAGATGCACGCCATTCTCAAAAATGACCTTGCGGGTGGCCACGTGCCCTCGGCAAGTTTTGGCGCATCGGCGGCCTGGTGGCACTTGACGGTGCTCGCGTTGAATCTGCAGAAAGTTCTTCTCCTCCATGTTCTGCCCTCTGGGTGGGGGCGTGTGCGGCAAAAACGTCTTTTGGCAACGCTCTACGCCATTCCGGGGCGCATTTCTCGTCATGCCCGGAAGACAATTCTCACCCCGGCAGGACACTTCGCTCATATTGCGGAAGAGGCGCTCAAAGCATTGCCTCAGTTCTGTGAAAACACTGCATGAGTGGTTGATTCGGCTTTGCCCAAAGATGTGCAGAAACTGCCTTCTTCTCGCAGGGAGGGAGATTGGTTCGCGTGGACATTGAAAGCCTTTTTTGCCCACTTCGCCGCCTCAATCCCCACAGAGACGACGCCAGCAGGCTTCGCAAAGCCAGAGCTGCCTTTTTTTGCTGTATACAGCGACTCTCGCCATGAACCTGCGGATCAAGGATCCCTAAGACATATTGACTTTTCCTCATGATCTAGATAGCATGGATCGTCAGAGACGGCCTTCGATGGGGTTGTCCGGTGGGGGGCGCCGAGGGAAACCTTCCTCTCTCGGCGATGGAGAGGGCTCCGGGGGGAAGACCGGTGCGGCCCTACTTCGGGTCGGGCCTTCGGGAGAGAGCAGGATTCGGTGGAGGAGGAGATGAGTATGAGAGGGAGGATGAATACCTGGGTGCTGGGGATATGGGCCCTGGCGGTCTTGTGGGGGTCGGGGGAAGCAGAGGGCTCTTGCTCCATAAAGGCCGTGGCGGCTCTGCAGGCCAAGGCGGCCGAGATGGGGGTGGTGCGGGTCATCGTGGGATTGGGGGCGGATTTTCGTCCCGAGGGCGATATTGGCCCGGGGAGGGCCTTTGTGCAGCAAAACGGCATCGCCACGGCCCAGGGGCGGGTGCTGGCGCGGCTGGGGAATAAGCTCGCGGGGTCTCCGGTGACGAAGTTTCGGACCATTCCCTACATGGCGATGCAGGTGAGCGCGGAGGCCCTGAAGGCCCTTTTGATTGATCCCGACGTGATCTCGGTGCAAGAGGATGGGCTCTCCAAGGCCTACCTCAACGACACCATCCCCCTGATCCACGCCCCGGCGGTCTGGTCCGAAGGCCAAGGGGGAAGCGGTTGGTGTGTGGCGATTCTGGACAGTGGGGTAGATAAAAGCCACCCCTTCCTGGCGGGCAAGGTGGTTTCCGAGGCGTGCTACACCACCACCGACTCTGGGCAAGACTGTCAGTCCGTCTGCCCCGGCGGAGCCGCCGAATCCACTGCGGCCAATTCCGCCTTGCCTCCCTTGGGGGGCACCTACGGGACAAGGTTTTATCACGGTACCCACGTGGCGGGGATCGCGGCGGGCAGCGTTCCCACCATGCATGGGGTGGCTCGGAGCGCTGACATCATCGCCATTCAGGTTTTCTCCTGGTTCCCCAACTACGGCGGTCAGGGGAAGGGAGACGCCCTGTCGTGGGCCTCGGACCAGATCCGGGGCATGGAGCGGGTCTATGCCCTCAGGAACACCTATAAAATCGCCGCCGTGAACATGAGCCTGGGGTCGGAGAAACACGCCTCGGTTTGCGATAAGGATGCCCGCAAGGCCATCATCGACAACCTGCGGTCCGTGGGCATAGCCACGGTGATCTCCTCGGGGAACGACGGCTACTCCAACGCCACAGGGACTCCGGGGTGCATTTCCACGGCGGTCACTGTGGGAGCCACGAACAAGTACATGAACTTGGCGCCCTTTTCCAACATAGCGTACTTCGTGGACCTTTTGGCCCCGGGCGTGAGCGTGTGGTCGTCCATCCCGTACGACCTCTATGCTCCTATCGATGGCACTTCCATGGCGACGCCCCACGTGACGGGGGCCTTTGCGGTGCTCAAGGCGGCCTATCCCTATTTGTCGGTGGCCCAGATAGAGGACGGTTTAAAGGATAAAGGGATAAAAGTAAAAGACGGACGGCCCGGTACGTACTACGAGTCGTCGCAGTTCATTCAGCTGAAGGAGACCTACGACTCGTTCAAACTTCCCTTTCCCTCGATCTTCCCCACCGTGACGCCCATGCCTATTCCCTCGTACGTTCCCATCATCACAAAGCAACCCACGCTAGCCCCCGTGCCGACGATCCATTGGCCCACGGTGGCCCCCACAACACCTCCCACGGGGAGTCCCACGGCGGCCCCCACAGGGAATCCCACAGGGAATCCCACGGTGGCTCCCACGGGGGGCGGGGGAGGCGGCGGGGGAGGGTGCAGCGCGGGGCCCGTTTCGGGGATTCTCCTGCTGGCGCTGCCCTTGGTAATCTTGTGGCGGCGGTAGGGAGGGGCGACGCTTCGGGCGGCACCTCCGCCTGACGAATCTCCCTTGGGGGGGGCGGGCCTTCTCGCAAAGCGCGAAGGGGTCCGCCCCTACCGGGGCTCCTTCCAGGTTGTCGTGAGCTTGGTCTCGTACTCCCCCAGGGCGGCGAGCTTCCCTCGGCAGATGGCATCACGGGGCATGAAGCCCTCCGGGGGTCCGCCCCTACCGGGGCTCCTTCCGGGTTGTCGTGAGCTTGGTCTCGTACTCCCCCAGGGCGGCGAGCTTCCCTCGGCAGATGGCATCACGGGGCATGAAGCCCTCCGGGGGTCCGCCCCTACCGGGGCTCCTTCCGGGTTGTCGTGAGCTTGGTCTCGTACTCCCCCAGGGCGGCGAGCTTCCCTCGGCAG
>CALMLW010000250.1 GCA_937868015.1 uncultured Synergistaceae bacterium | reverse complement strand
CCATGAAGACGGGAGGAACTCCCGCGGTTCCACTTCATTTCCGGCTCACGCCGACCCTCAATCCCTCGAAGGGGGTCACACCCCCCCCCCGGCGCCTTAGCGATGACCCCAACGGACCAACTTTCCGGCGCACGCTCCGGGGCGGTGGCACCTCTCCGGCGACGGAGGGAGCTTCCAGCCTGGGCCCCCCTTCTCTGTCGTCGCCCCCGCGAGGAAGTGCGGTTCCCATCATCGCGCCTATGGGTTCCAAAAACTTGGGGAGGACTATACCGCGCTCCTCCCCCTATGTCAAGGGGGAAAATTACGTTAATACTTCTCAAGATGAAAGCACGAAAAGGCATGATGCCTCCTGACCATCGGAAAAAAAAATGACAAAACACAAGATGAAACCCTCAATCCGAAGGGGGACATCGCCCCGAGAGGGGGCCCGAAGAACCCTCACGGCGGAATAGGCCAAGCTCGACGGAGCAATCTGACAGATCAGGGAAGAGAAAAAGCATCGCCCCCTAAATGGGAAGATGTCTATTGACATTTATATTTTTTTTAGCTATAATGTAAACAAATCTTGGATCGGGAGGCGTATGGCATGACACAAGGAGCCTTGCTCTACGAGGGAAAAGCGAAGAAGGTGTATACCACGGAAAGGCCCGAGGTGCTCCTCTTGGAGTACAAGGATTCCCTCACGGCCTTCAACGCGGAAAAAAAGGCCCAACTTGAGGGCAAGGGAACGCTCACCAACCTCATCAGCGCCCGCCTCTTCCGCCACCTTCGGGACCAGGGAGTGCCGAGCCACTTTCTGGAAAAGGTGGATGACCAACGTCAACTGGTGCGCCAGGTCACCATAGTGCCGCTGGAGGTGGTGGTGCGCAACATCACCACCGGCTCTCTCTGCAAGAGGCTGGGGATCCCCGAGGGAAAGGTCCTGGAGCGCCCCTTGATAGAGCTCTACCTCAAAGACGACGCCCTAGGAGACCCCATCGTCACCGAGGACCATGCCCTGATCTTTGGCTGGGCCACCGAAACAGACCTGGCGATGATAAAAAGCATCGCCCTTCGGGTTAACGCGCTACTGAGAGAGCTCTTCGACCGCCTCGGCATCGTGTTGGTGGATTTCAAATTAGAATTTGGACGCACGACGGACGGAGCCCTGATCCTAGCGGATGAAATATCTCCGGACACTTGCCGTTTTTGGGACAAGAGCACCGGAGACCGTTTGGACAAAGACCGGTTCCGAAAAGACCTCGGCGACGTCCTGGGGGCCTATCGGGAAATTTGGAAACGACTGGAACAGGGGGCCTAAAGAAGATGCGTTTTCGAGCGGAGATCATCGTCACCCTAAAGAGCGGCGTGCTGGATACCCAAGGAAAGGCGGTCTTTAGCTCTCTGCGGCGCCTCGGTCACCCCGGGATCGAGGATGTGCGCATCGGCCGCGTGATATCAGTGGTGGTAGATGCTCCTGACGCCGCAGAGGCGCGGAGTGAAGTGGAGACCATGTGTCAAAATCTCCTGGTGAACGACCTCATCGAGGAGGCCCGCGTCGACCTGGAGGCCCTCTGATGCGCTCGGCGGTGATCGTCTTCCCTGGAAGCAATTGTGACCGGGACGCCCTCCGGGCCTTGGCAGAGGTCCCCGGCATGAAAGTAGGGCCCCTCTGGCATGACGACACCACCCTGCCCCCGGAGACCGATCTCGTGGTCCTTCCAGGGGGATTTTCCTACGGAGATTACCTACGTCCGGGGGCCCTGGCCGCCCGGGCCCCCATCATGGCGGAGGTACGCCGCCACGCAGATCGAGGGGGGCTGGTTCTAGGCATATGTAATGGCTTTCAAATCCTCACGGAAAGCCGCCTCCTCCCCGGGGCACTCCTCCCCAACCGGGACACGCGCTTCATCGGCCGTCCGTGCCTGTTGAGGGTGGACCGCACGGACACACCCTTCACCGGCGCCTATCAAAAGGGACAGGTGGTCCAATTTCCCATCGCCCACGCCGACGGAAGGTTTTACCTTCCCGAGGAAGACCTGGCCCGGTTAGAACAGCGGGGTCAGGTGGTCTTTCGATACTGCGACGCCGCCGGAAGGGTGGAACCCTCGGTCAACCCCAACGGTGCGGCTCACCACATTGCTGGCATCGTCAACGACCGGGGCAACGTGTTGGGGCTCATGCCTCACCCGGAGCGCGCCAGTGACCCCAGAATCG
>CALMLW010000249.1 GCA_937868015.1 uncultured Synergistaceae bacterium | reverse complement strand
AAGACCGAGGCCACCGCCCCTCCCCACAGGAGCCCCGATGCCACCACCGATCCCACCAGGGCTGGCACGGCCCACGCCCCCACCGATCCCGGGGCGTGACGGGCCTTTCCCCATCGGAGGAGGGCGTCCAGGGCCCAGGCCCCGGCGAGGATCAGGGCGGGATAGAGGGGGAGGAGGTAGCGGATGAAGCGGGCGAACATGCCCCCTACGTAGGCGAAGTAGACCGCAGAAAAGAGCAAGAGGGGCAAGGCGGCGAGGGAGCTCCGGCGGCGCCCCATGGCGAGGGCCCATCCCCCGATCCCCGCCCCCGAGACCAGGGGCAGGAGGGGCCCCAGGTGCCAGGGGATGTTTTTCAGAAAAAAGAGATAGGGGGTGGTGCCCAAAAACTGGAGCGTGTAAGGCACCAAAAGGGTCCCCTTGGCCAAGGAGGTCTCGTACTCCATGGAGTGCCGGAAGGCGGCGAAATCCAGCACCGAATAGGGAGATACCGCCAAAGCCCCCGCGCATCCCGCCAGAAAGCCCCCCAGGGCCCCCGCCCAGGCCCGGGATCCGTCCCCCTGGCGCAGCCGGAGGAGGAGCACGGTGTAGGGGATGACCAGGAGGATCGCCGCCGTGGTCTTGGTGCCCAGGGAAAGCCCCCAGAGGATCCCGAGGAGAGCCCAGGATCGCTTGCCGCAGGGGGTGGGAGAGAGCACCATGTGGGCGGCCACGAGGGCCTGGAGCAGGATCCAAAAGACCAAAAGGGTCTCGGTCACGGAGTAGTGGGCGGCCTGGATGAGCCCCGCACACCCCGCCCCCAGGAGGAGGGCCAGCCACCCCCCCTGGGGAGAGATGGTGCGACGCCCCAGGAGAAAGAGGAGAGGAAGGGAGAGCACGGAGAGGGCGGCGGAACACCCCCGCCCCAGGAGGGTGATGTGCCCCAGGTCGGAGGTCCAGATGGGGTCTCCCGTCAGAAGGGCCGCCCCCTGGGCGAGAAGGCGATAAAAATAGAGGGAGAAACCGTTGTAGGCAAAGAAGTCCGGGTGCATCTGCCGGGGGATGTGGAGCTTGGCCACCGCCAGGGCGATGTTCATCTCGTCGGGGTGATAGGACAACCCCTGGTCCCAGGCGAGCCCCTGGACACGCCACCAGATCCCCGCCGCCAGGGCCAGGGCA
>CALMLW010000248.1 GCA_937868015.1 uncultured Synergistaceae bacterium | reverse complement strand
CTCCGTCGAAGAGGCCTCGCAGGCGTTCCGCATCCCGGGGTTCCCAAAACTGGGGGTCCACAAAAAAACTCACGCTCGGCACGGAGATGGCCAAGGGAACGCTGCGGGCATCGAAGATCCCCCCTCGCCCTGCACTGACCGTCACCTGGGTCCAATATTGACTCTGGGACTTGGCCCATACCCGGGGGTCGGGGAAAAGATGGACCTCCACGGTGCGCCCAACCAAGAGCAGGAATACCAGGGCAAGCCAAAGCCAGGGGGAGCAGAAATGGCGCCACATCTTGAACATTTACTCACGAGGGCTTACTCACGGGCATCGGCGGGGGCCACAAAAAGCCCCGCCAAGGGAGTCAAAGAGGTGGGTGGGGAACCGAAGGGAACGGATCGATCCGCCGCCGCACCGTTTGATTTAGGCAATGCCACCACGGCAATCTGAAGGGGGGGACACATGCCCAGGACGGTACGGGCGGAGGAGTGGACTCTGGGAGGAGCCATGAGTTCGGCCATGCGGACCTCAAGGAGGGATTTTTCCTCCTGAGCCGCTTCGACGCGCCTTGACAGCTCGTTGATCTTCCCCTCAAGGGATAAGCTGTAAAGGCGGACTCCGCCCAGGCCCAAAAAACACGCCCCCAGAAGAACGCACGCCACGGCGCAAAAGGGAACCACGCGGAAAAATTGCCTCGTCTCTTTCCTGGCCTCCATGCCCCACCCTCCTTCCCCTGAACTGACCGGACGTTGGGTCTCCTCACTTTACGGTGAATTCCCGGGGACTTTTTCGCGATCTCCCGCTTCCATCTCCGGCGGCGTAAAGGTTAACGCAAAACATCTCCCGCCGGGGAACTCATCGACACATCAATTAATATTAATTCATTCTAAAGCCTCTCGCCTTCGCACTGCGGGCCTTGTAGTTTGATTCCACCTCGGCCTCCGAGGGAACCAGGGGCTTTCGCGTCAAAATCTCCCCCCGTCCGGCCTGTTTCCACTCGAGAAAACGGCGCTTGACCATCCGATCTTCCAGAGAGTGATAGCTCACCACCACCACGGTGCCTCCCGAAGAAATCAGTGCCGGCAAGGATCCCAGGGCTCTTTCCAGAGATCCCAGCTCGTCGTTTATCTTTATGCGCAATGCTTGGAAAACCTTCCTTGCCGGGTGGGTGCCGAGCTTTCTCTGAAGGGGCGCGGGCAACCCTTCCCGCAAGACGCGTACCACATCCCCCGTGCGATCAAGGGTCACCCCCTGGTCTCGGGCTTTGATTAGGAGATGGGCCATGATCCCCGCGCGGGATTCTTCGCCATATTCCCGGAAAATGCGGGCAAGCTCCGCAAAACCTGTTTTTCTGAGGAGATCAGCGGCGGTTTCCGCCCCCGAACGAGGATCCATACGCATGTCCAAAGGGCCATCCATCTGGAAGG
>CALMLW010000247.1 GCA_937868015.1 uncultured Synergistaceae bacterium | reverse complement strand
CGCATCGGCATCGTGGGATTGGGGCTCATGGGGGCTTCCTTGGCAAAAAAGCTGACGGCATCGGGGACCGTGCGGCGCGTGACGGGGTGGGATCGGGACGGTGCGGTGCGGCACCTCGCCCGGTCCCAGGGGGTGGCCGAGGTGCCGGAGGGGCTGGAAGAGTTGGGATCCGAAAGCGACGTGCTGATCTTTGCCGTTCCTTGGCGCTTCCTGGCCGATGCGGACCGGGCGGTGCGAAGGGGCCTTGCGAAAGGGGGGCAAACAATGTGGGCGGTGATGGACCTTTGCAGCGCGAAACGGGCGCCGGGGGAGCTCCTCCGACGCTCCTGGGGGGGGCGATACGTGGGCTTTCACCCCATGGCGGGCAAGGAGCGGGGAGGGATCATCCACGCCACCGCCGAGCTCTTTTCCGGCGCCCCCTGCGCCATCGTCTCCTACCCCGATACGGCGCCAGAGGTGAGCTCCTTTGCCACCCGCCTCGCGGCGGCCCTGGGGATGGACCCCGTGGAGGCGAGCCCCGAGGATCACGATGCCGCCGTGGCCGTCGTGAGCCACCTTCCTCAGCTTCTGGCCTCGGCCCTGGCCCTCGTGGCCGGGGAGGAGGCCCGTCGAAACCCCCTGGGGGCCAGGCTCGCCGGAGGTGGTTTCCGGGACACCACCCGGGTGGCCTCCTGCCCCGCTGAAGGGGGCGCGGACCTGGTGAGCGCCAATGGGGATCATCTCCGCCGGGGAATAAGGCGCCTGATCCAAATTCTGGAAGAGTTCCTCTCCCTTCCCGAAGAGGCCCTGGAGGAGCGCCTTCGCGCCGCCGCCAGCGCCCGGGAAGAAATTTTGACCATCGCCGCAGGAAGGAGCGCCGCATGAAAGGGATCGCATCGACCGCCCCCCTGAGGGGCACCGTGGTTTTGCCTGGGGATAAATCCATCTCCCACCGGGCGGCCCTGCTCGGGGCCATCGCCACGAAGGGCGTGGAAGTCACCAACTACTCGGAGGGGAAAGACTGCGTCTCCACCCTCACCTGCCTGGAAAAGCTGGGGGTTCGGGTCCTCCGGGGACAGGAAAGCGTCTCCGTGGAGCGGGGAAGGGCCTTTTTCGACCCCGACGAGCCCCTCGACCTGGGAAATTCCGGCACCACGGCCCGCACGCTCTGCGGCCTCCTGGCGGGGATGCCCGGGCTCTACGCGGTCCTCACCGGGGACGAGAGCCTTCGGCGACGCCCCCTGCGGCGCGTGGTGGACCCCCTGCGGGTCATGGGGGCGCGCATCGACGGACGCCACGGGGGGGCCCTCCTCCCGCTGAGCGTCCGGGGCACCCGCCTCACCGGAGGCACCCACCGTCTCGCCGTGGCGAGCGCCCAGATGAAGACGGCCCTGCTGCTCTCGGGGCTCTCCGCCAGCGAGCCCACCACGGTGCTCGAACCCCTTGCCACGCGAGACCACACGGAACGGCTCTTCGCCTTTCTGGGCATTCCCTGCACCCGCCGGGACAACGCCGTGACGGTCTTTCCCTGCGG
>CALMLW010000246.1 GCA_937868015.1 uncultured Synergistaceae bacterium | reverse complement strand
GCTTCCAGCAAACAGAGGAGCTCCTCCCTCAGGGGCAACGTCTACACGGAAATGCTCAACGAGTTCGGCAAGACGCCCTTTTTAGGTTATGACCAGGAGAGTGCCGAGACCTCCGTACTGGCCCTGTTAAAAGACGGAGAGAGAGTGACGGAGGCCAATGAGGGGGACGAGGTGGAGATCGTCCTCGCCGAAACGCCCTTTTACGCCGAGCGCGGGGGGCAATTGGGAGACACGGGGGAGATCCGCCACCCAGGAGCTTCGGTCATCGTGATGAACACCACCTATGGAGCGGGAGAGTTGGTGATTCACCGGGGCAAAGTTGACTCCGGGGCCCTCGTCGTGGGCGGCGGCGCCGTGGCCGTCGTGGACAGGGGCCGGCGCCGGGGCATCCGGCGTCACCATTCCGCCACCCATCTGATCCACGAGGCCCTGGTCCGGCGACTGGGGGCCCACGTGCGCCAGGCCGGATCCTTGGTGAGCGACGAATTCCTCCGCTTTGATTTTACCCACTTCGAGCCCCTAAGGACCGACGACCTGGAGGCCATTGAGCTCTTCGTCAACGAAGAGGTGATGCGCAACACCCCAGTGACGGTGGAAATCACCACGTTGGATAAGGCCCGAGACAAAGGGGCCAAGGCCCTATTTGACGAGAAATATGGCGACGAAGTGCGCCTTGTGGCCATGCCCGGGACGTGCGCCGAACTCTGCGGCGGTACCCACGTGGGCGCCACGGGGGAGATCGGCGCCGTAAAGATCCTCCGAGAAGAGGGCATCGGAGCGGGGGTACGGCGTCTCACCGCCGTGGCGGGGATCTCTGCCCTGCGGCACCACCAAGATCTTTCCCGGAGCGTGCACCACCTGCGGAGTATGCTAAACGTCGAAGTCGAAGAGCTTCCCTTGCGGGTGGAAGGGCTCCAGGAAGAGATCAAACATCTTTCCCGGGCTCTTGGAGAGGCTCGGCTGAGGGGTTTTATCGCCGCCGTGCCTTCGCTCATGGAAAAGGCGGTGACCGTGGAGGCTCTGAGCGTGATCACCGGGGCCTTCGACGAGGCGGAAGCGGACTTGCTCCTCCAGGTGGGGGATCGGATCAAGCGATCCCTATCCGGGGTGGTGGTGGTTCTGGCGGGCCGCTTCGCCGACCGGGTGCAATTCGTGGCCATGGCGGACGCCGAAGCCCAGGCTCAAGGGGCCCACGCGGGCCGCATCGTCAAAGAGACGGTGGCCCGGACCGGCGGAGGTGGGGGGGGCAAGGCCGATCTGGCCCAGGCCGGAGGGAAGCAGGTGGAGCGAACTTCGGAGGCCCTGGAGGCCGTTCCGGGCATCGTGATGGCTCTTTTGGGGGCATGATGGGGCGGATCATCGCCTTGGACATGGGATCGGTTCGCATCGGCGTGGCGGTGAGCGATCCCCTGGGCGTCTTTGCCCAGGGGATCGCCGTTTTGCCTGCCGAAGGACCCTGGATGCGCCGCTTGGAAGAACTAATGACTTCCTACGCCGCAGACCGGATCCTGGT
>CALMLW010000245.1 GCA_937868015.1 uncultured Synergistaceae bacterium | reverse complement strand
CCGCCGCCCCCTGGGCGATGGAGGTGGTGGAAAGGCGAAATCCCACGATGGCGTCCGCCCCCGCCTGTTCTCCCTGACGTTGGAGACGGTCGAGCACCACGGAAACCCCTTCGCTCATGAGAGAGCTGTAGGCCGGAAGCTCTCCTCCCACTGTCCAGTTCCGCACGTTGGCTCCGAGATCCGCCACCAGGGACTTGCTCAGGCAACAGGTGGCGTATACCGTGCCCAGATACTCCAGCGAGCGCTCCGGCAGGGTGTCCACGGTGAAGACGGGCACGGGGCTCTTCATGGTTGTTTTTCTCCGGAAGAAGCGTCGGGCCGATCCTCGGGCAACGCCGGAGTTTTTTGCTCCGAAAACGTGGCATCTACGACCTCCTGGGGAGGAGCGGATGGATAAATTCGGGCTCCTGCGGGGGGCGTGCGCGGAATTCCCCGCCACAGGACCACCAGCCGTTTCCCTATCCACGCCACCAGGAGCAGGGGAAGGGCAAGGGCTCCCAGGATCAGGAGAAACCGGGTGGTCTTTCCCACGCCGGAAAGGAGGTCGAAGAGCGACGGCCCCCCCACGGGAAGCAGGGCGCAAAACCCCGCCCAGGAGAGATCCTCCGGAGTGAGGAGCTTCTCCGGATCGAACCCCCGGGCGGCCAGAGCGATGGCCTCCCGGGCCCAGCGTTTCTGGACGTCGCCCCCGTCCTCTCCCACGAAACGGTACCAGAGCCGTACCCCCACGCTCCCCGACTCCCGGAAAAGCAGCGCCATGTCCCCGGTCTGGTACAGCCCCCGCACGGCATCGTCGGGGGAGAGCTGGAACATGTCCCGTCGCACCCGGGCCGCCGAAAGGAGCGCCCGGAGGTTTGCCGGATTCCAGCTTCCCCAGAAGGCGGCGGGGCAGGCGCGCAGCAGGGCGTCGGCGAGCGGGGCGTTTTCCTCCCGGGCGAGGGCGATCTTGGTGAGGAACTCTTCCGCAGAAAAGAGGGTGGCGAGCTTTTCTCCGTCGTCGTTCACCGCCCGCCGCACGGCGTCGAAGAGCTCTTCCCGGGATCCCACCAGCGCCAGGGCCGTTTGGGAAAAAAGTTCCGGCGGCAGAGGCACCGCCAGGAGGACCAGCACGCCCCGGGCGGCGGCGGGGTGGTGTTGCCGCCCCAGGGACGTGGCGAAGGCGTGGCGCAGGAGCTGCCACGGCGGGGCCTTTTCCGGCGAGGGCGCCAGGGCGTAGATCAAGGGATGGAGCTCCCGGAAGATCTCGGTTCCCATGGCGTGCACCGCCTCCAGAAAAATCTTTCCCGATCGCTGAAATTCCTCCACGAGACGAAGCTCGGGATCCCGGGCGAGGGTGGCGAGTTCCTCCCGGTCCGGCGCTGCGGCCCGGAGCTCCAGAAGCACCTTGACGGGGGTCCGGGCGAGGAGATCCGGGCCGAAGATCTTCCGCAACTCTTTGACCTGGTCCGAAATCACGAGAAAATCCTGCCCCCGGGCGGCCCGTTCGGCGACGAAGTCCCGAAGGGATTCCGAGGTCGCCAGGGTGGGAGCCACATCGAGCTGGGCCCTCGCCTCCTCCCGGCAGATCCGCTCCCAGCGCGGAAGGATGTCGTCCAGCGCCTGTTCCACCGAGGACCGGAGGGACGCGTCTCCCTCCTGATTCCAGAAAGAAGCGGCGGTGACGGAGCTCCGGTACTCCTCCAGAAACTGCTGTCGCATGGTCTCTTCGAGGGACGCCTTGGCGTTGCCCGCGTCCCAGGCTTCCCAGGCGAGGAGGAGCCATCCCAGAATGGGCAGCAGTTTCGCCAGGGCCTTGCCCACCACGCTGCGGAGCACGTGAGCCATGAGGCGCTGGATGATCTTGCGACCGATCACCAACATCAACCCCGTGACGAGCACCACCACGCTTCCGGTCTGCCCCGGGCTCGACTCGGGGGACCGGAGCTCGGGCAGCAGGTTCCGGGAGTTCGGGGTGGGAAGCGTCATGGTGCGGTACAGGGGAAAATGCCGTAGCGTCACTTCTTGAAAGGGCTCCCGAATGCGTTGCATGGCCTCTTCCAGCAGAAGAGAGAGCTCTCCCTGGAGCTCCTTCGTCAGGGTTTCCTGAAATTCGGTCATGACAGGCGCCAGGCGGGTTTCGGCGTTTTGCATGAAAAGGCCGATGAGCGCCTGCAGATCTCCGGTGGCCCCCACCCCGGCCTTGAGATTGTGCCAGTAGACCTTCCAGGTGGAGATGTCGTCCGGAAGCGACGTGGTTTCCAGGGTCCGGGTCACGTGGTCCTGGTGTGCCTTCACCAGATCCGGAAGGCGGGAGGTGCTCCACGCGTCCAGGCGCTCCAGGATCTTTCGGCGCTCTTCCTGAAGGTTGCTGGGAAGCCGGTCCAGCGCCGCTTCCACGGCCCGCCCCCAGGACTGATCCGCCGCCAGAAAGCGGGTGATCTCCACATCCGTACTGGCGGGGCCCGGTTGGGCTCCGGCGTGCCGGAGAGGGAGAAAAAAACCCGTCAGGAGGAGCAGAAAGATCCCAAGGATCCCCCTTCCGGTATGCCCTTGGGCCATGGCGAAGCGGAGCAAGGGGGAATTACCGCTCCAGCAAGCAGGCGGGCATCTGGGCCCGGTGCACCGTGACGGTCTTCCAGACCTGGCCGGTGATGTAGGGTTCCCGCCGGAGCCAC
>CALMLW010000244.1 GCA_937868015.1 uncultured Synergistaceae bacterium | reverse complement strand
GCGCGTCTCTCTTTCGAAGAGGCGACCCCTTTTCCGCTGGCGTTCACCGGATGGAACGCCGCCCGGGTGGCTTCGGCTCTGGCGGGGGAGCCCTACGGATGGGGGGGCTTCCTGAACCGCCGGGACTGTAGCGCCATGGTGCGGGATTTTTTTGCCCCCTTCGGGCTCTGGCTTCCGAGGAACTCCAAGGCCCAGGGGGCCAGTGGGGTGGTGCGGGACGTGGGGGCGCTGGACTGGCACGCCAAGGAGGGCCTTCTCCGGGCAGAGGGGCGTCCCTGGCGCACACTGGTGTATCTTCCGGGGCACATCATGCTCTATGTGGGCTCCTGGCGGGGGCGGGCGGTGGTGTTCCACAACACGTGGGGCGTCCGTACGCTCTCGGGAGACCGGGAGGGGCGCCACATCGTGGGAGGAGCGGTGTTTTCCACGCTGGCTCCCGGGCTGGAACTTCCCGATCTTTTTCCCGAGAAAGGGATTTTGGGAAATAGGGTGACTTCCTTTGTCTTGCTGGGGGAGTGAGGGGCCGGAAGAAGGGACCATGCTGCGGACGTCGGTGTTTCTTTGGATCGGGAGGGACTCCGGAGAGGGTGATTCCCCCAGGATGGGAAGTCAGGAGATGAACACATGTCGGTAGATGCGGTGCGTGGCGGGGAAAAGGGTGCCTCTTCGAAGGATTTGTCCCAGGATGCGTCGCTGGGCGAAAAGATTCAAGGGATGATTGATCACCTGCCCAACGGGGGGGTGACGTTGGCGGAAATTCGGGATTTGGTGGGGCAGGATGGCATGCTGGTGCTCACCGCGTTTCTGACGCTGGTCTTTCTGGTGCCCGTGTCCATCCCCGGAGTGAGCACGGTATTTGGCGCCGCCATTCTGCTCATCGGGATCTGCCGTCTGGGAGGGCGCAATCTCTGGCTTCCCGAACGTATTGCCCGGAAAACCCTTCCCACGGAGAAACTGCGGGGGGCGTTACGCCGGGGAGCTCAGTGGCTTCACTCGCTGGAGCGGCTGAGCCGCCCCCACCGCATGAGCTGGATGGTGGCCTCCGGTGCCTTTCCTGTCGTGAATAACCTGGCGCTGGTGGCGGGGGCCGTGTTGCTCATGGCGCCCTTTGGCCTCATTCCTTTCAGCAACACCTTGCCCGCCCTGGCGCTGCTCTTTCTTTCCATCGGGCTGCTCCAGCGGGATGGGCTCTGTGTGCTCTACGGTCACCTCATGAACGTCGCCACGGTGATCTATTTTGCGGTGCTCATCCTGGGGGGCGGAGTGGCGCTGCACGAAATCTTCCGGCATTTTTCCCAAGGGGTTTGAGGGAAATTGCCTTCATAGATGTCCTTATGGGGATACGAGAACCCGCAGGCGCCCTGCGTTCTGGCGGGGTTAGCTGGGGCAGGCACGTAAGCCTGTCCTGCAGAGGGCATCCCGAAGCCTGGTGATGGCGTGGGGCGCTCCTCCAAAGGAGGTGAGAACGGCATGTGTCTGGACACGAGATTTGTTCTGCAAACGCTGCATTTGTCCAATTTTCGCTGTTTTTCGGAAATCAGCCTGGATTTCCACGAGAAGTTGACGGTCTTCTCGGCTCCCAATGGCGGCGGCAAGACCGCCGTGCTTGATGCCGTTGCCGTCGCACTGCGGCTCTTCGTGGACACGATGGAAGGACATGCGGCATCCAAGGGTTTCGACGCTTGGGACATCCGCACCGTTCGTAGGGAGGACGGCGCGATGGAGGCCGTTCCTCCCGTGCGCCTGGAGGCTGGAGCCCGCATGATGGGCGAAGACCTCTTTTGGGCGCGGGAACGGGCCTCCCGGAGCGCTTCCCGGACCACCACGGCCGAAGCACAGGGTTTGCGGCGGTGGGCCGAAATGCTTTCCAGAGAAAACACCCGGTGGGTCGAAGGAAAAATTCAGACGCCGCCGGACTTCCCGTTGATCGCCTATTACGGCACCGGCCGCCTGTGGAACTTTATGAAACTGACCAAGGGGAAGCGGACCAAGACCCCCACCCCCAACGCCCGAAGCCGAGGGTACACGGATTGCCTCGCCTCATCGTCCCACTACAGGCTCTTCGCGGACTGGTTCCGTCGGTTCTCCTACGAGGCGACGCAGGAACAGACCTCGGGGAGAAGCTCTCTCCACCGCCCGAGGGAGCTCTTGCAGGCCGTTTCCGAAACCGTGAACGCGGCGTTGCGCCCCTCTGGATGGGGCCGTTTGGAGTGGGATTTCGCCGAGGATCTTCCCCGGGCGCATCATCCTGTTCTGGGACAGCTTCCCGTCGATGCGCTTTCCGACGGCATCCGCACCATGATCGGTCTGGTGGCGGACCTCGCCCATCGGGCGGCGCTGCTGAACCCCCATCTGGGGAGGCAGGCTGCGGGGCAGACCGCGGGCATCGTCCTCATCGACGAAGTGGACATGCACCTGCATCCGGAATGGCAGCAGCAGGTGCTTCCGTTGCTGCTGGAGGTCTTTCCCTGCGTGCAGTTTCTCGTGACGACCCACAGCCCGCAGGTACTTTCCACCGTCGACCGGAGATCCCTCCGCGTTCTCCGCCTGTCGGACGACGGGGCCTGGGCGGAGAGTCCCCGCTGGCAGACCCGGGGCGTGGAAAGCGCCGACGTGCTGGCCTCCGTTATGGGCGTCAATCCCATTCCGCGGGTGGAAGAGGCCGGGTGGCTTGCGGACTACCGAGCGATCATCGGCGACGGCGATCCGACAAGCGACGAAGCGGTGGCACTGCGGCGAAAACTCCTTGATCACTTCGGTCCCGATCATCCGGTGATGCTCGACTGCGACCGCCTGCTGCGCTTCCGGGATTTTCGCTCCGCCCACTCCCACTCCGGGCGGGAAGGGCGGTGATCCCGTGCGCAAGCTCGACCGGACGGCGGTCCCCGCTCCAAGCTGTCTTGCGCGGTATTCCCACCGGCACAATCGATGGGAGGATCTGGAGGGTGAGGACAAGGAGCCGATTCGCGATGCCCTCAGGACGGTGCAGAACGACCTTTGCGCCTATTGTGAAGGCTCTCTCGGAGATGAGAGCCACATTGAGCATTTTTGTCGCCGGCGGGACTTCCCCGACCGCATTTTCACATGGGAGAACCTCTTCCTTTCGTGCAGTGCGCAAGAGCATTGCGGACACTACAAGGACCGATCAGGCGCCTCCTACAATCCGGCGGATTTGGTGAAGCCCGACGAGGACAACCCGGACGAGTTCCTCTACTTTTCCTCCGGTGGAGACGTCCGCCCTCGGGGAAACATCGCGGCAGCCCAACGGCGCAAAGCTGAAGAGACGATCCGCATCTTGAACCTAAATCATGGAGTGCTTCAGGCCTTTCGGCGCCGCGCTCTGGCGACGTATAGGGGGCTTGAACCGAACATTCTCGAGGCTTTGGAAGGCTTTGAAGAGGCGATTCGGAGACAATTCATCGATGAGGAGATCGCCCGTACGGCACTCGACCCCTACAGCGCTGTCATCCGGCATTTTTTTGAAGCGATGTGAGAAGCTTTAGATGTTTTGATAAAATTCATGACGTCTGCCCAGCATAAAACCGTTTCACGAGCACTCTTGGGTACTTTTTGAGAGAACGGATCATCCGCACTCGCAGCAGTGCGGACGCTGGAGCCATTGAACGGAGGCGTGAGGCGTATCGTGTCAAAAAGCGCATTTGACCCATGTTTTGCCACGCCCCTTGGGGGCGCTACGGGAGGTTTCTGATGGGACGGTGGCGCGTCGCGGGCATCGTTTTTGCCACGGGGCTCACGTCCTTTCTGTCCACGTATTTGTCCTCGTCGGTGAACCTGGCCCTGAAGACCATCGGAGGGGAATTCGCCGTGGGGCCGGCGGATCTCAGTCTCCTCGCCTCGGTCTATCTTCTGTGCTCCAGTCTCTGCATCGTGCCCTTCGGCAAACTCTCCGACACCTACGGTCCGAAACGGACCCTCACCTTCGGTTGCGCTTTTTTCACCCTTTCCAATCTGGTGGTGCCCCTTCTGGCTCGGGACTTTGACTCGCTCTTGGTGCTCCGGGGGCTCCAGGGCATTTCTTCGGCCTTTCTCGTGGTGTCCAATACGCCCATCGTCACCACTTCCATTCCCCGGGAGTACCGCACCACGGCGCTGGGCTTCCTCTCGGGATTGGTATATTTTGGAAACTCCGTGGGGAGTTTTGTCGGGGGAGCCCTCACAGAAAGCTGGGGATGGCGGAGCGTGTTTCTGAGCGGAGCGGCGGGGGGAGCGGTGGCCTTCGTGGTGCTTGCCCTGGTGGTGCCCGGGGACACGGCCCGGCGTGACAAAGCGCCCCGGGGCATCGATGTGCCGGGACTTCTCTTCTACGCCGTGGCGCTCCTGAGCCTTCAATCCGGGGCGAATCAGCTCGACCGATCCTGGGGCCCCGCGCTGCTGGTACTATGCCTCGGCGCCCTGGTGTTTTTCGTGTGGCGTCAGTTCCGAGCGCCGAATCCTCTCTACGACGTGCGCCTTGCCCTTGCCAATCCGGTGTTCGCCCTGGCGAATCTGGCGGTGTTCCTGAACTTTCTTGCCACCTATGGTTCCCAGTACCTGCTGCCCCTCTATCTCCAGTGCAACCGGGGGCTTTCTCCTCTGGAGGCGGGGAAGGTGATGCTGGCCCAACCTCTCATGCAGATTTTCTTTTCTCCTCTGGCGGGGTGGATCGCGGGGAAAATCCCCCCCGCTTTCGTGGCATCGTCGGGGATGGGCATGATCGCCGGGGCGCTCTTTGTCCTGACCTGGCTTTCGGCCACCACACCCCTTTGGGTGATCTACGGGGCGCTGATGCTCATCGGCGTGGGCATTTCGTTCTTTTCCGCGCCAAACACCAGCATCATCATGGAAGCGGTGCCGCCGGAAAGGCGCGGCATGGCCGCCGCATCCAATTCTCTCATGCGGAATTTGGGCATGCAGTGCAGCATCATTTTCTGCGGCGCGGCCTTTTTGTTGTTGCTGGGGGATGTGAAGGGCATTCCGCCGGAAAAGTACGGGGATATGCTCGTCACCACCCGGCTGTGCTACGGCGTCTTCACCGCCGTGTGTTTGGGCGGCATGGTGATGTCCCTCAAGCGAAGATCTTTGGGGGCGCTGTCTTCGGCGGCTCACGAAGCCCCTCCAGGTCCCCATTCCTGAGCAAGGGGAGTTCTCCGGGGCGCTTTGGGGGAACCCGGCGGTGCGGTCCCTGGGGCAAAGGGGCAAGCGTCGATGGGGCCCTATTTACCGACGACGGGCGACGGCCTTTGAAGAGGAGTTTGTGAATGTCAACATACAGTAGCAATGTCTATTTTTTTGACGTCTTTTGGGCCAAAGAAATGTCATAACG
>CALMLW010000243.1 GCA_937868015.1 uncultured Synergistaceae bacterium | reverse complement strand
TTTCTTTGGCCCAAAAGACGTCAAAAAAATAGACATTGCTACTGTCTGTTGACACCGCTTTCTCCGACCCGAAAGGCGATTCATCGAACCCCCCGAAGAAAGGGCGCGATGCCCCTGGCAGAGGTGGGTTTCCGCATTTTTTCACATATCGAAGACCAGCCGCTCCAGGTCCCGGGGATCGGAGGAGTAGGTCATGGCCTCTTCCATGGCGATACGCCCCTCCCTCACGTGACGGGCCAGGTCCTGGTCCATGGTATGCATCCCCTGGGCCAGGCTGGTCTGAAGGATGCTTTTGAGTTGGGAAACCTTGCCTTCTCTAATGCAATTGCGTACCGCCGGAGTAGCGTAGAGGATTTCCGTGGCACAGAGCCGCCCCCCCCCGGGGAGGGGGATAAGTTGCTGGCTGCAAAGCCCTATGAGGATATTGCTGAGCTGGAGGCGCACCTGGTTCTGTTGGTGCGGGGGAAAGACGTCCACGATGCGATCGATGCTCTGGGGGGCGTCGGGGGTGTGGACGGTGGAAAGCACCAGGTGTCCCGTCTCCGCTGCGGTGACGGCGGCCCCCACGGTTTCCAGATCCCGCATTTCCCCGATCATGATGACGTCCGGATCCTGGCGTAGCACCCGGCGCAGGGCCTCGGCAAAGCTGGGAGTGTCAAAGCCCACCTCCCGCTGGTGGATGATGGCCCGCTCCGAAGTGAAAAGATACTCGATGGGGTCCTCCACGGTGACCACGTGGCATCGGCGTTGGACGTTGATCTCCTGGATGATGGCGGCGAGGGTGGTACTCTTGCCGCTTCCCGTAGGACCCGTGGCGAGAAAGAGACCCCGGGACTTCTGGGCCACTTCCGTGAGGAGGGGGGGCATGCCGAGCTGTTTCAGGGTCCGGATGCGGTTGGAGATGGTCCGAAGGGCCATGGTGAGATTGCTCCGCTCGTAGTAGCAGTTCCCCCGGAAGCGGGCCCCCTCTCCCGTGGGAGGGGTGTACCCGAAACTGAAATCCAGATCCTTATTGCGGCGGATGTCCTCCAACTGCCGGGTAGAAAGGACGCTTTCCGCGTAGCGCCAGAGGTCTTCCGTCGTGAGAGGTTCGATCTGAGTAGCCATGTGTAACCGGCCGTCCAGGCGAAACGCCGGGGGAAAACCCACGCTCAGGTGCAGGTCGCTGGCACCGCTTCGCAGCACTTCTGCCAGAAGGGCCTGCATGGATACGTTCGAGGCTCCCATGTCTTCCCGTCCTTCCCTGCCGTTTTTTCCGCCCCGTCTCCCCGGGCCGAGGCCCCGTTAGCTCCGGAGATCTCTCGCCCCTTCGCCCATCAAGAACCAGGACCAATGGGAATTTTATCCATGGGAAGGCGGCGGCACACCAAGGGGCACCCTATCCCATGGTGACGAAGAGCACTTCCTCCA
>CALMLW010000242.1 GCA_937868015.1 uncultured Synergistaceae bacterium | reverse complement strand
AGAAGTACGGCCAGCCCGGAGCCCGGGCCCGGCACCAGTACTCCAAGCGGTAGGGGCCCTGGGGCCTGGAGCCCCCACAGATGCCTCGTTTTTCTGCCCTTGGCCTTCAAGACCCCGGAGCCTCCCTTGGGCTCCGGGGCTTTTTTTCTCCAAGGCCCCCGCCCCTTTTGGAGTTTGCCCCCCGCGCCGATGTCCCCCGTTTTTTCGGGGCCGCTCCCTCCCTGAGCTATTGCCAAGTGTCACTTGTCACTTTATGCTTTCTACGCCCGGGAACCCCTTGGCAAAAAAAGGGTCCCCGGGGACGCGAGAAGAGGAGGGATCTCCATGTCCCGGGAGTGGCATGTCCCATGAGTTTGTCCGATCGGCCCCTGGGCCGCAAAGAGGCGGGGGTGGAGAAAAGGTCCTCCGGAGAACCCTCTCCCTGGGGGTTTCGCGTGAGGAAAGCGGCGATGAGAGGCGAGAAGAGCGATACCCGACGCCTCTGGCGGCGATGGATCGCCATGGTCCTGGGGGGAGTGGGGATGATCCTGGGGGTGGGGGGAGCCTCGGCGGAACCTCTGTCCCTGGATGACTTCCTGGTCCGGGTGGTGGAACGCCACGGCGAAGTGGCGGCGTCGGCGGCCCGCCTTCGAGCCGCCCGGGCGACGGCGGAGGCCGTGGCGGCGTCCCAGCGCCCCACCGTGGGGCTCCGGGGAGAAGGGACGAGGGTCTTTCGGGAGCAGGACGGCACGGCGTCGCTCTACTTTTCGGTGCACGCCCCCGTGGACCTCTGGGGGAAATTCGACCGGAGCTGTCGCCAGGCCCTATGGGCCCACGACTTGCGGGCGGCCCGCCACGGAGAGCTGGTCAACGCCCTGCTCATGGCGGCGGAGGGGATGTACTGGAGGGCCGTCATCGCCCGGGCGGATGTGGAGCTCCACGAGAGCCTGGTACGGCAGCGCGAAGAAGATCTCCGGGTGGCGAAAAAGCGCCACGAAGTGGGATCGGTGGCCCGGCTCGATGTCATCCGGGCCGAAGTCCAGCTGGAAAGCACCCGGGGAGAGCTCACCTCGGCCCGCACGGCCTACGCCGATTTACTGGTGTCTTTGAAGACCCTGGCGGGGGGCACCCCGGTGGAGCCCCTCTCCGGCGACCTGGCCATCCCGAC
>CALMLW010000241.1 GCA_937868015.1 uncultured Synergistaceae bacterium | reverse complement strand
CCTTTGAATGAGATAAAAATTAGGAGGTGCTCCTGTTATTATGGCTAAAATGATTGTGTACGGAGAAGAAGCTCGTCGCGCTCTGGAGCGTGGCATGAACCAAGTGGCGGACACCGTGGGCGTGACCCTGGGCCCCAAGGGACGGAATGCGGTCCTAGAGAAGAAGTTTGGCTCCCCCACGATTACCAACGACGGCGTGACCATTGCCAAGGAAATTGAGCTCGCTGACCCCTTCGAGAATATGGGGGCTCAGCTCCTTAAGGAAGTGGCTTCCAAGACCAACGATGTGGCGGGCGACGGCACCACCACCGCCACGGTTTTGGCTCGAGCCATCATCCGCGAAGGCATGAAGAACGTGGCGGCGGGAGCGAACGGCATTCTCATGCGCCATGGCATTGAGAAGGCCGTGGACGTGGTGGTGGACGAGCTTAAGGCCATGTCCATCCAGGTAAAAGACCGCAGCAAGATCGCCCAGGTGGCGGCGATTTCCGCCAACGACAAGGGCGTGGGCGAGCTCATCGCCGAGGCCATGGAGAAGGTGGGCGAAGAGGGCGTTATCACCGTGGAAGACAGCCAGACGGTGGGTAGCACCCTAGAGATGGTGGAGGGGCTGCAGTTCGACAAGGGCTACATCAGCCCCTACATGGTGACGGACCCTGAGCGTATGGAGGCAGCCCTGGATGACGCCTTCATCCTCATCAACGATGGCAAGATCAACAACGTCAAGGACATGCTCCCCGTGCTGGAGAAGGCTGTTCAGGCGGGCAAACCCCTCGTGATCATCGCCGAGGATGTGGAGGGCGAGGCCCTGGCCACCCTGGTGGTGAACAAGATCCGCGGCATCCTTCAGGTGGTGGCGGTGAAAGCCCCGGGCTTCGGCGATCGCCGCAAGGCCATGCTCCAGGATATTGCCATCGTCACTGGCGGCCAGGTGGTGAGCGAAGAGCTGGGCATCAAACTGGAGAATGTGGACCTGGCCATGCTGGGTCGGGCGAAGAAGATTCGAGTAAACAAAGAAGAGACCACCATCGTTGAGGGCGCGGGGAATTCCGACGAGATTCGCAAGCGCGCCGCGCAGATCAAAAAAGAGATCGAGGACTCCACCTCCGATTACGACAAGGAGAAGCTCCAGGAGCGCCTGGCTAAGCTCGTGGGAGGCGTGGCGGTCATCCAGGTGGGGGCGGCCACCGAGACCGAGCAGAAAGAGCTAAAACACCGCATTGAAGACGCCCTCAACGCTACCCGAGCGGCGGTGCAGGAAGGTATCGTGGCCGGAGGCGGCGTAGCCCTGATCAACACCCTCCCCGTCCTTAACTCCTTCGTGGAGAAGCTTTCGGGCGATGAAAAGACCGGTGCCAACGCCGTGCGGAAAGCCCTCACCGAGCCCTTGCACCTCATTTCCTCTAATGCGGGGCTCCAGGGCGACGTGGTGGTGGAGCACGTGCGCACCCTTCCCAAGGGGCACGGCATGAACGCCGCCACCGGCGAGTACGAGGACATGGTGGCGGCGGGGATTATCGACCCCATGAAGGTGACCCGTAGCGCCGTGCAGAACGCGGGATCCATCGCCGCCATGGTGCTGACTACGGAGAGCCTCGTGGCGGATCGCCCCGAGAAAAAGGATGCCCCCAAGATGCCCGGCGGCATGGGCGGCATGGGAGACATGGATTACTAGGATAAAAGACCACCTCGGCCCCCGCTGAAAGGCGGGGGCCTTTTGCGTTGTCTTGATTTGTGATGCGGTAAAACGGGCTCCTATCTGGTATCATGGTCCCGACGCCGATCGGCCCCAGGCGGGGGATTCGGGACGGAAGGCGCCGAAGGTTGTGACAATGGAAGCCGAAGACATCCAGCCCGAGGCCGACGGACCTCGGGGGAGCTTTTTTGAAAGAGGTGAGTGCCCTTTCGGGCCTTTTGATGGATCACAAACAGATGGTGGTAGTCCTAGACTTCGGATCGCAGTACACTCAGCTTATCGCGAGAAGGATTAGAGAGCAAAGGGTTTATAGCGAAATCCTCCCCTGGGATGCCCCTCCTGAAGAGGTCCTGAG
>CALMLW010000240.1 GCA_937868015.1 uncultured Synergistaceae bacterium | reverse complement strand
AGGGAAAGGGGAAGGCACCAGACGTCATCGGGGGCCAGATAGGCCCGGAGGAGCTCCCCCGATCGGTCCGTCACCTGAAAGGACGCGGGGGTCCGTCCCACAGAGCCCTCCGGGTTGGGGGGCCAGAAGGCCCCCAACCCCAATCCCACCGCCGCCACACCCAGGGTCGCCGCCAGCGCCCTCCGTCTCCACCGCCCATATCTTCTCTCCATCCACGCCTTCCCCTTGGCCTTAAAGCCGATGTCATCGAGGCCCGAGGGGGCGCCCCGGAGGGGCCTCCTCGGGCCTTTGGTCCTTTTTATTAAGGCCTTACTCGATGCGCCACACCCCGCCGGGCACCAGGGCCCGGACGGCGGGGTCGTACATGCCCTCCGCCGAGGCGGGGGGCAGGACAAAGGTGCCCTTGCTCACGGCCCGCACCCGGTAGGTGTAGGTCAGGGGCTCCCCTCCTCGGAGCTCGTCGATGAAGACGAGCATCCGGTCGTCCCGGGGCTCCACGTGGGCGATGGCGGAGTTTTCCCGGTCTCCCTGGGAGACCCCGAGGCGGGGGTTGTCGATCTCCATCCCTCCGGGGAGGAGGTCCGCCAGGATGCACTGCGACAGATTCCGTTCGGAGGTCACCGTGAGCACCACGTTCAGGAGCGCCCCCTGGGGTATGGGGGCGTTTTCCGGCAAGGGAGCGCCCTCCCGGTCGGTGAAGGCGCGTTCCAGCACGATCCCTTGGGATAGGGGAGTGACTTTGCCCTCGGGCACTCCCTCCACGGTCCAGGAGGCGTAGACCTTCCCTTCTCCCTCGCAGGTCAAAGTCACCCCCGCAGGGAGCTTTTCCACCGCCCGCCGGGCGCCTTGATCCAGGGTGGCCTCGGCGAGGACTTCGCCCTCGGGGCCCGTCAGGGTGGCGGTAAAGGGGCGCCGGTCATCCCGGGTGCCCCGGAGATAGGTGCCCAAAGCCACCAGGGCCATGGCGTTTTCCTGGGTATTCCGCCACAGCCCTTGGCGGAGGGCTTCCAGGAGCTCTCCCGCCAGCTGGGCCCCCTGGGGAGACCCCGCCTCCAGGTGGGATTCCACCAAGAGCTGCCAGGCCCGGTCCCTCACGCCGGAGGAGAAGGTTCCCTCCCCCGAGGGGGGAGAGTTCAGGGGCAGAGCCACGGGCTCCAGGAGATCCCGGGCGCTCTGGCGCTCCCCCGCCAGGGCATAGGCCCCCGCCAGGAGGATTTTCCCCACCCCCTGGAGGTGGGCCCGATCTTCTCGGAGCACTTCCATCCACGCCAAGGGAGGTTCCCCCGCCAGGGCCAAGACGTAGGCCGCGTAGGCCCCTCGGTGGGCCTTGTTCCGCAGGGCTTCCTCCGCCAGGGCCTCCCCCGAGAAAGGTTCGGTCATCTGGCGCCGGAGGCCCTCCAGGGCTTCCTTCAGCGGTCCCTCGGGAACATCGATCCCCTCGCGTTGAGCCGCCACCAGGAAGTGAAGGGCGTAGATTCCCGGCCAGGACCACCCTCCGCCCGATTGCTCGGGCCACATGAGGAATCCTCCGTCGTAGTTCTGGAAGGTCAGAATCCGCCGCACGGCCCCCTCCAGCCGGGAGCGGATCTCCCCCGCCTCGGTGAGCTCGGGGTCCACTTCCGCCACCAGATCGGGAAGGACCAACAGGGGCCAGGCCCCCGAAACGGTCTGCTCCAGGCATCCGTAGGGATAGGTCTCCAGGAAGCGCACCGCTTCCGCCAGCTCCACCCGGGGAGAGGATCCCAGCACCAGAAGGCCCCGCTCCGTCCCCGGGAACCACTTCCGGGGCAGGTCCAAGACCCCCTTCTCTCCTCCCTTGAAGGCCGCCGCCCCCGAAAGGACGATGCGAGGGGCGGCGGGGCGCACGGGAAGCTCCACCGTCTGGACCGACTCCCCTCCGGGCCAAGAGGTCGTCAAAGTCACCGTGGCCAACCCCGTGCCCTTTCCCACGGTGCAGGGAAGGGCCAAAGACGTCCCCTGCCCCCCAGCGGGGATCGTGGCTGCGTACGAAGGGGCCTCGAAGGACAGGAGGGCGTTGGCGCTCGGCGTCACCGTCACCGCCACGTCCCGCGACCCCTTGGAGAAAAGCACCACGGGGATCACGAACTTATCCCCTGGCGCCACCGCCCGAGGCAGCGTGGCTTCCGCCACCACCTCCCGGGCTATCAGGGCGTTTTCCGCCACCGCGCCGCTGCGCGATCCCGCCGCCCCCACCGCCATGATCCGCACCTTGCCGCTGAACTCCGGCACGTCAAAGGACACCGTGGCGCGCCCCTCGGCGTCGGTGGACAGCAGGGGGCTCACCAGGGCCAGGGGCTTAAACCGCCGCCCCCGTACGGGGGATAGGGATCCCCTCAGCATGGCCTCCGCGTCCCCGCCCCCTCCGGGGTGCAGCAGGGGGGTGATGCTATTTTCCGCCGGAAGGAGGTCGTCGTAGAGGTCGTAGGCCTGGACTCCCAGGGCCCTCTTCCGAGAGAAGAACTTCCAGGGATTCGGAGTGGCGAAATCCGTGAGCCCCAGGACGCCCTCATCCACCAGGGCCAGTTGGACTTCCCCCGGCCCCCCCGCCAGGCGCACCGAAAGCTCCACCGGATTTCCCGGCAGGATTTCCTTCGGCGCGTCCAGGGACATCCCCAGCAAAAACGGCCGCTGATCCACCGCGAAAGACGCCACTCCCAGGGCCCTATGGCTGATCCACGACTGGCTGTCTTCCGCCACGGGGCGGAGCACCCATGCCGTGACGTAGGCGTTGGGGGCCATGGCCGCCGTCACGGGGATGGAAACCTCCGCCTCCCGCCCCTTCAGATCCACCACTTGGCTCCACGTCACCCGGTCGGTTTCCACCGTGATCAGCATCTTCCCCGGGAAGGGGGCGGCGACCCGCACCCGGGCCTCTTCCCCTTCGGCGTAGGTCTCCTGCAGGGGGGTGAGGGTCACCCGGTCCGGCATGGCGTTGCCCTCGCCCCCGGCGCCGTAGGCGAAGAGGCGCACTGCGGCGGTACTTCCCGAACTCCCGTCTTCCAGGCGCACCACGTAGCACCCCGGGTCTTTAGGCAGGAAGGGGAGCACTCCCCGGCCCTGGGAAAGGGGCACCACGGCGCGCTCCTGTTCCACCAGCTCCTCCCGGGTCTGGAACCGGAATCGGCCGTCAATTTCCACCAGGGCGCTGTGCCACACCACCCGGGAGATCACCGCCATCACCGTCTCCACCTCGGTGGCGGGTTGGCCATCTCGGCGCACCGCCCCCACGGGGATCCGGAGCCGGGTCCCCACGGAGGCGTCCCTATCCCCCACCTCCAGGCCGAGGTAGATGGGCCAGGGGTCGTAGGGCAGGGAGGTCGTCCGGTAGGACCACCGCCCCCCCTCCTCCATGACCCCTACGCGGAAGTGGAGCAAGCCCGGACGCCCCAGGGTGCCCTGGGGAGGCACGGTGAAAAAGAGGGCCCCCCGCCCCTCTCCGTCCAAATTGGCGTTGCCCAAAAACTCCTGATAGGGGGAAAAGGACTTCTCCGAGTCGCCGAAGATGAAGCCCTCCCATCCCTTGGGGGCAAAGGTCCGATCCCCCAGGAAGACCTCTCCCTCGACGGGGAGCTCCGCCGCCGGGGCGCCGAAGAGGTAACGCCCCTCCACGTCCAGGCGCAGCTCCTGCTGGGGCAGGAGGTCCTTTTTGTCCCCCTGCACCAACACTTCGATGCGGGGAGGGGCAAAGTCCTCCACCTGGAAGGTGGCGCTCCCCAGCTCCCGCCCCTCGCCTCCGGGGAGGCGAAGCCGGACCGTGTAGGACCCCGTCCGCCCCCCCATGTCCAGGGGGAGTCGGGCCTCCGCAAAGCCCTGGGGAGAGAGCATCGCCGTGCGGCGCAAGGATTCCCGGCCATCGGGGCCCGTCATGACGAACTCCACGGGAAAGGGCACCGGAGCTTCGAACTTCTGCTGGCGCACCAGGGCGGTGACTTCGGCCGCCTCGCCGGGGCGAAAGACCCCCCGGGAGGTGAAGACGAAGGCCTCATATCCCTCGGACAGGTAGGGATCTCCCCCGATATCTTCGCCGTACCCCGCTCCGGCCAGGAGCTCGGGGCCCACCAGGAGGTAGGAGGCGTCATCCGCCGTCTCGGCGGTGAGAATGTGGGGCACCAGGTCTCCGGGCCAGGGGCGATCCCGGGATAGGGTCAAAAGTCCGTCTCCGTCCGTGGTCCCCTCTCCCAGGAGCTGGTTCGACCGGGAGAAGATCCGGACCTGGGCCCCCGCCACGGGGCGCAGCTCCTTCAAGGAGTTGACCCACACCAGGGCTCCCCGGGGGAAGATCTTGGCCGTCAGTCCCAGGTCGGTCACCGCCACCACGGTGCGGGGGGTGTCCCAGTAGTTCCACGAGGGATCTCGCAGTGTCAGGAGGAAGATCCCCCGGTCGGGGCTCGCCATGTCCCGCAGGTCGACGGCCCTTCGGGTCACCTCGTTCACCTTGCCGCCGAGGCTCAGGGTCTCCCGGACCACCAGGCCGGAGAGGCTGTCCATGACATCGTCATTCTGGAGCCCCAGGGCCACGGGGACGTTGTTGGGAAAGACCCGCCACACCGCCAGCTCGGCCTTTTCCACGTTCACCCCTTCCAGGGGCACCCGCAGATCTCCCAAAGGGGACAGGTAGGTCCCCGCGCCGGGAAAGCGCAGCGATGGGGGAACGTCGGGGAAGACGAAGGCCCGACGGTATTCTTCTCCCAGCTTGCCCCCCGCCGCGCCGGGGAGGCCCTTTTTCAAAGACAGCACCACCCGGTCCCGAGGGGAGAAGTCCCCCACCACGGAGAAGCCGTCATAGCCGGACTCCACCGTAAAGGGCACCGCCGGCGAGAGGGTGATGAAAGAGGCGGCCTTTTCCACGTCCACGGGGGCCGTGGTGCTCACCGAGATCCGCCCCCGCCCGGGGTAGTCGGATTGGGCGTAGGCGCTGCTCACCCCCAGGACGAAGACCGGGGCCAGCTCTTTTTTCACGTCCTTGGGAAGGCCCCGATCTCCCCGGGTGGAGGGCAGCCCCGCCGAGATATTCACCGTGAGCTTTTTCCCCTGAGGAAGGGGGGAGGTGCGCAGCGACAGGGTCCGGGAGGACTCCCGCCCGGAGACGGAATAAGACACCGCTTCGCCGCCGCAGAAGAGCTCCAGGTATCCCAGAAGGCGCACCGGGTTCACCGGCAGGGAGAAGTGGAGGTCTAAAGTCAGCCTCCGGTCCTGGGTAAAGTCCTTTTGGGTCAGGCGCACGAAGGCAAGGGGAGGAGTGGCGAAGGTGTAGCTCAGGGGGCCCGAGACGCGCCGCTGCTTGACATCCCGCAAATTGTCCCGCACCGCCGCCGTGTAGGTGGTGGCGGGGGCGAGGGGGGAGGCGGGGGTGAAGACGCAGGTGGTGGGGTCCTTCCACTTCCAGGATCCCGCCAGCTTCGGCGAAAAGGTGCAGGGGGCTCCCTCCTTGGGAAGGGCCTTGCCTACCCGGTTCGCCGGAACCATGGGGGCCGAAAAGACGATCTCCAACCGGGAAAGGGAAACAATATCCCCCTGGGGGGTGAAGTCTTTCACCACCAGATCGTCGGCCCCCCAGGCCGCCGCTGCCCCAAGGCAGAGGCATAAAATCAAGGCCGCACGCCACAAGATCCGTCGTCGCATCTACCATCCCTCCTCTGAAGTTTCAAAGCGCCCCATGGGCGCCCCAAGGCGCATTATAGCACTATCCCAGGGGAAAACTTTCCCCAGGCCCCGGGCCTTCCTCCTTCGCCCCGCCAAAGAAAAAACGTGGGGGCCCCGGGGCCCCCACGCCATAGCCGTCGCCTATTTCAAGCCTTTTTCTCGCCCTAAGGAGATCCCTACGCCGCCGCCCTCCGGCGCCGGGCAGAGGCCCCGGGGACGGAAGGATCGAGCAAACCGAGCTTTTCCAGTTTGGGGCGGGCCGAAGAGAGGCGCTCCTGGGCCCGGGAGGAGAGGTCCACCAGGGTGTGGTCCTCCCGCAGGCGGATGGATCCCACCTCGCTGCGGTCCACGTCCAGACAGGAGCAGAGGCTCCGGAGGATGCGCCCCACTTCCCATCCCTGATCCCGTCCCCGGGCCAGACGAAGGGTATAGGCGCCCCCCCGAGATCGTCCATCGTCCCGCCGAGGTCCCAGAGGGCCCCGCCGGTCCCCTTCTCGCATGGGGCGAGAGGATCGGGCCAGCTCCCGGGTAAGGTCGTCTTTCAGGGCAAAGCCCCCGGGCTCGCGCTCCGTCAGGGAGCGCAGGAGCCGGGCCACCACGTCCACTGCGTCCCCTTGGTCCAGGAGGCCTTCGGCCCAGGTGCGGTGCTCCGCGTCGGGGAGCTCGCCCCCCAGAGCCTCTTCCACCCGGGCGACCCGCCGGGCCCGGGCCACGTCCCGACCGTCGGGGACGTGTTCCCACGACACCTCCACCGAGGAGGTGTGGAGCAGGGCCTTGAGCTGCCGGGCCTCCCGGGGGGAGACCAGCACCATGTTGCACCCCGCGTGCCCCGCCCGCCCCGTGCGCCCACTGCGATGCACGAAGGCCTCCAGGTCGCCGGGGAGTCCCACTTGGATGACGTGGGAGATCCCCGCCACGTCCAGCCCCCGGGCCGCCACGTCCGTGGCCACCAGCACGGGAGATCGTCCCGAGCGCAGGGATTCCAGCGCGTCATTCCGTTCCCGCTGGGTCATGTCTCCGTGGAGCGCCGAGGCCCCGAAGCCCGCATCCCGCAGGAAAGCCGCCGTGGCGGAGGTCTCCTCCCGGGTACGGCAAAACACCAGCGCCCTCGGGGGTTGTTCCGCCAAAAGGACGTTCACCAACCCCTCCCGGGCGCGTCCCGTGGGCACCAGGCATCCCCGGTGGGAGATATCCTCATGGCGCGCCACGTCCTCCACCAGGGAAATGCGAAGGGGGTCGTCCAAAAAGCGCCGGGCCAGGTCAAGCACCTCGGGGGGCATGGTGGCGGAGAAGAGCCAGGTGCGCCGCTCCTCCGGACAGCTCTCCAAGATGGCTTCCAGCTCGTCCCGGAAGCCCAGATCCAGCATGTGATCTCCCTCGTCGAGGACCACGGTGTGCACCCCGTCGAGCCGCAACGATCCCCGGCGCAGGTGATCCAGCACCCGTCCCGGGGTGCCCACCACGATGCCCGCCCCGCGACGGAGCTGGCGAAGCTGGGGGGCCATTTCCATTCCCCCCACCAGGGAGGCCGTCTCCACCCCTACGGGGGCGCCGAAGTGCGTGGTCTCCCGAGAGGTCTGGAGCGCCAACTCCCTCGTGGGGGCCAGCACCAGCACCCGGGGGGAACGCCCCTCTCCCTGCCAGGCATTCAAAAGCGGCAGCGCAAACGCCAGGGTCTTGCCCGACCCCGTGGCGGCCTGCACCACCGCATCCCTCGATATCACGTCCGATCCCAGCACCCGCTCCTGCACCGGCGTGGGAGTGTCAAAACCCCGGTTCTCCAGCGCGACGAGGAGCTCTCGCCGCAGGTCGAACCTCCCAAAATCCGTGTTTCCCATCTTCGTCTCCAAGTATGAACCTCCCTGCCCCGTCTCGGGGCAAAAAAAACGTGACCGCCATCTTGCTCGGTCACGCACCCAAAAAACTTCCCGTTCCGACGGCCAGGGGTCATTATCCTCCTATACCGATAAATGTCAACCCCCGAAGGTCCAAACCGCAGGCCCCGGGCTACTGGGCGGCGGCGCGGCGGCAGCGCTCCTGGGCCCGGTCCATGAGGGCCACGCTGCTCACCGCCACCCGTTCGTAACGCCCCACGCAGACCGGCCCCTCCCCATCCCGGGCCTCCAGGGCGAAAAACAGGCGGTTTCCCTCCACGCGATCCAAGGTCACCGTGAAGAAGACCTCCTGACCCATCATGGTGGGGGCCTCGTGGGTGAGCTCCACATGGCGCCCCACGGTGATGTAACCCGTGGGAAGCACCTTGTCCGTCATCTCGATGGCCATGCGGACGAAGACGTCCAGGCATCCCCCCGTGGAGAGAAACGGGCTCAGGGCCACGGAGTTGTTGCCCACCGTGTCCTCGTACTCCACGGCCTTGCGAAGTTCCATCTGACGCCCCGGAGCCACGTACTGGGAAAGGTCAATCATCGTCGGTCCCCTCCTAAAAAAATAATGGCGTTTCCTCCGAAGGAATCTCCGACGGGAGGCGGCCCCCATTATAACGCGTTCTAAAAGGGCGCGTCTCCCCCCACTTCGACCCCCGGGCCCCTCGCCGAAAACAAGGGGATCTCCGCCTCCGACGGGGGGTGAGTCTTTCGGCGGATGGCCCTTGGGCCCTCCATGGTGTATAACATCTGCGATCCCGTGCCTTTTTCGAACCCAAAGGCAAATTTTGCATCGCAAAGGAGCCCGAACCCGTGAACCTCCGAAGACTTCGCCCCCTGATCATCCTCCCGTCCCTGATGTTGCTCCTCCTTCCCGCCCCATCTTCCGCCGTCTCCCGGGGAGAGGTGGTGGCCGCCGTGGTGCGGGCCCTGGGCCTTCCCCCCTGGAGCGGCAAGGAGCGCTTCGCCGACGTCCCCCCCCATCACCCCCTGGCGTCTTTCATCGAAACGGCCTCGGCCTTGGGCATCCTCCTCCCCGGAGATCACTTCCACCCGGACATGGAATCCACCCGGGCGGAGGCCCTGGGCTTTGCCTTTCTGGCCCTGGGATGGCGCAAAGAAGGAGAGCTGGTGAGGGCCCTGGACCCCTCCCTGGACCCCTCCCTTCCCCCCTTTCTGGCCTGCTACTACCGCATCGCCGAGGGCATGAACCCCACCCCTCCTCGAGAACTCCTCTCCCAAGGGCGAGAGAATTGCTCCCCCCTGGACCTCCAGCGCATCGTCGCCTGGCTGAAAACCTGCCGCGCCCAGCGTCCCCAGTGGGACGCCCGCTATCCCGGGACGTGCGGAGATCTGGTGGTCCACCGGGAGGGAGTGGGGACCCCTCCGGCGGGGTGGTCCATCGCCGTCCAGGGGCTCCTGGCGGAGAGCGAAGCCCGCGCCCTGGCGGCCCAATTCAAGAAACAGGGATTAAAGGCCGCCGTGGGGGATGATGGCTTCGCCTTCGCCGTGCGCATCGGCCCCTACGACCACTACATGAAGGCCTGGAAGGACCTGGCCCGGGTCCCCATGAAGTACAACCCCAGCATCGTCCCCTCCGGAGGGGGCTCCGAGAGCCTCTTCTGGGTCGCCATCGCCGGTCGCCCCGAGGAGCTCCGGGGGCGCATCCTCCTGGCCAACGCCCTGGGAAAGTACCGCCTTCCCCTGTCCCGCATCGCCGCCGCCTCTCGGGTGGAGGGGGCGGTGAACGCGGGCTTTTTCGGGGGGAAAAAGATCATCGGCACCCTGATCTCCGAAGGACACCCGGTGGCCGAGGCCTACAAGAACCGCTCCGCCATCGGATGGAACTCTCGGGGCGAGGTCTACTTCGGCAACGGCGCCTATCGGCGCCACATCGAGCCGGGACCGGGACAGGCCTCCAGGCCGGAGGCCGCCCCCCGTCCCCGGACGGAAAGCCCCATCCCTCCCCCCGATCCCCTGTGGATCCTTCCCTCGGCCCCGGGCCCCTCCCCCGAGCCGGAGGCCGAGCCCGAAGGGGGCGATCCCCACCCCTCTTTCACCCCCCCGGCCCGGTGGGAGCTGGTCTGGGCCGACGAGCCCATGGGGCGCATGGACACCGTCATCCAGGCGGGCCCCATGCTCCTCCAGCACGGCGTGGCGGTGAACCCCGACGAGGGATTCTCGAAGAGCACCGTCATCATGAAACATCCTCGCACCTTCGTGGGTTACGACGGGGACCGGCTCTGGTGGGTGGTGGTGGACGGGAGAAATCCCTGGCACAGCATGGGGCTCACCTTGGAGGAAACCAAGCGCCTGGCGGCGAACCTGGGGCTTTCTTTCGCCCTCAACATGGATGGAGGGGGATCCAGCACCCTGTGGTGGCAGGGCGTGGTGGTCAACGCCCCCTCGGGGGGGACGGAGCGCATGATCCCCTACGGCGTGGGCTTCGGGGGGGGGCTCTAGGCCCACCATGGGGCTTTCCTTCGTCCCCCTGTCTTTGGACCTCCAGGGGGCCTACGCCGCCCGACTGCCCCTCACCGCCACGCGCCCGTCCATGGCTAGCTTCGTCTCCCTGTGGGCCTGGCGCCGCGAAATGGAGCTCTCCTGGGCTTGGGAGGAGGATCTGGTGTGGGTCCGGGCCCTCCGGCCGGTCCCCTGCCTCCTGCCCCCCGTGGGGGACTGGGACGGAGTGGAGTGGGGATCGCGCCTCCGGGCCCACTTCGGCCCCCGGGACGAGACCTTCTGCAGCATCCCCTCGGAGCTGGCCCTGCGGTGGCACCGGGCCCTCCCCGGGGCGATCCTCCGGGAGGAGGAGCGGGGGGAGTGGGACTACCTCCATCGGGCCGAAGACCTGAAAATCCTCCGGGGCAACACCTTCATGAAGAAAAGAAACAAGATATCGGAGTTCCTCCGGGACGCGGGACAAAGCCTGGAAGTCTTTCCCCTCGCCCCGGAGCATCTGGACGAGGTCTGGCGCTTCCAGGAGCGCTGGCTCCGGTCCCAGGAGGATCCCCGGGGCACCTTGGCGGCGGAGCACCGGGCCATCCGAGAGGTCTTCGAGGCCTGGGGGCACCTCCCCACCGTCCGGGGGACGGCGATCCGGGTCCGGGGAGAGATCGCGGCCTACGCCGTGG
>CALMLW010000239.1 GCA_937868015.1 uncultured Synergistaceae bacterium | reverse complement strand
TTTTGCTTCTTTCGTCCTCGGAACCCGGGGCGTTACCCTTGCCCGAACAAGCCCAGAGCGCTGGATCTGGGGGACGCCCTCGGGCATCTGGCCTTTCTCTCCGGGGCGCCTCGCCATTTCACTCTCGCTACTCTCGCTCCCTCCGCTCCCTAAGCCAAGCCGCCAGCTGCGACGAAGTGTTAAGATTTCTAAACGAGGCTCGATATCCTGGGATAACCGACAAGTCCTCTTCCTCCACCACGGCGGCGGCGATCTCCGGGAATCCGTCGCCGATCTTCCGTCTTCCCTGGGCAAGAAGCCCCTGAAAAACCTCTCGACACGGGGAGCGATAAAAGGCATGCAATGGTTCCAGATAACCGCCGATACGCGCCAACACTGCCTCATATTCCCGCCAAGGGGCTTCGAGGTGAAGACGCCGGAGCCATAGGATTCGGGCCACCGCCTCGTGTACGTCGGGCATGTCGCATCCCAGGGCAAAGATCCAGTCGTATTGGGCTGCTTCCATACCCCTGACGAGCCCCGCCAGAGGCCCCAAACCCCCGTGCCGGTCCTGGACGACGCGAACGGCCTCGCGGCGATGGAGCTTTTCCAGGAGCTCTTCCGCCGCGCGCTCCTCTCCCGGAGAGACCACCAGGAGCATCTCGGCCATCCACCCCGAAAGGCGCCGCAGGAGCACCTCCAAGACCGCCTGTCCTTCGACGTGGAGAAAAAGCTTGTTTCCCCCAATCCTCTTTCCCCTGCCTCCGGCCAATATCACGGCGGACACGGGCAGGATGTGTCGAGAGTTGTCCACCAATCCATTCTCCCTTCATGACGAAAACTCTCCGGGGGGAGTTTGCTTGCCCTTCGCCCGTCGCCTCGTAGTATACGTCATCCGAAAAAAAAGCGAAGCACCCATCGCTCCGGAGGGGTGCTTCGCCTGAGTTTCCTTGGAGCCGCCTAAGAGTAGGGATCAGGAGGCTTTTTCCACCCGAACGGCGCTGATCTTGTACGCCGGAGTCTCCGAAGTCGGATCGATGGCGGCGGCGGTGAGGGCGTTAGCAGGGGTCTCGCCGAAGTGGAACGGCACAAAGACCATCATGGGGGGAACCCGGTCGGTGATCTTGGCCTTTCCCTCCACCGTGCCTCGGCGGGAAGTCACCCTCAGGAGGTCTCCGGGACACACCGCCAGGGACGAGGCGTCTTCGGGGTTGATCTCGATGAATAGTTCCGAGATGAACTCCCCGGGAGCGCTGCGCCGAGTCATGCTCATGGTGTGATAGTGGTAGAGCAAGCGTCCCGTGCTAGCCAGGAAGGGATAGGCTTCGTCGGGCCATTCATGGGGGGCTTGCCACTCGCACGGCGTGAAAAATCCCTTGCCGTTAGGGCGGGCAAATTTGGCCCCGTGGAGAATCGGGGTGCCGGGGTGATCCGGCGCGGGGCAGGGCCACGAGATGGGGGTCTCCTCGATGCGGGCGTAGCTGATGCCCGCATAGCTGGGCACAAACCGGGCGACATCGTCAAAGATCTCCGAGGGAGAAGAAAAGTCCCAAGGGGCTCCGCAGCGTTTTCCCAGCTCCAGGAGGATTTCCCAATCCGCCTTCGCCTGCCCCGGAGCCCGGACGGCCTGACGAACCCTCTGGACCGCCCGCATGGTGTTGGTGAACGTGCCGTCTTTTTCCGCCCAACAGGCGGCGGGAAGGACCACATCGGCCAATTGGGCCGTCTCAGTGAGAAAGATGTCTTGTACCACGAGAAAATCCAGGTTCTCCAAGGACCGGCGCACGTGATTTGAATCGGCGTCGCTCACCATGGGATTTTCTCCCATGATGTAAAGACCTTTTATATCTCCGCAGCCAGCGGCTTCAAGCATCTTGACGACGGTGAGTCCCTTGCCTTGAGGCAGGTCAACGTTCCATAGTTTTTTTACCTTTTCTCTCACGGCGGGGTCACCCACTTTGCCATATCCGGGTACGGTGGCGGGGAGGCACCCCATGTCGCAGGCCCCTTGAACGTTGTTCTGCCCCCGGAGGGGATTGACCCCCGTGCCGGGGCGCCCCAGCATGCCGCAAAGCATGGCGAGGTTCGCAATGGACCGGACGTTATCCGTTCCCGTGGTGTGCTGGGTGATGCCCATGGTGTAAAATATGGCACTGTTGGGCCCCATGGCATAGAGCCGCGCCGCCTCTTCTATGTCCTGGGGGGCGATGCCCGTGATCTCGCTAACCCGCTGGGGGTCGTAGGAGGATACCAGGGCCCGAAGGGCCTCGAAGTTCTCCGTGCGCTCCTCCACGAAGGCCTTGTCGTAGAGCTCTTCTCGGATGATGACGTGCATCAAGCCGTTGAGCAGGGCAACGTCGCTACCGCTCCGATGTCTGAGGTGTTTGGTGGCATACCGGGCCAACTCGATGCGTCGAGGGTCACACACCAGCAACGTTTTACCCTGTTGGGCGTTTTCTTTTATCCAGGACCCGATCACGGGGTGGGCTTCCGTGGTGTTGGATCCGATGACGAGCATCACGTCGGCCTCTTTGATGGACGCGAAGTCGTTGGTCATGGCGCCGCTGCCGAAGGTCTCACCGAGACCTGCCACGGTGGCGCTGTGTCAAAGATGGGCGCAGTGGTCTACGTTGTGGGTACCCACCACCTCCCGAGCCAGGCGTTGGAAGAGATAGTTCTCTTCGTTGGTGCATCGGGCGGAGGAGAAAAATCCCAGAGAGTCGGGACCGTGGTGCTCCTTGATGTGGCCGATCTTATACGCCACAAGCCCCAGGGCCTCATCCCAGGATGCTTCCCGGAAGACGCCATTTTCCCTTACCAGTGGTTTCGTCAAGCGGTCCTCCGAATGGACAAATTGCCAGGCAAAGCGTCCCTTTACGCAGCAGCGTCCTTGGTTGAGCGCCGTCTTGCTTTCGTAGTCCGTGGTGATGTTGGCGATGCGGCCGGTGTGCTTGTTGACATGGATAATCAGCTCGCACCCCACGCCGCAGTAGGCGCAGGTGGTCCTTTCCTGACGCAACTCCCAAGGACGCCCCTGCCCCACGGAGCTCTTCTCGTAAAGGGCCCCCACGGGACAAAGCTGAACGCACTGGCCGCAAAAGACGCAGTCGGAGTTTTCCAGATCCCGGCCTATGGGGGGGTGGACCATGGTCTTGACGCCGCGCTGCTGAAAGTCGATGGCGTGATAACGGGCCAGCTCGTCGCAGGCTCGGACGCACCTTCCGCAGAGGATGCACTTGTCCATGTCCCGGACATAGAAGGGATTGGCGTCTTCGATCCGGTGTACGCCCTTTTGGACGTCCACATCTTCGCGGAAACGGGACGATGTGATGCCCAGCTCATAGGCCACGTTCTGGAGCTCGCACTTGCCGTTGCTGGGGCAGGAAAAGCAGTCCAGGGGGTGACGCACCAGGATAAGCTCCACCACAGCCCGACGAGCCTCTAAAACCTTGGGACTCCGAGAGGCGATGACCATACCCTCCGTCAGAGGCGTCGTGCAGGCGGGGAGGAGCTTGGGATTTTTTTCCACCTCCACCAGGCACACCCGGCAGGCCCCGAAGGGACTGAGGGCCGGGTGGTCGCAGAGGGCGGGAATGTACATACCGTTCGCCCGGGCGGCCTGAAGGATGGTCTGGCCGGGCCGGGCGGTGATTTCCCGGCCGTCAAGAATGGCTTTGATGCTCTGCATGATATGAGACCCTCCCGTTCTAGCGCTTGGAGATGGCCTTAACCGGACAGGCCGCTTCACAGGCACCGCACTTTATGCACTTGGCCTGGTCGATGAGGTGAGGTTTTTTTACCTCTCCGGAAATGGCGCACGCCGGACAGACCCGGGCGCACTTGGTGCAGCCGATGCACTTGTCGCCATCGATGATGAACTGCAAAAGGCTCTTGCAGGCCCCGGCGGGACACTTTTTGTCGAAGATGTGGGCCTCGTACTCGTGCCGGAAATAACGCAGAGTGGTCAGCACGGGGTTGGGAGCCGTCTGCCCCAGGCCGCAGAGGGAGGCGTTTTTGATCTGACTTCCCAGATACTGAAGGGTATCGATATCTTCGGGCTTGCCATTACCCTCCGTGATGCGCGTGAGGATGTCCAACATCTTCTTGGTGCCCTCCCGGCAGGGCACGCACTTGCCGCAGGATTCTCGTTGGGTGAATTCCAAGAAGAACTTGGCCACGTCCACCATGCAGGTGCCCTCATCCATGACCACCAGTCCCCCCGACCCCATGATGGCTCCGGCGGCGGTTAGGGACTCGTAGTCCACGGGGGTGTCCAAATGGACCTCGGTCAGACATCCCCCCGAGGGGCCGCCAATCTGCACGGCCTTGAATTTTTTATCGTCGATAATGCCTCCTCCGAGCTCAAAAACGATCTCCCGGATGGAAATCCCCATGGGGACTTCGATGAGCCCCGTGTTTTTCACCTTACCCGTGAGGGCGAAAACCTTGGTGCCTTTGGACTTCTCCGTGCCGATGGAGGCATACCAGGCGCCACCGTGGCGGATGATGGCCGGAACGTTGGCCCAGGTCTCCACGTTGTTAATGTTGGAGGGCTTTCCCCAGAGACCCTTGTTGGCGGGAAAGGGAGGGCGGGGGCGGGGCATGCCCCGCGTACCCTCGATGGAAGCCATGAGAGCGGTCTCTTCGCCGCACACGAAGGCCCCCGCCCCTTCTTTGACGTGCAGGTGGAAGGAGAAGTCCGTCCCCATGACATGATCTCCCAGCAGGCCCAACTCTTCCGCCTGTTCCATGGCCACTTGCAGGTGCTTGATGGCCAGGGGATACTCGGCCCGACAGTAGATATATCCCTCGTCGGATCCCATGACATAGGCGCCGATCATCATGCCTTCGATGATGGCGTGGGGGTCCCCTTCCAGCAGGGACCGGTCCATGAAGGCCCCGGGGTCTCCTTCGTCGGCGTTGCATATGACGTATTTCTTGTCCCCGGGGGACTTCCGGCAAAACTCCCACTTGAGCCCGGTGGGGAAGCCTCCGCCGCCCCGGCCCCGGAGGCCCGAGGTCTTCAATTCTTGGAGGGCCTCTTCGGGGGTCATTTCCGTGAGGACTTTGGCCAGAGCGGTGTATCCGTCCCGGGCAATGTATTCTTCGATCTTTTTAGGGTTGATATAGCCGCAATTCGCCAGGGCGATGCGGCGCTGCTTGCTATAGAAGGGAATTTCTTTGTAGTGGGGTACCCCCTGGGGGCTCATGGGGGTGCGGTAGAGCAGACGCGACACGACGCGCCCCTTGAGCAGATGCTCTTCCACCAGTTCTTTGACGTCTTCCGGAACCACCCGGCAGTAGAAGGTCCCCTCGGGGTAAACTACCACGATGGGTCCCATCTCGCACATGCCGTGGCATCCCGTCTCCACCACTTTTATCTCCTGATCCAGCCCCCGAGCCGCCAGCTCTTTAGTCAGGCTCTCCCGGAGGACCTTGCCTCCGCTTGCCGTACAGCCGGTGCCGCCGCAAACCAGCACATGTCCCCTTGCGCGGTATTCCGCCACAGTTCACTCCTCCTTGAAAAAAAACCTATTCGGTGCGACCGATGACTTTTTCTGCCACGATGTTGCCGTTTACCAGGTGTTCGGCCACGATGCGGGGGATGTCCGAGGCCGTAAGGCGCCCGTAGGTAATGCGGGGCTCTCCGGGGCGGATGATGTCCACCAGAGGCTCCTGCTGGCACATGCCGATGCACCCCGTGGTTTCCACCGACACGTCGCGCAAATCCCTTTTTTCCAGCTCTACCATGAGGGCTTGCATCACGTCTCGAGCTCCGGCGGCGATGCCACAGGTCCCCATGCCCACGATGACACGGGTGCGCCCCTGGGATCGGGCGGCGGTGAGGTCGGACGAGGCTTCTTTGATCCTTCTCAAATCGTCAAGGCTGGTAATTTTGGGCATTTTTATCCTCTCCATAATTTTTTTTGGCCCATGGGCCTTCGGAGTTCTTGTCGGAAAGCGCCTACGGGTAGCGTTCCAGGATCTTCGCCGCGCCGTCAGGGGTGAGACGGCCGTGGGTATCGTCATCGATCGTTACCGCCGGAGCAAGGCCGCAGGCCCCGAGGCACGCCACAGGTTCCAGGGTAAACCGGAGATCTTCCGTGGTGCCGTTTTCCGCCACGTGCAATTCGCTTTTGAGCCTCTCCATGATGGCCAGACTTCCTCGGACATGGCAGGCGGTGCCACGACAGACTCGGATGATATGCCGCCCTCGGGGGTTAAGGTGAAACTGGGCATAGAACGTGCACACTCCGTAGATCTCCGCCAGAGATACCCGCAATTCCTCCGCCACGTACTCCAGCACTTCGGCGGGGAGGTAACCGCAGTGGTGCTGAATACCCTGGAGAAGGGGAATGAGAAAGCCCTTCTTCCCTCGGAAGGACTCCACCAATTGCCGGACTCCTTCGTCCACCGCCGTGGTTTCCTGTGCCAAAACCTGATCTCCCATCATTTCGGACAGCCTGCGCCGTCCCCACCTCCCTAAAATGTTTTTTCGCGCTCCCCGACTTCAGAAAAAAACTAACCCCCCTCAGAATGTCTGAAAAAGGGGTAAAGGGGGCAAAAAAAATCAAAAACGTTGACAGCTCCATTGACAATATATCCGTTAGCGATTATACCATGTCTTGTTCCCAAATGCACAAGATGGGGGCGAGAAAGTTTTTTTATCCACACCCTTGGCGGCCCCGGGGGGGCGGGGGGGAAAATAATTTCTTGGAGGGATGGGAAAAATGGGAGAGGGCAAGGTTCCAAATCGTTGGGTTGTGGCCATCGCGGGAACGGTGTTGCAGTTGTGTCTCGGCACGGTTTACGCTTGGAGTTTCTTTCAGAAACCCGTGGTGACCACCTTTGGCTGGAGCAACAGCCAAGCCGCTTGGGCGTTCAGCTTCGCCATCTGCTTTTTGGGGTTGGCCGCCGCTTGGGGGGGAATAAACCTAGCCAAGCATGGTCCTAAAAAGTTAGCCCTGACGGGGAGCGTGCTCTTTTCCTCGGGATACCTTCTAGGAGCCCTGGCCTTTTCCATGAAGAGCCTGATCATGCTCTACGTGGGATACGGCATGGTGGGTGGTATCGGGCTGGGGCTGTGCTACGTCACCCCGGTGGCCACGGCGGCCAAGTGGTTCCCGGACAAAAAAGGATTCATCACCGGCATGGTTGTCATGGGGTTCGGTTTTGGCGCCCTGCTCATGTCCAAGATCATCGCCCCGATCTTCATGGAGATGACGGGGGAGAACCTGGTGTCCGTGTTCCTGTACATCGGCATCCTCATGTTCGTCCTCACGATCCCCACGGCGTCGCTGCTAGTAAACCCCCCCGCTGGCTTTGTCCCGGCGGGATACACGCCCCCGGCGGCGGGAGCCTCGGCCCAAAAGGGAGGGAGCGCGGGGGAAATTTCTCCTCGGGAGGCCCTTTCTTCTCCTAAATTCATGATGATGTGGCTGGTGTTTTTTCTTAATATCACGGCGGGAATCATGTTCATTGGCTTCCAGTCCCCCATGATGCAGGATCTTCTGAAGAGCGCCGACCCTTCCTATGGATCCATGGCCCCGGAGGCGGCGGCCAAGGCCTTGGCGGCGGCGGGGGCCACTCTCATCGCCATCAGTTCGGTTTTTAACGGTGTGGGGCGGTTCTTTTGGGGGGGAGTTTCGGATAAAATCGGGCGGACCAATGCCTTCCGCCTGATCCTCCTGACCCAGGCCTGCGTCTTTGCCGCGCTCCTCTTCGTCAAGACCCCCCTGATCTTCGGCGCCCTAGTCTGCTATGTGCTGCTGTGCTACGGCGGAGGGTTCGGCACCATGCCGTCTTTTGTACTGGACGTCTTCGGAAACAAGCTCATGTCCACGGTTTACGGCGTCATCCTCACGGCCTGGTCCTTGGCAGGCATCGTGGGGCCCCAGGTGGTGGCTACCATCACAGACGTGGCCCCCGCCAGTGCCGCATCCTACACGTTCATCATCGGCGGAGGGCTCTTGGCGGTAGGCTTTGTCGTGGCCCTCTTCCTCCGAGACAGCGCTTTTGCCCGACCCGAGGGCGCTGGCGCCAAGTAGGACCGCCTCCGGGGGATTTTACCGTAGACATTAGGGCTCCGGAGGGATAGCCCGTGATCCCCCCGGAGCCCCATCAGCGCGAGTCCCCCGGAAGAGCCTCGGTTCTCCGGGGGGTTTGCTTTTTCCCGTCCGCTAAGGGACTTCGGCCCACAAAGTCACCTTGAACCCTGCGGTGGGATCCTCGGGATGACGACGCCTTCTTCAATCAGAGCCTTTTCCAGCTCTTCCCAGGCTGGGATGCCCCTGAAGATGAGCTTCTTTCGCCAGACCCAGGCCACTTCTGTGCCCTTTAGGCGAAAGCGAAAAAGAGCTCCCAGGGCCATGAGACTACGGGGGTCGATGAGATCGACCCGCAGCCCATCGCCGAAACGTTCCCTAAGGCGCACCAACAGCGCCCCCACCTGGCGGCGCTGTTGGGCTCCGGGAAAAGTGGCCATTTCCTCCTGGCCATAGTGTACGGGGCAGCATCCCACGTCGAAGCCCGGGCCTTCTACGTATATTTTTAGCACGTCTTGCGATCCCATCGGAAGGCACATCCCCTCACGCGCCGGAGCCAAAAGAGCACCGGGGCCAGGCGCACGACGGACATCGGAGGCATAGCCCCCCCACGCCCCAGCGCCGGACCTCTTCGGCGGTGGGGTAGATCCCCGCCGCGAGGAGGTCCATCAGGGGATCCAAAGACGTCCTTTCGTCGTACGCCACGCAGGCGGGAGCCCCCACCAGGGGGATGTCCCCTCGGAGGGCCAGCATCAGCATGTTCCCAGGCATCATGGGAACGCCCTGGAAGCACACCCGATCCCCCGCCCTTCGCAGGGCCCCAGGGGTCCGGTCATCGGCGTCGACGCTCATGCCTCCGGTGCAGAGCACCATGGTGGCTCCCAGGGCAATGAGCTCTTCTATGGCGCCCACAATCCGGTCGGGGTCATCGGTGGCGTACCGCTGGGCCACCACGTGCCCCCCGTAGCGATACAGCTTTTTCTCAAGCTTCGGCATGAAGGCATCCGGAATCCGGCCTTCGGCGAGCTCTCGCCCCGTGGTCACCAACCCCACCCCCAAGGGGCGAAAGGGGAGGACTTCCAGGGGACGAGATCGGTCGCAGGCCCGGTCAACCCGATCTTTATCCATGGCCAAGGGCATGATACGGCAGGCCGCCACTTCCTGTCCCGCTTCCACGGCCATGCGAGGGGGGAGGGTGACGACGCTCCACAGGAGGTCTTCGTTCAAGGCATGAATGGTGTCGGGGTCGAAGCGTAGCAACCCCCGATGGGTCGCCAAGAGGGAGCATTTGCCCTCCCGGGGACCCCGGATTTCCACGCCGGAGCCCGCCAGAGACAAGGCCAGGGCGAGCGCCGCGTCGTCTTCGTGGACCTCCGAAGGATCGAGATCCAGCACAGAGAGGTGTTCCCTGCCCATGTCCCTCAGGACGGCGAAATCCTCCCGGGTTACCACGTGCCCCCGGGAAAAACGGGGCCCCTTGAACTTCGTCTCCGGCCACACTTGAGTCAAGTCATGGGAGAGGGGTAGTCCCACGGCTTCCTCGAGAGATACCTCCCGCACTTTCATCGCTCTCGCTCCTTCCTTCCATCGCCCAGGGGCACCACGCTTCCGGGGCGGATCGCCAGGCGAACGGCACATCCTTCTTTCAAGTCCATGGTGTCGTAAGCCCCCGAGGGATACTCCACCTGCCACACCCCCGAGGAGGTCTCCACCGAAAGGCGACATAGGCTTCCCAGGGTGAG
>CALMLW010000238.1 GCA_937868015.1 uncultured Synergistaceae bacterium | reverse complement strand
TACCTCGCCGACAGCGCCCATCTCCAGACCGACCAGGCCGCTTGGCACGCGGAGCGCTTTAACGCCGCCCAAGGGGGGATCGTTGAAGGACAGCGATGGCTCCACGAGGAGGTCCAGCGGGGCCTCCCTCCCCGCTGGGACGGCGGAGGAGACAGCGTCCTCACCGCCGCCAAACTGGCCACCTTCCGGACCCTCCACCCCGGAAGCCCCTCGGAAGACATCCTGGACCTGTCGGCCGGGGTGCCCCTGGGGGCCATTTCGGGGATCACGCGAAGCCTGAAGATCTTCGACCTGGGCTACGAGGGCGAAGGCACGATACCCTTCTCCTCCGGATTGCTTCCCGCCCTGGCCACCTCACACCCCCGGGACGGTGTTTTGGACGTGGGGGAGGACTACCAGGGAGGAAACGTGGGGGCGGCTACGGTGGGAAGGGAAACAAGAAGGCTTTTTTACCTTCTGCGGAGCACGGCCTCCCGGGACGACGGAGGGGCCACGGTTCTGGAGCTGGCCCTCCGCCAGCCCGCGCAGTAGAACGCAACGGAAGAAGAGGAGGGATCCCATGAAAAAGAATGCTATCGTGGCCTGCACGCTCCTTTTGGCCCTTCTGGCCCCCCGGGGGGCCCAGGGGGTCGTGCCCCTTTTTCCTCCGGCGAAGGCCTCCTTTGACCGGGCGGAGTTCTCCGAAGGGTACCCTCCCAACATTCTCTTTCTCATCGACACGGGGGGGCAGATGCTCTGGAGTTTAAACAAGAAGGCAGACCGGGGAAACCCCGACCAGTCGGGGTGCACCTACGGCCATGGCGGCCTCACCTCCACCAAGGTGAGCGCCACGGGGCGAATTTGCGGCAGAGTGCCGACACATGCCACGAACCTACGGGACGGGCGAGACGTGGATCCTTCGAACAACTACCACACTCCCACGGCCTCTCGAGCAACGATCCTGGCCAATAGCCCCGACTTCTACCACCCCAATCTCACCCACCGAATTTCGGGGGACCTCTCCTCCGGCCTCATGCCCAACGACAGCCGCATGTACAAACTGAAACACGCCCTCTACCTGATCTTTTCCGATAAAGACCTGGTCGCCGGCATGAACGTAGGTTTTGCCACCTTCTGGCAGGATAAGTTGAGTAGCGCATCCTATGCCGATTGGTACAAGATCTATAAGGGTCCCGGAACTAAAGCCAATTGTATCTACTGGGACAAATCTTACCCCTTGCCGAAACCGCAGACCGCCGACGAAATGTACGCCTACGATTATTCCCAGTTAGTCGCCTGGGGTGTGGATATCAGCGAGCAATATAAAGACAAAACCAAGCGGGCCCGGATCCGCAAGTGGTTCAAGCCCGCCAGCGACGATGCCCACAGGCAAGAGATCGTGAAGTGGTTCGACGGCATCGAAACCGGCACCAACGACGAAATAATAGCCGACGGAGCCCAACCCCTGGCCTACTCCATCTACGGAGTCAAGAGCAGCTACGTTAAGATATCCAACACGGATCTCGATTGTGTGGGGTCGTGCTATGACTTTTTCAAAAACTCCACCCGAAGCCCTGTGGTCTCCTACTGTCAGGACAACTGGCTCGTGGTCTGCTGCGATGGCAACGACGACACCAAGGGCAAAGGGTTGGGGGAAGACCCCGCCCTGGCCGTAAAAAACCTTTACGATAACACGGGAAAGCTCTACGTGGGGAAAAAGCTGGAAGACATGAATTACCCCGTGCGCACCATGGTCATCGGCTTCGTGGATCCCGCCAAGGAGCCCACCCTGGCGGCCACCCTGAATAAGATGGCGGATTACGGCGATGACGGAAAACTAAATGACAGTGCCCAGGCGTACTTCGCCCGGGATACCTCCGAGCTCGTCCGGGCCTTCCAAGATGTGATCCTCCGGGTGCGTCAGGTGAGCGGATCCCCCTCGACCCCTGTGGTGAGCCCCCCCAGAATGGACCCTCAGGACGAAGGGGCGGCCTACGTGCCCACCTTCACCACCGAGCCCTCCGACCAGTGGCAGGGACATCTGTACAAGTTCGGGATGGATGCGGCGGGAAACTTGACGGGCAAGACAATCTGGGAGGCCGGAGCCAAGTTGCAGGCCCGTTCTTGGTCCGACCGCCGGGTTTATACCGCCAACTGGAGCGCCTCCCTTCCCCGGGACCCCGGGGGGAGCAATTTGGTGCGCTTTTCCGAAGGCAATGCGGCGTCCCTGGCCCCGGAGATCTGGTGTAACGTCGACGGAGCGGCGGATCTGGAGGGGAAGATCAAGCCCCTCATCCGATGGACCTTGGGGAAAAACGAGTTTGCCAAGCCCGGATCCCCCCCGGAGCGCTGGAAGCTCGCCGACATAAACCGTTCCGGCCTCTTTGTGGTGCGAAAACCCTGGGGGACCTACCCCGATGCGAGCTACTCCGCCTTTGCCTGGGCCCTCCGCAGCCGAGACGCCCGGGTTTACGTCCAGTCCAACGGAGGCATGCTTCACGCCTTCGAGGCCCGCAGCCGGGACGCCGACGGAAGGGCCCTGAACCACGGAGAGGAGCGCTGGGCCTTTATCCCCCCCCAGATCCTTGCGGGGCGGCGCATCTTGGGGACGAAGGTGTTGCTGGGATCGAACCCCTTGGACCCCAAAGGGGGGCTTTCGCCCTCTTGGATCACCGATGGGACTTCTGTGCCTCGCCATCTGCTGGACGGCCCCCTGGCGGTGAAGGACGTGCGCCTCAAGCTGGACGGAAAGTGGAGCTACCGCACCGTGCTCCTGGGGTGTCTGGGGTTCGGGGGCAAGGGGCTCTACGCCCTGGACATCACCAGCCCGGATACTCCTCGATTCCTCTGGGCGGTGGACAATGCCAACTACGAAAACTCCGGCCTCGCCACCGCCACCCCCCAGCCCCTGCACCAGGTGCTGTGGTGGAAGTCCCTCCTGGCCGAGGAGAAAGAAGATGGGGGAGGATCAGGGACAAGCGCCATGTTGCACGCCTTTACCCATCGCACCTACACCCGGGCGTCGAAGAAGGATCCAGTGATCGTCGATGTCTCCGCTAACCTGGAAGCCGCATCCCCCGACTTCTCTCTGGTGAGCGCCTACCGCCGTCTGGGCATGACCACCAGCGCGCCCTTCATCGGCCGGATACCCCTCGGAGAGGAGTATCCCTTCGTGGCGCTTTTCGGAGGGGGGCTCACGGGGGAGAAAAAGGGAGTGCCCACCACCGAGGGGCGGGGACTCTTTGTGGTGGATATCCAAAGCGGTCGGGTCCTCCGCCTGGTCTCCGAGGACCGATGGGGAACCCCTTTGGACATGGTATCTTCCCCCGTCTATCCCTACACTTCCCGTAGCGACGGCATATGGGAGGGAGTTTTCATCCCCGACGCCGCCGGGAACATTTTCAAGGCTTGGGGCAAAGGGCTCGTCTCCGTGGATCAAATTTTCCGCCTGGATCCCAATAAATCCGTGGCTATAAACCAAGGGCTGGGGGCGGGGATCATAAACGGAGAGATCTGGCTTTACGGGGGCACGGGTAATCCCGAGGGGGTTTGGAACAGGGACTACAACGCCAAAAACTACATTTTTGGCGTCAACGCAGGGGGATTCGAAGCTGCCCCCCTCAAAAAGGACCTCTCCCACCTTCAAAAGCTCTCTTCCAAGGACGTGGGGAGTACCTCTTCCGACCCCGATGGGTGGTACTTCGACCTGACGCCGGGAGAGTATCTCTCCGCCGCTCCGGCCTTTACTCACCGCTCCGCCGGAAGCTTCGTGGCCCTGGCCACCTTTTGTCCAACCCTGGACCGGTGCGGCACGGGGGGGATAGGCCGGCTATACATCGTAAACGCCAAAAGCGGTCGAGGGGCCTGGAACTCCAACGGCAAAAAAGTGGTGGAGATCTCCGGCATGAAGATCAGCAGTGTGAGCTTCTCCGGGAGCAAGCTCTACCTCACGGGCATCTTCTCCGCCACGGGGACAAACATGGGGGATGGCGACATAAAAGGGCTCACGAAAAATGAAGGTATAGCGGTGATGGACATCCCTTCCGGCATGGGAGCCGGGGATGATTCAGACAGCTCACAGGAAGTGTTGTACTGGAGGGATTGACCGTGACAAAAAAAGGCGTGTGGAATGGAATTTTGTTGATAATGGTCTTGTGGGGCACCATGATGACTCCTCTGCCGGGGGAGGGGGTGGTCTCTCCCTCTGAAGTGGAAGTGCTTCTGGTGGACCTTATCCTCGTCCCCCCGGAGATCGTGGGCATGAGGGACATGAAACATGAAAGATTTTCCTGGGATAGGAACCTCACCGTTTTTCTGGACCACGAGGGCCAAAAGATGGATGCCGAAGCCTTTCTGCGGCGTTATGACCGCCAGGTGGTAGTACTGGTGCGATCTCCCTCCGGAGAGATCACCGAAGCCTACCCTAAAGGGATAAAAGCTGGGGGAGGGCAGGAATCGCCCTAATCTCCTAGGGGACTTCTTCGTAAAGGGCTGGACCTTCGGGGCTGGGACGTGGGGACACGGCAAAAGAAAGAGAGGGGCTCGGGCGGTGGATCCATCGCCCGAGCCCCCTTGTTTACTCGCCTATAACGGTCGTGGTCCCTTTAGACCTTATGCCGCTTGAAGTAGTGGGTATGCAACAGGTGGTGGGACTTTTCCCCCAGGGGCTTACCCAAGAACTCCTCGTAGAGCCGGACGATCTCGGGGTTCTCGTGGGACTTACGCAGGGGCTTGGCGGCGTCCTCCCGATAGATGGCCTCGGCGCGCTTCCGCACGATGTTCATGTTCCCGTGGTGGTAGGGCTGGCCGCCGCCTCCCACGCAACCCCCGGGGCAGGCCATGATCTCGATGGCGTGGAAGGGCTCCACCTCGCCCTTGCGGATGCTTTCCAGCAGGTGGCGGGCGTTGCCCAGGCCGTGGGCGATGCCAATGCGCAGTTCTAGGTCTCCCACCTTGACGCGGGCCTCCCGGCATCCGTCAAAGCCGCGAAGGGCGAGGAAATCCACCGAATCCAGGGGTTTTTTCGTGTAGATCTCCACCGCCGTACGGGTGGCGGCTTCGATGACGCCCCCCGTGGTGCCGAAGATGACCCCCGCCCCTGTGGATTCTCCCATGGGGCCATCGAAGTCCTCGTCGGGCAAGTTTACGAAGTCAATATTGGCCCGTTTGATCATGTGGGCGAGCTCCCGGGTAGAGATGGAAAGATCCACATCGGGATTGCCGTTCACGAAGAACTCGGGGCGGGAGCACTCGTACTTCTTCGCCAGGCAAGGCATCACCGAGACCACCACCATCTTTTCCCGGGGAATGCCCAGTTTACCCGCAAAATAGGTCTTGGCTATGGCGCCAAACATCTGCTGGGGGGACTTGGCGGTGGAGGGAACGTCCAGCATGTCCTGGAACTTGTGTTCGAAGAACTTCACCCAGGCGGGGCAGCAGGAGGTGAGGATGGGAAGACGTACGGAGGTGTCCCCCTCCAGGAAGCGGGTGAGGCGGTCCAGTAGCTCGCTTCCCTCTTCCATGATGGTGAGGTCGGCGGCGAAGTCCGTGTCGAAAACGTGGTCAAATCCCATGGCCCGCAGGGCGGCAACCATCTTGCCGGTGACCAGGGTCCCCGGAGGCATGCCAAAGGCCTCGCCCAGGGCGGCCCGCACCGCAGGAGCGGTCTGGACGACGACGACCTTGTCGGGGTCCGCCAGAGCTTCAAAAACCTTCCAGGAGTAATCCCTTTCCACCAGGGCCCCCGTGGGGCACACGGCGGTGCACTGGCCGCAGAAAGTGCACACCGATTCCTCCAGGGGCATTTCGAAAGCGGGGGCTACCACGGATTTAAATCCCCGGTTGATCCCGGAGAGGGCCCCCACGGTCTGGACTTCGTTGCACATGGTCTCGCAGCGGCGGCACATGACGCATTTGTCCATATCCCGCTCGATGGCGGCGGAACGGTCGTGGGCGTAGGTGGACTGATCGCCTCCTTCGAAGCGGCTTTCCCGCAGACAGAAGCGCTCCGCCAGCTCCTGTAGCTCGCAGGAACCGCTCTTGGCGCAGGTGAGACACTCTTTGGGATGATCGGAGAGCAGGAGCTCCATGACCATCTTCCGGGCGTTCATGACCCGGATGGTGTTGGTGCGCACCTCCATGCCCTCGACCACCGGCGTGGCGCAGGCGGGGGCCAAGTTACGCCTCCCCTTGACTTCCACCACACAGATGCGACAGGAGGCGGCCTTGTTCACCATGCCCGTGCCGTGGAGGTGGAGGTGACACAGGGTGGGAATGTCGATGCCGAGGGCCCGGGCAGCGGTGAGGATGGTGCTGCCTTCGGGGACCTTTACGT
>CALMLW010000237.1 GCA_937868015.1 uncultured Synergistaceae bacterium | reverse complement strand
TCGCGAAGGGGGCCGCACGGTGGGAGCGGGCGTCGTCACCCAGATTCTCGACTAGGTTGCGCGGAAGGCGTGAGTGCTGTGAGCAAAAAGATTCGCATAAAACTGAAGGCCTTCGACCATCGAGTTCTGGACACCTCGGCGCTCCAGATCTCGGAGACGGCGGTGCGAAGTGGAGCCAAGGTGGCGGGCCCCATTCCTCTGCCTACGGAGATAAAAAAATACACCATCCTCAAGTCGCCCCACAAGGATAAGGATGCCCGGGAGCAGTTCGAGGTGCGCACCCACAAGCGCCTCATCGATATTTTGGATCCCACGCAGCGGACCATGGATGCGTTGATGCAGCTGAATCTCCCCTCCGGAGTGGATATCCAGATCAAACTCTAAGGCGGGGAGCGCTGAGCTGAAAGGAGAGGGCTACGCGCGATGAGCAAGGGAATCATAGGACGTAAGCTGGGGATGACCCAGGTCTACGACGAGAACGGCCGAGCCGTTCCCGTGACGGTGGTGGAAGCGGGGCCCTGTCCGGTGGTGGCCATCAGGACTCCGGAGAAAAACGGATATGTGGCCATCCAGCTCGGCTTTGGGGCCATCAAAAAGGGAAGGGTTAGCAAACCCCTTCAGGGGCACTACGACAAGGTAGGCGTGGAGCCCCGCCGTTGGCTCCGGGAGTTCCGGCTTCGGGATCCAAAAGCGTATGAACTGGGGCAATATGTGACGGTGGAAATTTTTACCCCGGGAGAAAAGGTCAACGCCACGGGGCGCAGCAAGGGAAAGGGCTTTGCGGGGGTCATGAAGCGCCACAACTACGGTGGCGGAGCCAAGAGCCACGGCGCGTCGGTGATCCACCGTCGGCCGGGTTCCATCGGATGCCACACCTATCCGGGGCGTGTTTTCAAGGGAAAGACCATGGCGGGGCACATGGGGGACGAACGGGTGACGGTGAAGAACCTCACTGTTTTTGCCGTGGATGCGGAAAACCACCTTTTGCTCATCAAGGGATCGATTCCTGGCGCCCGCAACGGCCTCGTCATGGTCCACAAGCACGAGGCGTAGGGAGGACGGGGAACTATGCCGAACGTTAAGATTGTTGATTTCGAAGGAACCTCCCTGGGTGAACGGGAGCTCTTGGACGCCGTTTTTGCGGCTCCGGTACACATGGCTGCCATGCACCAGGTGGTGGTGGCCCAGCTGGCCAACGCCCGGCAGGGGACGCACAACGCCAAGGATCGGAGCGATGTGCGGGGAAGCAACCGCAAGCTCTTCCGGCAGAAGCACCCGGGGCGGGCTCGCCGGGGCAGCCTTCGTTCCCCCGTCATGGTGGGGGGCGGGGTGGCCCATGGCCCCCATCCCCGAGATTACTCCCAGAAAGTTAACAAGAAGCTTCGGGCCCTGGCCATGCGGAGCGTGTTGTCGCTCAAGGTGCGGGGAGATCGCATGATGCTTCTGGAAAACCCCGTGCTGGAGGCCCCGAAGACCAAAGCGGTGGTGGCCTTTCTCTCCAAAGTGGGAGCCGAGAAGAAGCCCCTGTTGGTGGTGCACGAGACCAACGTCAACCTGTATCGCTCTGCGGCCAATGTCCCGGGGGCCAAGGTGCTCCACGTCGACAGCCTGAACGTTTACGACGTGCTGAACCATGCCCATCTGATCATGACGCCCGAGGCGGCGCGCAAGGTAGAGGAGGTGTTTTCCCGATGATCGGACGGAGCGATCATGACGTCATAGTCCGCCCCATCGTGACGGAGAAATCCAACGCGCTCATGGAGCACGGCACCTACACCTTTGAAGTCCTCCCGGACGCCAACAAGATTGAGATCCGTAACGCCGTGGAGAAGGTCTTCAAGGTCAAGGTGTCCAAGGTTCATACGATAAACGTTCACCCCAAGCCCAAGCGCATGGGGGCGTTCCTGGGGAAATCCCGCTCCTGGAAGAAGGCCATGGTGACGTTGGTGGAAGGACAGCGCATCGAATTCTTCGAGGGCGCGAACGCCTGACGGACGGAAAGGACAGGGTACGATGGCACTCAAGAAATTCAAGCCCACCACCGACGGCCGCCGTTTCATGACCATCTCCGCCTTTGAGGAGATCACGAAGGGCAAGCCCGAGAAAAAGTTGGTGGAGTCTCTCAAGAACTTCGCGGGACGGAATAACACCGGGCGCATCACCATGCGGCACCGGGGCGGGGGCGCCAAGCGCAAGTACCGCATCATCGACTTCCGTCGGAACAAGATCGGCGTTCCCGGTAAGGTAGCGGCCTTTGAGTATGACCCCAATCGGACGGCACGCATTGCCCTCATCCACTATCTTGACGGCGACAAGCGCTATATCCTGGCGCCCCAAGGGCTTAGCGTGGGAGATACGGTGATGGCGGGCCCTAAGGCGGACATCCGCCCGGGCAATGCGCTGAAGTTGGCCGACATCCCGTTGGGCACTGTGGTCCACAACATTGAGCTTCAGCCCGGAAGGGGTGGTGTCATGGTGCGCTCCGCTGGAGCGGGGGCCCAGCTCATGGCAAAAGAGGGCAAATATGCCTTCATCCGCATGCCCAGCTCCGAGCTTCGCCTCATCCTGCTGGAGTGCATGGCCACCATCGGCCTGGTGGGCAACGAGGACCATGAGAATACCACCATCGGCAAGGCGGGCAAAAGCCGCTGGCTTCGCCGTCGCCCCCACGTCCGGGGGATGGTGATGAACCCCTGCGACCACCCCTTGGGGGGCGGCGAGGGCAAGACCAAGGGAAACAAGCACCCCGTGTCGCCTTGGGGAACCCCTGCCAAGGGATACCGCACGAGGAAGCGTAAGCAGTCCGACAAGCACATCGTGCGTCGGCGCGAGAAGTAAGGCGGAGGAGGACGGAACATGGCCAGATCGTTGAAGAAGGGGCCTTTCGTCGACGCGAAACTGGTGAAGCGAATCGAGGATATGAATCACTCGGGGAAAAAGCGGGTTCTGAAGACCTGGTCCCGGAGATCCACGGTTCTTCCCGAGATGGTGGGACACACCATTGCCGTTCACAACGGAAAGACCCATATGCCGGTGTTTGTGAGCGAGAACATGGTGGGGCACAAGCTCGGGGAGTTCGCTCCCACCCGGCGCTTCGGCGGCCACGCGGGGCAAGAACGCACCTCCCGCGTTAAATAAGGAGGACGGAACATGGATAAGATCCGGGAAGCACATGCCATGGCGAAGCAGGTGCGCATTTCCCCGAACAAGGCTAGACAGGTGCTTCGGCTCATCGCCGGGAAAAACGCGAACGACGCCGTGATGACGCTCCGGTACACGCCCAAAAAAGCCGCGAGATTCATCGAAAAGATACTTAATAGCGCGGTGGCCAATGCGGATCACAATTTTGGCATGGACGTGGATAAGCTCGTGGTCGTCAAAGCGGTGGCGGATACAGGGACAACGTTGCGCCGCTTCCGTCCTGTTTCCATGGGGCGTGCCCATCCCTTCCGCCATTACACGTGCCATATCACCGTGGCCGTGGCTGAACGTTAAAGAGGAGGGGAGACTTTGGGCCAGAAGGTGCACCCGGTAGGGTATCGTGTGGGAGTTATCCGGGATTGGGAGTCTCGCTGGTTTGCCAGCGGCAAGACCTATACCAAAAATCTCCATGAAGACATTAAGCTGCGCGATTGGATCAAGAAGCGCTGGTTCCACGCCGGGGTCTCCAAGGTGGAGATTGAGCGCATCGGAAATGTCTTGCGTTTTACTGTGTGGACCGCACGGCCTGGTGTAGTAATCGGCAAGGGCGGTCAGGAAATCCAGATCGTCCGGGACGAGTTGCAGCGCATCTCGGGTTCCCGGATCATGATCAACGTCCAGGAGATTAAGCACCCGGACATGGATGCCCAGGTGGTCTCCGAGGGAGTGGCTTCCTCGCTGGAGCGACGCATCAGCTTCCGTAGGGCCATGAAACAGGCCATCTTCCGGGCCATGAAGTCCGGGGCGCGGGGGATCAAGATCCAGTGTTCCGGCCGCCTGGGGGGCGCGGAGATCGCCCGTACGGAGTGGTACTTGGAGGGGCGCCTTCCCCTTTCGACGCTTCGGGCGGAGATTGACTACGGTTTTGGGGAAGCCCATACCATCTACGGTGTGATCGGCATCAAGGTTTGGATCTACCGGGGCGATGCGGCGCGCAAACTTCGCAAAGGGGCGGTGGGCGCGGATCAGCCCCAGGCTCCCGTGGCGGCGCAGCCCGTGCCGAACCGGGACCGGGAAAGGGACAAGAGGAGGTAGGGGCTCATGCTGAGTCCGAAGCGCGTTAAGTACCGCAAGCCCTTTCGGAGCCCTCTGAAGGGCATGGCAAAGGGTGGGACCACGGTGGCCTTTGGAGACTACGGTCTGCAGACCCTCGAAGGGGTGTGGCTTACGGCTCGCCAGATAGAGGCGGCCCGGGTGGCGATCTCCCGTAAAATGAAAAAAGGCGGGAAAGTGTGGATTCGCGTCTTCCCTGACGTGGCGTACACGAAAAAGCCTCTGGAGACCCGAATGGGGAAAGGTAAGGGAAACCCGGAGTGGTGGGTGGCCCCCGTCAAGCGGGGAAAGATCATGTTTGAGATCTCCGGCGTGCCTCGCGACGTGGCGGAAGAAGCCTTCCGTACGGCCTCTCACAAGCTTCCGGTGAAGGTACGGCTTGTGGCCCGCGAGGGAATGGATGGTGAAGAATAATGGACACCAAGGACATGCGCGATTTGACCCTCGATGAGCTAAAAGGCAAGCACCGGCAGTTCAAAGAGGAGCTTTTTAACCTTCGTTTCCAGCATGCCATTGGGCAGCTGGGGAACACCGGCCGGATTCGCGATGTCAAGCGGACCATCGCTCGTATCCTGACGATGGTCCGGGAGAAAGAGCTCGGCCTGGACCGCGCACCGGCGAGGAGGTAAGGGACGATGGAAGAGAACGTTTCCCGCGCGAGGTCGCGGGACGGCATCGTCGTCAGCACGAAGATGCAAAAGACCGTGGTGGTCCGCGTAGACCGGATGGCCAAGCATCCTTTGTACGGCAAGCCCGTTATTCACGCGAAAAAGTATCAGGTGCACGACGAAGAGAACACCTGCCGCATGGGAGACCGGGTGCGTATCGTGGAGACCCGTCCCCTGAGTAGGCATAAGAGATGGACTCTGGCGGAAGTGCTGGAGCGCGCTCCGATCCTCACGGGCAGCGACGGCGGGGAGGCATAGGACATGATTCAGCTCCGTACGGTCCTGAATGTGGCCGACAATACCGGTGCGAAGAGGGTGACCTGCATCCAGGTGGTGGGAGGAAGCTTCCGTAAAGTGGGCACCGTGGGGGACGTCATCGTCGCTTCGGTACGGGAGGCCATTCCTAACAGCAACACAGAGAAGGGCAAGGTCGTGAAATGCGTCATCGTGCGCACAAAGAAGGAAGTCCGTCGGCGCGACGGGAGCTACGTGCGTTTCGATGACAACGCCGCCGTCATCATCGACGGCAACGGCGACCCCAAGGGAACGCGCATCTTTGGCCCCGTAGCCCGGGAGCTTCGGGAGAAAAAGTATATGCGCATAGTCTCCCTGGCGCCGGAAGTGGTTTAGGAGGGCCGGAGCCATGGGAAAGATGCGTCTGAAAAAAGGTGACCGGGTGCGCGTCATTTCCGGAAAGTATGCCGGGGTAGAAGGGAAGATCCTTCGGCGGGACGTGGATCGGGACATGATTGTGGTGGAGGGCGTGAACATGGCGACGAAGCACGTGCGCCCCTCCAAGAAGAACCCCAAAAGCGGCATTGTCAAGCAGGAAACGCCCTTTTACGCCTGCAAGGCCATGCTCGTCTGCCCGGCCTGTGGCAAGGCGACGCGAGTGGGGCACGCCTACCTCGATAACGGCAAAAAGGTGCGCCTGTGTCGGCAGTGCGGCGAGGTAGTGGACAAAGTCTGAGGGGAAGGGACGAAAGCATGATTCCGCGCATAAGGCAAAAATACAGGGAAGAGATCGTCCCGAGACTGTCCTCCAAGTTCGGTTACAAGAACGTCATGCAGGTGCCTCGCGTAGAGAAAGTCATGGTAAACATCGGTGTGAACGAGGCCAAGCAGGACATTAAGTACATGAACATATCCATGGAGGAACTCGGCATCATTACAGGACAGCGTCCTCTGATGCGTCGGGCGAAGAAGTCCGTGGCGGGGTTCAAAGTCCGTGAGGGAATGCCGGTGGCGTGTTTCGTAACGCTTCGGGGGAATAAGATGTGGGAGTTCCTTGATCGCCTCGTTTCCCTGACCCTCCCTCGCATCAAGGACTTCCAGGGAGTGAGTCGTAAGAGCTTCGACGGCCGGGGAAACTACAACCTGGGCCTCAGGGAGCAGCTCATCTTCCCTGAAATCGACTACGACAAGGTCATTCGGGTTCGTGGAATGAATATCACCATCACCACCACCGCCCGTACGGACGAAGAAGGAGCCGCCCTTCTTTCCGAAATAGGTTTCCCGTTTATGCGGTAGGCAGGAGGGTTGGCGAATGTCTCGTGTAGCCATGGAGTACAAGGCCCAGCAGGAGCCCAAATTTAAAGTGAGGAAGCATAATCGCTGCCCGCTTTGTGGCCGTCCCAAGGCCTTCATGCGTGATTTCAACATGTGCCGTTGCTGCTTCCGAAAGCTGGCTCGGGAAGGCAAGATTCCCGGCGTCGTGAAGTCCAGCTGGTAGGCGGGGTACGGCGAAGGAGGCCAAGGCCATGTATGTGAACGATCCCATCGCGGATATGCTCACCCGCATCCGGAACGCCAACTTGGCGTATCACGAGATGGTGGATCTGCCGGTTAGCAAGATCAAAGTCGGCATTGCCAAGATCCTCAAAGAAGAAGGGTATGTCCGTAATTTCAAGATTATCAACGACCCCAAGAAGCCCTTCCCCGTGCTCCGGCTCTTTTTGCACTACGGACCCAGCCGGGAAAGGGTGATGCAGGGCATTAAGAGGATCAGCAAGCCCGGACGCCGCATTTACATGGGCGTGGGAGAGCTCCCCAAGGTCATGGGAGGACTGGGTATCGCCGTGGTTTCCACCTCTCGGGGGCTTCTGACCGATGCCGACGCCAGGAAGCAGGGGCTCGGCGGCGAAGTTCTTTGTTTCGTGTGGTAGGGAGGAAAGGGTTATGTCGCGGATCGGGCGCAAAGCCATTTCTATTCCTAAGGGGGTCACGGTGAACGTCGACGGGGCCCGGGTGGTGGTGAAAGGATCCAAGGGAGAGCTCTCGATGGACATCCTTCCCCAGGTCGGAGTACAGGTGGCGGGCGACGTGGCCACCGTTTCCCGCGTCGACGACCTAAAGACGAGCCGGGCGCTGCATGGCATGACCCGGGCCATGATCAGCAACATGGTCCATGGAGTTTCTTCGGGGTTTGAGCGAGTATTGGAGATCGTGGGGGTGGGCTATCGGGCCCAGATGAAGGGCAAGACCCTGGTGCTCAACCTGGGTTACTCTCATCCCATCGAGTTCGATCCGCCCACGGGGATCGAGATTGCCACGGATGGCCCCACCAAGATCTTCGTCCGGGGCATCGACAAGCAGGCGGTGGGGCAAGTGGCGGCAAACATCAGGGAGTTCCGTGCCCCGGAGCCCTACAAGGGCAAGGGAATCCGGTATGCGGGTGAGGTCATCATTCGCAAGGCCGGCAAGACCGGGAGCAAGTAGGCGGGAGGTGAGCAGCCTTGATTGAAAAACGCAGCAGAAACGAGATGCGGCAGGTTCGCCACGAGAGGCTTCGCCGAACGCTTTCGGGGACCCCTGATCGTCCGCGGCTCAGCGTCTTTCGGAGCTTGAAGCATGTGGTGGCTCAGATCATCGACGACGAGGCGGGGCGTACGCTGGTGGCCGCGTCTTCCGTGGAACCGGATATCCGCGCCACCCTGGGGGGGCGCACGGGGAACGCCGAGACGGCCCGCACCGTGGGGCGTCTCGTGGCGGAACGGGCCCTCGCCAAGGGGATCAAGGCGGTGGTGTTCGACCGCGGCGGTCATATGTTCCACGGCCGGGTGAAGGCTCTGGCCGATGCCGCCCGGGAGGCGGGCCTTGATTTCTAAGGGAGGAGAGCTCATGGCTAATAGGACCATCAGCGCCAAGGGCGTCGAGCTGTCCGAGCGGGTCGTTTCCATTAACCGCGTCAGCAAGGTCGTCAAGGGCGGTAAGCGCTTCAAGTTCAGTATTCTTGTGGTGGTGGGGGACGGCACCCGCTTTGTGGGGGTGGGGATCGGCAAGGCCCGGGAAATCTCCGAGGCGGTGCGGAAAGCCATCGAAAAGGCCAAGAAAAATCTGGTGGACCTCAAGAAAGTGGGGCACACCATCCCTCACCCTGTTATCGGAGACTTCGGCGCGGCTCGGGTGCTTCTAAAGCCCGCCGCTCCCGGTACGGGAGTCATCGCCGGAGCCGTGGTGCGTGCCATCATGGAGCTTGGAGGAGTGAAAGATGTCCTGACCAAGGTGATCGGACGCACCTCGAACTCCATCAACGTGGCCTATGCCACCATGGAAGCAGTGAAGATCATGCGGACTCCCGATGAAATTCGCCGCCTCCGGGGGCTGGACCGCAAAGAAGCGTAGGGAGAGGAGGGCCATGGTGAAACTGCGTATTACGTGGAAACGGAGTGCCATCGGTCATCCCGAGCGGCAGGGGCGGACGATTCGAGCCCTGGGCCTGCGTCGGCTTCACTACACGGTGGTCCATGAGGATTCGCCCCAGGTCAGGGGAATGATCCGTGCGGTGTCCCACCTGGTAGAGTGGTCGGAAGTACCCGAGTAGAGAGGGGGAAGGGCTCCATGGAGCTGCATGAGCTGCGCCCCGCCAAGGGCTCCCATCACGTGGCAAAGCGCAAGGGCCAGGGGCTGGGAAGCGGCAACGGCAAGACGGCGGGCAAGGGAAACAAAGGGCACAAGTCCCGTTCGGGAGGGGGAGTGCGCCCGGGTTTTGAGGGAGGGCAGATGCCCCTCTCCCGGCGGATCCCCAAAAGAGGTTTTAACAACTTCCGGTTCGCTAAAAACTACCAAGTGGTTAATTTGGTGGACCTGGAAGAGCGTTTTGAAGCGGGGGCAGAGGTGGATGTGGAGGCCCTCCGTCGGGCTCTTCTCGTGAGGCACGATCAGCTCCCGGTGAAGATCTTAGCCCAGGGAGAGCTCACCAAGGGGATGACGGTCCGAGCCCATGCGTTCAGCGCCGAAGCCCTCCGAAAGATCGAAGCGGCGGGTGGAAAGGCCGAGGTGATCTAGGTGATCGATTCCTTCCGCGACGCCTTTCGCTTGCCTGATCTGAAGCGGAGGATCCTGTTCACCTTGGGGGTGCTCCTGGCCTTTCGGCTGGGAGCCCACATCCCCACACCGGGCATTGATCCGGAGGCCATGGCCCGCATGTTCCAACAGGGCGGAGCTCTGGACTTCCTTGATCTCTTTGCCGGTGGGGCGTTGCGGCGGTTCAGCGTCTTTGCCTTGGGGGTGGCCCCGTACATCAACTCTAGCATCGTGATGCAGCTGTTGGTAGTGGTGGTGCCCGCCCTGGAGAAGCTGCAAAAGCATGAGGGCGAAGACGGGCGCAAGAAGATCGTCATGTATACCCGGTGGGGCACGGTGCTTTTCGCCCTAGTTCAAGCGGTGGGCATGACCTTCTGGTTGGGCAACATGGGTATCTTCAGCGGAAACATCCTGGACGGCGTGGTGGTGGCTCTCACGGTGACGGCGGGGTCCGTGGCGGTGATGTGGCTCGGGGAAGAAGTGACGGACCACGGCATCGGCAACGGTATTTCCATGCTCATCTTTGCTGGCATCGTGGCGCGAATCCCTGAGGCCATCGTCCAGACCTGGACCCTTTTGCGCATGGGAGAGATGAGCGCCCTGGCCATGCTGGTAGGACTCGTCCTCATGGTGGGCGTGGTGGCGGGGTGCGTCCTTCTCCAAGAGGGGCAGCGCCGCCTTCCTGTCCAGTACGCCAAGCGGGTCGTGGGCAACAAGGTATACGGCGGCCAGAGCACCTTCATCCCCTTGAAGGTGAACCAGTCCGGAGTGATCCCCATCATCTTCGCCTCCTCCGTGCTGCTCTTTCCGTACACGATCCTGAACCTCTTTTCGGGGGAATGGGCCCAGATGCTAAAGGGCCTCTTTTCTCCGGGAAGTCCGGTGTACCTGGTGCTCTACGTGATCCTCATCGTGTTTTTCGCCTACTTCTACACGGCGGTGGTCTTCAACCCCGTGGACATCGCCAACAACATGAAAAAATACGGCGGGTTTATCCTGGGAATTCGCCCGGGGCGCCCCACATCGGATTACATTGAGCGGGTCATGACCCGCATCACCCTGGGAGGATCGCTCTTTCTGGCGGTGGTGGCTCTGGTGCCCACCATCATGACCCAGGTGGTCAGCATCAACACCTTCTACTTCGGCGGCACGGCGGTGCTCATCGTGGTGGGGGTGGCTCTGGATACGGTCCACCAGATCGAAGCCCAGCTCCTCATGCGACACTACGAAGGCATCCTAAAGCGTCGCGAGAAGTCCGGCAGCCTTTTGCGTCTGTAGGAGGGGAAGAAGACCATGAGGCTCGTTTTCATTGGTCCCCCGGGGGCGGGTAAGGGAACCCAGGCGGCGACGGTACGAGAGAAGTTCGCCGTGGCGCACATCTCCACCGGCGATATCCTCCGGTCTCACGTGGCGCGAGGCACTCCCCTGGGGCTCCAGGCCAAAAGCTACATGGATGCGGGGAAGTTGGTTCCCGACGGAGTGATGATTGACCTGATCAAAAACCGCCTGGGAGACGAAGACTGTCGTCAGGGCTTTATTCTGGACGGTTTTCCCCGGACGGTGGCCCAAGCGGAAGCCCTGGATCTGGCCCTGGGGGCCCAGGGGCAGGACATCGATAAGGTGATTTTGTTCCAAGTGACGGACGAAGTGGTGGTGAAGCGCCTGTGCTCCCGTCGGGTCTGCAAGCAGTGTGGCGCCATCTACCACGTCACTTTCCACCCGACCAAACAGGAGGGGATTTGTGACGCCTGCGGCGGAGCCGTGATCCAGCGGGACGACGACCGCGAAGAAGTCATTCGCCACCGCCTTCAGGTATACCACGACCAGGCCATGCCTCTGGTGGCGTATTATCGTGCCAAGGGTATTCTGGCCGAAGTCGACGGGGGCGTGCGAGACGCAGTGCTTCGGGTGCTGGCTTCCCAGGACCTTCAGGGGACCAGGGGATCGTCCGAAAGATCGCAATGATCTCTCTGAAAAATGAAAAAGACTTACAAGTCATGCGGCATGCCGGGGCGGTGGTGGCGGACGTGCTCCGCCTCATGCGGGACCTCGTCCAACCCGGCATCACCACCATGGAGCTGGACCGTCGGGCCGATGAACTGATCGGTCGTTCCGGGGGCACCGCAGCCTTTAAGGGGTACGTTATGACGGGTATTTCTCGCCCCTTTCCCGGAAGCATCTGCGTGTCCATCAACGAGGAAGTGGTCCACGGCATACCGGGGGTGCGCCGCCTCGAAGAGGGGGATATCGTCAGCGTAGATGTGGGAGTTCTGCTCCAGGGTTACTACGGGGATGCGGCCTGTACGTACACGGTGGGAAAGACTTCCGCCCAAAGGCAACACTTGCTTGAAGTGACACTGGCGTCTCTCCACGCCGCCTTGGCGGTGGTACGGCCGGGGCGAACGCTGGGAGATGTGGGACATGCGGTGGAATCCCGGGTGCTCCAGGCGGGTTTGGGACTGGTGCGCACCTATGCGGGCCACGGGATCGGCAAAAAATTGCACGAGGCCCCCCAGGTGCCCAATTACGGGCGCCCCCGGGCGGGCATCACCCTCAAGAAGGGCATGACCATCGCCATAGAGCCCATGGTCATGACGGGGAGGGAAGAAGTAGTTTCCAAACCGGACGCCTGGACGGTGGTCACGGCCGATGGGTCGGATGCGGCCCACTTCGAGCACACGGTGGCCGTTCTCGAGGACGGGGTGGAGGTGCTGACCCCATGGGAATCGTAGTCCCGCATTTTCAGCAGGTTCGGCTCAGGTCGAGGATAGGTGGAGGGGCGCATGGCCAAAGATGATGTCATCGAGGTGCGGGGTAAGGTGTCGGAGCCTCTTCCGAACGCCATGTTTCGGGTGGAGCTGGAGAATGGATACAAGGTTTTAGCTCATGTGTCGGGAAAGATGCGGATGCACTTTATTCGAATTTTGCCCGGCGACCGAGTTCTGGTACAATTGTCCCCCTACGACCTCACCCGGGGTCGGATCGTCTATCGCTATAAGTAGGGGGGCCTAAGGCTTAGAGGGCTTACGTACGTACCGCGGCTGGTGCGTGTTTTCGGCAAGGAGCGTGAAAAGGTATGAAGGTGAGACCTGCGGTGAAAACGATCTGCGAACATTGCCGTGTCATTCGCAGGCACGGTGTGGTGCGCGTGATCTGCAGCAAGAATCCGCGTCACAAGCAGCGTCAAGGAGCGAGGAGGTAAGACGGCATGGCTCGTATTGCGGGCGTGGACCTGCCGCGCGACAAACGGGTGGAGATCGCGCTGACCTACATTTTCGGCATCGGTTTGCCGACGTCGCAGAAGATTTTGCGCGTTACCGGAGTGTCTCCGGACACTCGGGTGAAGGACTTGACGGAAGAAGAGGCCCAGCGCCTCCGGGCCGAGATCGAAAACTCCCACATGGTGGAAGGCGATCTCCGGCGTGAGGTCGCCATGAACATCAAGCGCCTCATTGAGATCGGATGTTATCGAGGGCTGCGACACAAGCAGGGGCTTCCTGTGCGGGGGCAGCGGACGAAGACCAACGCGCGCACGCGCAAGGGGCCCCGTCGTACCGTGGCGGGCAAAAAGAAAGCCACGAAGTAAGGCGCCGGAGCCCAAGGAGGGACGTAAGGTATGGCCAAGAGGGTGCAGCGCAGAGGCAAGCGCAAGGAGAAAAAGCACGTCAGCTATGGAGTGGCTCACATTCACTCCACGTTCAATAACACCATCATCAGCATCACGGACAAACAGGGCAACCTGCTTTCCTGGTCGTCGGGGGGGAACGTGGGGTTCAAGGGCACCAGAAAGTCCACGCCCTTTGCGGCCCAGATGGCGGCCCAGGCGGCGGCCAAGGTGGCGCAGGACTGTGGTCTGGCGGAGCTGGACGTGGTGGTGAAAGGCCCCGGGCCCGGACGCGAATCGGCCATTCGCTCGCTGCAGGCGGCGGGTTTGCAGGTCAACATGATCAAGGACGAAACGCCGATCCCGCACAACGGTTGCCGCCCTCCTAAGCGGCGCCGGGTCTAGGGCATCGTTTAAGGAGGAGAAGGACCAACCATGAGCAGATACACGGGAGCGGTGTGTCGCCAGTGCCGTGCGGAGGGCGTGAAGCTCTTCCTCAAAGGCGACCGCTGTTATACGGGAAAGTGCGCCATCTCCAAAAACAACGTGCGCCCCGGACAGCACGGCGCCAAGCGGGTTAAGACTAGCGAGTACGGGTTGCGGTTGCGGGAGAAGCAGAAGCTCCGTCGGTTCTACGGCATGGGAGAGGCGCAGTTCCGGCGTTTCTTCGGCATAGCGGTCAAAATGGCGGGGCAGACGGGGCACAACTTCCTCCAGACCCTGGAGCGCCGCCTGGACAACGTCATTTACCGGATGGGACTCGGAGTCAGTCGGAGCCAGGCGCGACAGATCGTCTGCCACGGGCACGTGTCGGTGAACGGACGCAAGGTCGATGTGGCCAGTTTCTTGGTGAAGGCGGGAGACGTGATCCTCGTGAGAGAGGGGAGTCGCGATCTGGTGTTGCTGAAAGAGAACGCTGAAGTGGCAGGATCCCGTGCCATCCCCGCCTGGATGACCTTCAACGCCGACCGCATGGAGGGCTCCGTGGTGGCTCTTCCCACGCGGGAGCAGATCGATTCGCCGGTGAACGAACAGCTCGTGGTGGAATTCTACGCCGCGAAGTAGCGGTGGAGGGTGGGGAATCCGCTCGTGGAAAACTTGCAGACCGAAATTCGTGTCGAGGAAAGCAGCCGGACTCCTCAGTATGCCCGGATCGTGGTGGAGCCTCTGGAGCGGGGGTACGGGGTGACTTTGGGTAATTCCCTGCGCCGGGTGCTGCTGGCATCCATCGACGGAGCTGCCATTACCGCCGTGCGGATCGATGGCGTGTTGCATGAATTCAGCACCGTGCCGGGGGTGCGCGAAGACGTCATCGAGCTTCTGCTGAACCTCAAGCACGTTCCGGTGCGATCCCACAGCGACGAAATCCGGATCCTTCGCATAGACCTGGAAGGCCCCAAAGACGTCAAGGCGGCGGATGTCCAACGGGACAGCGATGTGGATTTTGTCGATCCCGAAGCGCCCATTTGCACCCTGGAAGTGGGGGCCCGCTTGGCGGCGGAGCTTTATATCGAACGGGGCACGGGGTATGCCGCCAT
>CALMLW010000236.1 GCA_937868015.1 uncultured Synergistaceae bacterium | reverse complement strand
TTCCCGATGGGGAGGACGGGGACGGTCGCTAAAGGGGCGATCCCCGGCGCTTCGGCGGGGGCGATCCTCCCCCGAAGGGCCCTCGGGCCGGGGACGGGGCTCCCCCCGGAAACGGTCGGGCCTAGGGGCCTGAGGGCGGTCGTCTCGCTCCCGCCTAAAGGGCCCTTCCCCTTCCCGATGGGGAGGACGGGGACGGTCGCTAAAGGGGCGATCCCCGGCGCTTCGGGAGGGACGATCTTCCCCTTCTTCCGACGCCGACTTCAGCCTGCCACAGGCCCCTTCCACGTCTCCTCCCCGAGGAACTCGGAGTTCCACATTCACCTGGCGTTCCTGCAAAAGGCGCCGGAAGCGTTCCATGCGATCCTGGGGAGGGCACCGAAAGTTCCCGTCGTCCCCGTTGTATGGAATAAGGTTGACAAAAGCATTAATCCCCCGGACGAAGGCCCCCAGGGCTTCTACATGGGGAAGGGTATCGTTCACGTCTTCCAGGAGGGCGTATTCCAGCGTTATCCGGTCTCCGGTCTTAGCCTGGTACCTCAAGAGGGCTTGACGAAGCTCCCCCAGGGGGTAAACCCGGTTCACCGGCATAAGCTGCGACCGCAACTCATCTTCCGCCGCATGGAGGGAGACGGCCAAACGCACTCCGAGCCCCGAATCAGCCAAGGCGTCGATGCCGGGCACCACCCCCGCAGTAGAAAGGGCCATGTGCCGGATCCCCAGGTGGCGCATTCCCGGGGCGTTAAGGATCCGCAGGGCTTTGAACACCTCGGCGGTGTTGAGCAGGGGCTCTCCCATGCCCATGAGCACCACGTTCTGGACCGGGGCCCCTAGGTGGCGCTCCATGGCCAAGAAGTGCCCCGTGATCTCCCCCGCCGTCATGTCCCGGACAAAGCCCCCTTTTCCGGTGGCACAGAAGGCGCACCCCAGGGGACACCCCACTTGGGACGAAAGGCACGCCGTCTTGTGGGTGGCATGGGGCAGAAACACTGACTCCACGGTGGCCCCATCCCCCAGCCGCCAGAGGAATTTCTTCGTGCCGTCCCGCAGCGAAGTTCTCTCTTTTACCAGATCCGGCAGAATCAGATCCACGGCATCCGTCAGCTTCTGCCTGAGCCCTTGGGATAGGTTAGTCATGTCTTTAAAGGAAAAGATCTTCTTGCGGTAGATCCAATCCCCGATCTGTTCCGCTCGGTAAGGGGGTTCCTCCAGGGAGATCAAAAGATCTCGCCAGTTTTCCAGTGTCAGCTCCAGACCCGATACGCGTGCCATGGACGTCTCCTCCCGCGCCCCACGGCGCCATGTATTCACCCATTGCAGAGAAAAAACCATCGGAGCGCCTCTGGGCACTCCGATGGGCGAAGATCCTTTCGGCCAAGGGACATTATCTCACATATCGTCCTTTTTTCCCAAGGGGCGTCAGATCGTAGGCCAGGGCTCCGAGAACGCAGGATAGAGGGGAAAGGCGCCGCTGAGCTCTTTCACCGCAGCTTTAACCCGGGCGTGCTCTGCGGCATCCTCGGGACGGGATAGGACCCGATCCACAGCGTCGGCGATGCGCCCCATCTCGGACTCCTTCATGCCCCGAGTGGTCACGGCGGCCGTCCCTATCCGAATGCCGCTGGTTATCATAGGCTTTTCCTGGTCAAAGGGGATCATGTTCTTATTGACCGTCACCCCCGCCTCGTTGAGGATGCGCTCCGCATCCTTTCCCGTCACGCCCCGGGAGGTTTTGCAGTCCAACAGGATGAGGTGGTTGTCCGTACCTCCGGAGACGATCCGATAGCCCCGATCCACCAGCTCCCGGGATAGGGCCTTGGCGTTGGCCACCACCTGGGCCGCATAGACTTTGAACTCGGGCTCCATGGCGAGGCGGAAGCACACCGCCTTGCCCGCCATGGCCTGCACCAAGGGCCCTCCTTGGATGCCGGGGAAGACCGTCCGATCCAGGTCTTTGGCGTACTGCGCCGTGCAGAGGGCCAGGGCACCCCGGGCTCCCCTCAGGGTCTTGTGCGTGGTGGTGGTGACGAAATCTGCGTGGGGAACGGGGCTCGGGTGGGCCCCCCCTGCCACCAGGCCAGCGATGTGGGCCATGTCCACCAAAAAGACCGCCCCCACCTCCCGGGCAACGCGGGCAAAACGGCCGAAGTCGATATCCCGGGGATAGGCGCTTCCCCCCGCCACGATGACCTGGGGGCGATGCTCCCGGGCAAGGCGTTCCATGGCGTCGTAGTCTATGGTCTCGGTTTCCCGGGTCACCCCATACCCCACCACGTGGTACATCTTGCCCGTGAAGTTCAGCGGGTGCCCATGGGTGAGATGCCCTCCCTGGTCCAGGCTCATGGCCAAAAGGGTGTCTCCTGGCTTCATCACAGCGAAGTACACCGCCATATTCGCCCCGGAACCGCAGTGGGGCTGGACGTTGGCGTGATCCGCCCCGAAGAGCTCCTTGGCGCGGTTGATGGCGATCTCCTCAATGGCCTCCACGTACTCGCACCCTCCGTAGTACTTCTTGTAGGGGTACCCTTCGGCATACTTGTTGGTGAGGATCGACCCCTGGGCCTCCATCACCGCCCGGGGGACGAAGTTCTCCGAGGCGATGAGCTCCACCCCATCTCGCTGCCGCGAGAGCTCCGACTTCGTCAGGCCGTAAATTTCCGGATCCAGATCCGCCATGCCCATTTCCATGATCTGTCGCATCTCTATCATCATCTCCTTAATACTATTTTTATCTTTAGGAGGGGAAGGAGCCCCTTATGGTCTCATCCGATGCGAAGTCCCCCGGGCCCCGGGGCGCACAAAAAGGGCCTGGCTCTCCCACCAGGCCGCCCTCGACGAGACAGCTCAATCCTTACGGCGCCCCCAATATGACACAACAAAAAAGAGATGTCAATCCTCCCCGACCGGCGTCGTCGCGGTTAAATATCAGTAATAGCTAAATTGCGAAGGTCGTTTTTAAGGCGGCGCCACCGAAAACCCCCCAGCGCAAAGGCGGCCTATCTCCGCCGCGCCAGAAAAGAAAACCGCAACGCCGCCTGGGCTCCCTCAGGCCCGGCGCGGGGCTACTCTCCTTCTTCCTCCTCCAAGGGAGCAAGCTCCGTGGCCCCTGCGGGCATGGGAAGGGCAAAGGGGTCATCCCCTTCTTCCACCCGGAAGCGATTCACCAGGGAATCGAGCTCGTTGGCCATGCTGCTGCTCTCTTCCGAGGCGGCGGAGACGTTTTCCATCACCGACACCACGTTCCCCGTGGCCACCAAAAACTCCTGGGCATGGCGCTCCGCCTGCTCAATGACCACGGCGGTGCGCTGGATGAGCTCCACGATGCGGTCAGACTGAGACACTTCTTCGCTCGTGGTCTTTTGGATCTTACCGATATCGTCCACGGAGTGCTGGGCCGCATCCACGATGTTCGCCAGGGCCTCGCCGGACTGACGCACCGCCCCCACCCCCTCTTCGATGCGGGCGCGACTCTCCTGCACGGACAGAACGGCGGTCTGCGTGCCCTCGGCGATCTTGGTAACCAGCTCCGCCACTTCCCGGGCTCCCCGCTGGGACTGTTCCGCCAGCTTTCGCACCTCTTCCGCCACCACGGCAAAGCCCTTCCCCGCCTCTCCGGCGCGGGCGGCTTCAATGGCGGCATTCAGGGCCAGGAGGTTTGTCTGATTCGCCAGCCCCGTGATGGTGTCGCTGATGATGCCGATGCGGGCGGAAAAGGCCGAAAGTCCCCCGATGACTTTCTCTGTCTCTAGCTCCTTTTCTCGGATCGTCTCCATGTGATGCACGGCGGTATCCACCGTGGCGCGTCCGCTCGACGCGGTGGCCAGAGTCCTTTCGGCCTGCTCCGTGGCGGAGCGGGCCAGGTTGGCCGATATCTGGAGCAGCGACGAGAGCTCAAGCAACACCTCGCTGGTTTCCTGCACCGCCGCGAACCCCATGGTGGTGGCCCCGGAAAGTTCGGTGTTTTTGTGGCTCAGATCCATCGTGGTGGCCGTCACTTCCTGTACCGACGCGGCGGTCTCCTCGGAGGCGGCGGCGAGCTCCCGGGCGGCGGTCTTCACCCGGAGGATCACCTCTCTTAGCTCTTTCACCATGGTGTCGAAGGCGTGGGCCAACTGTCCCACCTCGTCGCCACTCTGGTAATCGACGGAAACGGTGAAATCTCCATCGCCGATGGCCCGACAGTGCTCCACGACGAATCTTAGAGGCTTGGTGATGCTTCTCACGATGCCCAGCGCCACCAGGGCCCCGAGCAGGGCCGCGATCACCATGCCGTAGGAGAGAACCCGGGAGGACAGGGACAGGGCCTCCGAGGCCCGCTGCACCACGCCCTTACCTTGGGTGAAGCCCTCAAGAGAAAGGGCATTGGTCACCGCCAACACGCCCTTGGAGGCAGTCTCCAGCGATTGGGACAGGGCCGCCAGCTTGGTATAGCCCTCCACCACCACCTTGGCGGCGGCGACGTAATCTGCGGTGGCCTGGCGCACCGCCTCCATCCGCTCCTTGTCCTTGGGCCGGATGCTGATCATGATGAGTTCGTCCACGTAATCGTTCACCGGGGCAAACCCCCCCAGGGCCTTCTCTATGACGGCGGGGTCGCGCGCCAGCTGGGCCTTGAGGGTGGCCACGTTAGCCTCTTCCCCCGTGGAGAGGATGCGGGACACTATTTCGATCTTGGAGAGGCGATCTTTGACGAAGGAAGGGTCTTCTCGGTCGGAGATTTCCTTGTCCAGTTCCTTGTTTTCCAGGGCTAGAAACTCGCTGCAGATGGTCCGGTAGGAGAGAAAGGCCTTGTCTTGTTTCTCCCGCGCCTCTCCTATGGCTTTGTTCGTCTTCTGGGCTTCCTTCGCCTGGGCCTGGTACTCCGCCACCTTGCCCCCCAGGTCATCCAGGCTCTTTAGGAACTCCGCCATCTTTTCTCGGTCCGCCAGCTCCCGGGCTTCCCCCAAAACGCGCTCCAGCTCTCCCAAGATCTGGATCACGCCGTTAAAATCCCCCTGCTTCATGGTCAGGTTGTAGGTCTGGAAGCACCGCAGGGCCTGGAGGAGATAACGCTCCAGCGTGCTCGAAAGCTCCACCTGGGGCATGGCCCGGCTCGCCAAAACGCCGATCTCCCCCCGGATGAGCCCCGTCTGGTAAACTCCCAACCCCCCCATGCAGACCACGATGATAAGCACGATGCCAAAGCCCAACATGAGCCGCACACCGATCTTGAGGTTTTTAAGCATGCCTCGCCCTCCTTCGCTCTTTAGGCCACGAACCGCCCCAAAACCTAAGCCCCCGCAATAAAAACCACCCCAGAGGTCCTTATCTCACCGCAGACGCATCTAAAAGCCTTCTACTGGATCGCCTTTTCAGAAAAGAACGGACTTCCTTCCTCCGGCCTCCGGGGCTCCATACTCCTCCAGGATAGCACACTCCGGCGGCATAAAAAAGCACTCCGGGGCGTCTCCTTTTGTCAAAAGAACTACCCCAGGACCTTTTCCAAAAAGCGCCATAGGTTCCCTCCGAGGACCGCGTTTATCTCTCCTTCGTCGTACCCCCGGCGACGAAGGGCCTGGGTGAAACGCCCCAGGTCGCCGTGTCCTTCCATGACATCCCGGGTTTGGATGCTCCCCCCGTCGGAGAGGGCGTCGCGAATTTGGTCACAGAAATCGAACCCCACCCCCACCGCCGCGATGCCCGCCACTTTTTTCACGTGATCCACGTGATCCCCCAGCACGTCCACCAAGTCGCGGGATTCTTCCCGGGGCGCCGAAGAGACGAAGGCGTCACAGGCATTCATCCCCGTGAGCCCTCCCCGGGCCCCCAGGGTGCGCAACTGGTCATCCGTCAGGTTTCGGGCCACGGGCACCAGGGCCCGGCAGTTGGAGTGCGACGCTATAAAGGGTTTTCGGGAAAATCGGGCCACGTCATCGAACCCCGCGTCGTTCAGATGGCTCACGTCCACGAACATCCCCATCTCCTCCACCGCCGCCACCAAGTCCACGCCGAAGGGAGTAAGCCCCCCGGGGCGTCCTTCGTTCTCGGGGAAGAAGTGACATCCGTCCCCCACCTCGTTGCGGCGGCTCCAGACCAGCCCCACTCCTCGCACTCCCAGATCGAAAAAAATCCTCAGGAGAGCCATGTTCCCCTGGAGGGGTTCCGCCCCCTCGAAGGAAATAAAAACTCCCACGGCGCCACGCCTCCGGGCGGCCCGGAGGTCTTCCATGGTCCGGCATAGGACCACGGCGCCGTCGCACTCCTTCAGGTCGGCCCCCAGGGCGCTGATCTGCTCCAGGGCCTTGCGCAAGGCCATCTCGGGGAGGAAAACGTTGGGGATGAACAGGGAGGAGATCACCGCCCCCACCCCCCCCCGCCGGAAGGCCGGAAGGTAACGCTCCGCCACCACTCGCCGCTCTCCCCGGCGTCGCCGGAGCTCCACGTCATACGCTAGGTCGAGATGGGCGTCCATCACAAAGGGGATTTCCCCCGTTCCCGGATTAGTCACGGCCGTCCCCCTAGGCCCGGTGGGCCACCACGCCGTCCACCACCGTGGCCACCGCCACGGAGCGGGGAGAAAAGGGCGATTCGGACCAAAGCACCGCGTCGCCCCCCTTACCCTCCTCCAGCGACCCGTACCGCGCCTCCAGGCCCAGATGGGCCGCCGCAGTCCGGGTGACCAGGGCCAGGGCCTCTTCCTCGGAAAGGCCTTCTCGGATCGTTTCGGCGGCTTCGTTCCTGAGGTAACCGATGGGAATCACCGGATGGTCCGTCATGAGCGCCACGGGGACCCCCGCCCGCACTAGGGTTACCACGTTTCTTATGTGAGCCTCCCGGAGCTCCAACTTGGACCTGAAGGTCATGGCGGGGCCGAAGGCCGTCCGAACCCCCTTGGCGGCCAAGAGGCTAGAGATCAAAAAGCCCTCGGTGCCGTGCTCCAAGGTGTAATCCAGGCCAAACTCTTCGGCGATACGAAGGCCCGTTAGGATGTCGTCCGCCCGGTGGGCGTGCATCCTCAGGGGCATTTCCCGCCGGAGGAGGGCCCCCAGGGCCTCGTCCCGGAGGTTTCTTTCCCGGGGTCCCTTTTTCCCCCGGACCTTGGCGGCGTAGTTTTCCGCCCCCACCAGGGCATCGCGCAGGCAAGCCGCCACGCCCATGCGCGTGGAGGGCCAGAGATTTTTACCCTTGTAGACGTTTTTGGGATTCTCGCCGAAGGCGGCCTTCATGCCCGAGGGGGCCTGCCGCACCATGTCTTCCACGGTGTCTCCCCAGGTGCGCACCACGGCCCCCTGCCCTCCCACCACATTGGCGCTCCCCGGTAGGATCTGCACCATGGTGACCCCCCCGGAGCGAGCCTCGGCGAAGGCCCGATCCCGGGGGTTAATGGCATCCACCACCCGCAGGTGAGGGGTGACGGGGTTCGTGGCTTCGTTGCCACTCCCCTCCGCCTCGGGAGCCCCTTCTTCCCAAAGGCTCACGTGGGTGTGGACATCGATCAACCCCGGGGTGACCACCATGCCCCGGCCATCCAGCTCCTCCCCATCGCCCCCTCTTAGATCCGGCCCCAGAGAGGCTATGATCCCGTCTTTGATCAGCACATCGGTCCTATCCAGGATCCCCCGAGGACCGACGGTCCAGACCGTCGCCCCCCGTATCAGCAAATTGCCCCGCTCTCGCACTCTCAACCATCCCTTTCTTCCCGGTGATAGGGTACTCCCAGAGAGCGGGGAGCCCCCAGCGACACGGCATATCCCTTGCGGACCGCGATGACAAAAAGGACCGCGATGGTCATCACATAGGGCAACATCATGAGGAGGGGCGCGGGCACCGTGGTGCCCCCGGCCTGCATGCGAAGCTGCAATGCCCCCACACCCCCGAAGAAGTAGGCTCCCAGGGCGCTACGCACCGGGTGCCATAGGCCGAAGATCACCAGGGCCAGGGCGATCCATCCCCTCCCGGCGGTCATCATCTCCGCCCACATCTTAGTATAGACCACGGACATGTACGCCCCCCCGAGCCCCACCAGGCCCCCCCCCAAGATGGTGTAAAGGTAACGGAGGCGCACCGCCGACAGCCCCGCCGCATCCACCACCCGAGGAGCCTCTCCTGCGGCCCTGAGGTTCAGCCCCCCCCGGGTGAAATACAAAAACCACGCCAGGAAGGCGGTGAGAATAAAACCCCCGTAGACCAGCACGTCGTGGGAAAAGAGGATGGGCCCCACCCAGGGCAACTCCGCCAATCCCGGCAGGGGAGCCGCCGGAAGGCCGGGAATGGTGACTCCCACCAGGTTTTTCCCCAGCAAAGCACTGGTTCCCGTGCCGAACATGGCCAGGGCCAGGCCGCTCACCACCTGGTTTGCCCCTAAGGAAACGCAAAGTACGGCGTGTAGCGCCGAAAGGGCCATCCCCACCAATACCGCCAAGGCGATCCCCGCCCAGGGGTTGGAAAAGACGAGCGCTCCCCAGAACCCCGAGAGGGACCCCATGAGCATGATCCCTTCCAATCCCAGGTTCATGACCCCCACCCGTTCCGTAAGGAGCTCCCCCAGGGTGGCAAAGAGGATCGGCGTGCCGCTTCGCACCGCCGCCGCCATGATGGGTATCAAGTACTCCACGAGATCACTCCCTCCATGCGGCGATCGCCGCCAAAACCTTCCCTTTTAGGGGGCCTCGGTCGAGCAAGGGCCCCGAAATCAACATTTTTTGTCCCGAAATAGGCGAATCCGATGGGTGCGCCACACGTCTCCCCCTAGGAGAAAGATGAGGATGCATCCCTGGATGATGTGGGTGCTCGCCAGGGGCAGGCGCAGGACCACCTGCAGCGTGTCTCCTCCCACCAGCAGGGCCCCCATAAAAAAGGCCACGCCCAGGATGGCCCCCGGGTTCAGCCGGGCCAACCACGCCACGATGATGGCCGTGTAGCCATATCCCGGGGAGAAGCCGGGCTGCATGCGCCCTTGAAGTCCGGCGATCTCTCCCATGCCTGCCAGCCCCGCGAGGGCTCCGGAAAAAAACATGAGGAGCACCACGTTCCTCACGTAGGGGATCCCCGCATAGTGGGCCACCTGCGGGTTTTCCCCCAGCACTCGCACCTCGAAGCCCCACCGGGTCCATCGGAAAAAGAAATAGAGGGCTCCGGCCAGGATGAGAGCAAAAAAGATCCCCAGATGGACTCGGGTGTCGAGAAAAAGGGGCAATCGAGCCGCCGGAGGGAAGGGAGCGGTCATGGGAAAGCCCAGGCTGGCAGGGTCGCGCCAGGGGCCGTAGATGAAGTAATCCACCGTGTGGAGAGCGATGTAGTTCATCATGAGGGTGGAGATGATCTCGTTCACTCGCCATCGCCCTTTGAGCCATCCCGCCAGGGCTCCCCAGAGCCCCCCGGCCAGGGCCGCCGAGAGCATCATGAGGAAGAGCATGACAAAAAAATTATCTACAAAGGCGTAGCGCACCGTCGCCGCCGTGGCCAGGGCCCCCAGGAGGATCTGCCCTTCGGCACCAATGTTCCACACCTGCATGCGAAAGGCCAGGGACACCGCCAGTCCCGCCATGGCCAGGGGGATGGCCTTCACCACCGTTTCGCTGAGGCCATACCAATTTCCTAGGGCCCCTCGAAACATGGTGACGTAGGCCTCCCAGGGGGATACTCCCAGCGCCAGGAGCAGCCCTCCCCCCGCCCCCAGGGCGAGGATCACGGAAAGCACGGACAGGGTTCCGCCGATCCACCAGGGGATATCTTTTCTTTTCTCCAGCCATAGCCTAGGCATGACCTTCCCCCCTCTCCGCCCCCAGGGGCGTGCCCGCCATCATGAGCCCCACGCGCTCCTCTCCCAGATCCCGGGGGTTATCGGAGACCCCCATGAGGCGCCCCTGGTGGATCACCGCCACCCGGTCGCTCAGGGCAAAGATCTCTTCTAGGTCCTCCGAAGCCAAAAGGACCGCCGCTCCCCGGTTTCGGGCCTCCAGGATCTGGTCCCGCACGTACTGGGTGGCCCCCACATCGAGCCCCCAGGTGGGCTCCTGTACCACCAATATGGAGGGGAGCAGGCCCAGCTCCCGGGCCAGCATCAGTTTTTGCAGATTTCCCCCCGACAGGGTCCGCACCGCCACGTCGCAGGAAAGGGTCTGAACCCGAAAGCGTCGCACCAGCTCTTCGGTGAAGGCCCCCAAGACGTCCCAGCGCAGGATCTCTTTCCACCGGGAAAATTCCTCGCGCCAGTAGTGCCGCAACGCCACGTTCTCTCGTAAGTTCATGTTCCCCACGAGGCCCATCCCCATGCGATCGGCGGGGACGTAACTCACCCCCTGGCGCTGGAAGATCCGGGGGGGAGCCCCCGTGACCCTTCGCCCCCGGAGGGTCAATTCCCCCGCCTCCAGAGGGCGGAGTCCCACCAGGGCTTCGCAGAGCTCCCTCTGGCCGTTGCCCGCCACCCCCGCCAATCCCAGGATCTCCCCCCGACGCAACTCCAACGATATCCCCCGGACTGCAGGAAGGTGGCGATCGCTTTGCACCACCAGGCCCCGCCCTTCCAGGAGGGTCTCCTCTCCGCCCCGGGGAGACGGATTCTCGGAACGGGGTACTTGGTACCCCACCATCTGCTCCGCCAGGGCGGCCTTGGAGATCTCTCCCGCCCGCCAGGTGCCGACGACTCGGCCTTTGCGGAGAATCGTCACCCGGGAGGAGAGGGCCATGACTTCGTCCAGCTTGTGCGATATGAAGACCACGCCGTGTCCTTCCTCCGCCATCCTCCGGAGGGTGGAAAAGAGGGCCCGGGCCTCTTGGGGCGTCAGCACCGCCGTGGGTTCGTCCAGGATGAGGGTCCGGGCCCCCCGGTAGAGCGCCCGGAGGATGGCCACCCGTTGCTGTTCTCCCACCGAAAGCTGCCAAATTCTCGCCTCCGGATCCACCGCCAGGCCGTATTGGGTCGATAGCTCTTCGATGCGACGGCAGACCTTCTTCCGGGGGATGACGGAGGGGATGGCCCGATCCCCCAGGATCATATTCTCCCATACCGTCAGGACGGGCACCAGGAGAAAGTGCTGATGGACCATGCCGATGCCCACGGCGATGGCATCCGAAGGGGACCGAAAGAAGTGCTCTTTTCCGTCGACAAAGATGCACCCCGCCTCGGGGGTGTAGAGCCCGCAGAGCACGTTCATGAGAGTGCTCTTGCCCGCCCCATTCTCCCCCAACAGGGTGTGAATCTCCCCGGCCCTCAGGTCGAAGGCCACATCGTCGTTCGCCCGAACCCCCAGGAAGGATTTGACTATGCCCCGCATGCTCACCAGGGTCCGCTCCGCCTCCGTCATGGCACTCCTCCGCTCTTTCCCCGGCATGGCGTACACCGCGCCAGAGTACCACATCTCGGCGGCTTTCGCACGGAGTCCTGCGGAAACCTCAACCGCAGTCCCCCCGGACCAGCGGACCAGGGGGGCTTCGAGAGCGCCCCGAGGCCACCGATCAAAAAGCCCAGGGGGGAAGCCTCTTTTTCCGAGGCTCCACCCTGGGCTCAGGCTCCGGCGACCGTCGCGCCGCCGCCCCGCCGGGAAAAGATCTCTCCCGGGGACGGTCTCGCCTTCGGCGCTTCCCCCCTACTTCGGCACCTCGCCCTCCACGCCCTCCACGAACCAATCGAAGGCGAGCATCTCCGCATCCGTCATGGTGGTTCCCTCGGGGACCCGCACGGTGCCGCTCTGATCCTTCACGGGGCCCGTGAAGACGTCCCAGGTACCCCCGACGATCTTGGCCTTCTCTTCTTCCACCAAGGCCTTTACCTCTTCGGGGACATCCTTGCCGTAGGGGGCGAGGCCCACCATACCGTCCTTGAGCCCCGGCCACTGGGAAGTGCTCTTCCAGGTGCCGGCGATCACTTCCTGGGCCGCCGCCGTGTAGATCATGCCCCAGTTCCAGATGGGGGCCGTGAGGTGCTTCGTGGGGGCATACTGGCTCATGTCGTTGTTGTACCCCACCACGTAGACCCCCGACTCCTCCGCCGCCTGGGGAGCCGCTCCGGTGTCGGCGTGCATGGCGATGACGTCTGCCCCGGCGTCCACCAAGGCCTTGGTCGCTTCCTTTTCCTTGCCCGGATCGAACCAGGAGAAGAGCCATACCACCCGTACCGTGGCGTCGGGATTAGCGCGGCGCACCCCCCGGGTGAAGGCGTTGATGCCCCGCACCACTTCGGGGATGGGATGGGCCGCCACAAAGCCGATGACGTTCTTTTTGGTCATCTTTCCCGCCACCAGGCCAGAAAGGTACCGGGCCTGGTACATGCGCCCGAAGTACACCCCCACGTTGGGAGCGGTCTTGTACCCCGAGCAGTGCATGAAGACCACGTCGGGGAATTTCTTGGCCACGTCCATGACGAAGTCCATGTACCCAAAGGACGTGGCGAAGATCAGCTTAGAGCCGTTCCGGGCAAAGGTCTCCAGCACCCGGGCGGAATCGGGGCCCTCGGGCACGGATTCCACGATGCTGCTTTTAACGCCGGGAACGGCCTGCTCCATGGCCAGGCGCCCCTGTTCGTGCATGTAGGTCCATCCCCCGTCTCCCACGGGGCCGATGTACACGAACCCCGGCTTGAGCTCCTCCGGAGCCACGGGGTCGAAGGCCCAGGCCCCCGTCGCCAGGATCCCCACCAACAACCATGCCCCCCACCACACATCGCGCTTTCTCATCTTTTCATCCCTCCTCGGTTCTTTTTGGCCCCCCATCGCCCCCCCAGGGCTCGAAAAGGACGCAGGGGCCCTAGCCCTTTCGAGCTAGCCTTCGCCTTCCTCTCTCCCCTCGGGAGAGGGCTCGGAAAATCAGCGGGACGCTCCGCTTCCACCCCTTCCCGGGGCGCCGAGAGATCGCTTCGCGTCCATCCCCTCTCGGAGGTGGACGCAATCTCCCCGGGCCTGGAAACCTGGGCAAGAGCAGGTCCCTTCTGCCAGGTTCACCACGTACTCGTCGGGGGCTCCCATCACCAATGCGATATGGTCCGAGACCAATCTCAGGGTCCCATGGCGCCACTCTTCTTTTTCTTCCGGCAATTCACCCCTGTCGGGGCGAGGAGGAGCGCTACGGCCCCTTTCTTCCTCGCGATCCAAGACCTCGTTCACCAAATCATCGGCGTGGTCGTTATCCTTCCGGGGGATCCATTCGAAACGAACGTCTCCGCGCACCAGGCTTCGGGCTCGTTCCGCCAAGGCCCGCAATCGGGGCTCTCGAATCTTCCATTCCCCTCGCATCTGGGAGATCACCAGGCGGCTATCCCCCAACACCACGCCCTTGCAAAAACCCCGGCGGTCCACTTCCTCCAGGAGCATGATCAACGCCTCGTACTCCGCTTCGTTATTGGTCCGTCGCCCCAGGAAACGCCCCTCTTCGAAGACCACATCCCCCCGGTCGTCCAAGAGCACCGCCCCCGCCGCCGCAGGCCCCGGATTCCCCCGGGAACCTCCGTCGAAGAAACCTACCCAGTTTTTCATCGCCCATCCCATCATGTTCCCCTTCGTTTGGCCTCGTACATCCGTTCGTCCGCCCGGCGCAAGGCCTCCACGATGGACACCCCGTCCCGAGGGCAGGAAGCGATGCCAAAGTTCGCCTGGGTCCTAAGCTCCGGGACGGAAAAGGCCAACTCCTTCACGCCCTGCCCCAGCTCCTCCACCAGCCTCTCTGCCTCCTCAAGGGTTTTATCTGGAAGGACGATGAGAAATTCGTCCCCGCCATAGCGCCCCGCGAAGCCCACTCCTTCCAATCGCTTGTAAAAAAAGGCCGCCACAGTGGTAAGCACCTCGTCTCCCACGGCGTGGCCATAGGTGTCGTTTATCAATTTAAAGCGCCTCAGGTCCACCATGACCAGGGTAAGGGTGCCCCCTCGTCGCACCAGGTCTTCTCCATCGCCCTCAAGGTAGGAGAACAAAAAGCGACGGTTCCATATCCCCGTGAGGCCATCTCGCATAGCCTTGAGCTCCGTCATGTCCAAGAGGTCGTTCACCGCCCAAAGGGCCCCCAGGTGGCGGGCCAGGATGACGAAGAGCTCCTCGTCGTCCTGGGTGAAGGTCCGGGGCCTGGGGCTCTCGAAGCACAGCACCCCCCGCACCCGCTCTCCGTGCAGGATGGGGATATTCAGCTCCGACCGGGTATCGCTGTGTCCTCGGACGTAGCCCGAGGCCTGATCCGTGTCGGGAACGGACACCACCTTACGGGAAGTCGCCGCCTGGGCCACCGTGGACTGGAAAAGCCGACCCGGGCGGAGCACCACGTCCCTCCAGAGCCCCTCGGCCTCTTCCATGCTCCCGGAGGAGGCCATGGGGAAGATCTCCATCCTTCCCCCTTCTTCTCTCACGTCGAAGACCGTCACCAGCATGTCATCAAAGGCCTCTCGCAGCAGGGCGATGATCCGCAGGGCTATGGAGCGGTTGTCCCGCTCCCCGGAGAGCTCGTGCACCATGCCGTGGAGGAATCTCATGAGCTTGATCTCCCGGGCAAGCATGTCCAGGTTGGCGATGTTTTCCAGCACCACGGACATAAACCCCGCCACCAAGGTGAGGGTTTCGAGGTCCCGGAGGGTGTAGGCGCCGGGGCGCCGGGCGATGGCCACCACGAGGCCCCAGAGGAAGTCCCCCGACCGGATGGGCACCACCAGCTCGGACCGGGTGCCGTAGTCATCGGGGTCAAAATAGGGGTCCTGGGCGGTATCGCTACAGAGGTAGGGCTCTAAGGTCTTCACCACGTGCCCCACGATGCCAGAGCCCCCCATGAGGAGGCTTTCTTGCTCCAGATCAAGCTCAATGCCCAGGGAGGCCTGGCAAGACAGGGGAGCCTCGCGGTGATCTCGGCCGAAGACGAGGACCGTGGGAAAACCGAGCTCCCTCACCAGAATTTCCATGATGAGGAGGTAGAGCTGCCGGGCGTCCCGGCAGACGAAGAGCGTGCGGGAAACGTCGATGAGGGCGCGCTGGATCCGGGCGTGCTCCTCCACCGCCCCCTTCTGGGCGTTGGCTTCTTCCAGGGCGCGGTTCAGGGCCTCCTGGGCCTTGATGAGGTTGGCCCGAAACATCTTCCCTCGCTCAAGGTTCTTTCGAAACTGCGTTTCCGTCTCCACGTGGGAGAGGACGCTCCCCAGGATCCCCGCCAAGAGTCGAGCAAAGCGCACGTCCTCATCGGAGAAGCAGTCCCGCTGGGACGATTCCACGTCCAGGACGCCGAAAACCGAGCCGTGCCAGACTATGGGCACGGAGAGCTCCGCCTGGGTATCCAACATGTCCTGGAAGTAGTCCGGATCTTTGGTCACGTCGTTGACCACTTGAATCTCTTCCGAAGCAAAGGAGCGCCAGCACACCCCCTTGCCCCGGGTAATCCGTTCCGCCGTGGGGTTATGGTTGGCGTAGGCCGTGAGTTCCAGGCTGTCCGTCCGAGGGTTGTAGAGGAATATGGCCGGGCGAGAGTAACGGGTCTGCTCCGCTATGATGGTCGTGGCCAGGGCACAGGCCCGCTGGGGGCTTTTAGCCCGGTCCACTTCGTTGAGATAGCGAAGGATGATTTCCATGGCCGACCCTTCGGTGAGCCGAAAGGATCCTTCTTGGGCCGAAACGATTGATGCGGGACCTTCCACCTTCTCCACCGCCCCGTCCTTACACCGTAGATCCGACTAGGAAAACCACTTCCGGAAAAGCTCCTCGCGGCATTGGCGGACGACTTGATCCACCAACGCCTTGAACTCGGGGTCCACGTCCTTGGGCATCGCCACTCCGTAGCGCTCCCGGGAAAGGAGAACCCCCAGGACGTGGAGCTCGGGGTTTTCCCGGGCCTTCTGGATGGCCAGGGGACTATCCACCACCACGGCATCCACCGTCCCTTCCATGAAGGCCGAAAAAGCGTCGCTCCACGTGGCAAAGGGCACGGCCTCGCTCCGAGGCATGGAGTCTCGCACCACCGCCTCACTGGTGGTACCCCCCTGAAACGACACCCGACGCCCGGCCAGGTCCCCCGTCGTCCGGGCCCCCAGGGCCTTTCGAAAGAGCACCGTCTGTCCGGCGGAAAAGTACCAATCGGAGAAGGTCACCTTCTGGGCGCGCTCCGCATCCGTCGTGATCCCCGCCAAGAGAAGGTCCGCCTCCACCCAGGTTCCCGACTCCCAGCTTCCGGAAATGGTGCCCGCCTCTCCCTTTCCCCAGGGGATGGGCATCACCCGGAGGGAAACCCCCACCGCCTGGGCGATGCGCTCCGCCAGATCTACCTCCAGTCCCTCCACCGATCCCTTATCCCATATGTGAAAGCGTCCCCAGGTGTCGTCTTCGATGCCCACCACCAACTCTCCCCGGGCCCGGATCTCCTGAAGGGACCGAGGGGAGGCCCCTTCGGCCACAGAAGAGCCCACCGCAAAGACGGCCATAACCCATAACACCCATCCCATTCCACGGGACCAACGGTTCATCTCGGCCACCTCCCGAGCACTCGACTCCGAACCATCATAGCACGTCCCCCCCTTTCCGCCCACGCCTTTTTTGATCTTTCACCCCTTTGTGGTAAATTGGGAGCGCTCCAGGAACTATCTCCCTGGTCTTTTAAGGAGGCTCCCATGACGTGGTATGACCTGACCCATCTCATCACTTCCGCCATGCCGGTATACCCCGGCACCGAGCCCCCAGAGCTCCTGGAGGCCACCACCCTGGAGAGGGAGGGCTTTCGGGAGACGCGGCTCCGCCTTTTTTCCCACACGGGAACCCATATGGACGCCCCCTCCCACATGATCGCCGGGGCTCCATCCCTGGATTCCATGGCCATCGGCGCCTTCGCGGGAGCCGCCGTCAAGGTGGACCTCTCTTCCTTTCCTCCGGGAAGGGCGGTCCCCCGGTCTTTCCTTGAGGAGGCCCTGGAGGGGGCGTTTACCCCGGATTTTGTGCTCCTCCATACGGGATGGGATCGCTTCTGGGGCACCGAGGAGTACTTTTCTCCCTTCCCCACCCTGACCCCCGACGGGGCGGCGTACCTGGCCACCCGGGCCCTTAAGGGCGTGGGGGTGGATGCCATCTCCGTGGATCCCATGGAAAGCGTGGCCTTCCCCGTCCACCGCGCCCTCCTTTCCCGGAGGCTGGTGATCGTGGAAAACCTGCGGGGTCTGGGGGAGCTCCCCCCCCAGGGATTCACCTTCTTGGCCCTCCCCCTGCACTACGCCGACGCCGACGGCGCCCCGGTGCGAGCGGCGGCCCTCTTGTCCGCCTAGCCCCGACCTTTCGGAGCTCAGCGCCCCCGGAGGCCAAATGACATCGCTATCGCTCATATTGGGGGGACTGGGGCTCTTTCTCCTGGGGCTGGACGACAGCACCAGGACCTTCCGAGAGGAGTGGGGTCCCCGGTCCCGCCGCCTCTTCGGACGCATGTCCCGCTCCACCGGGGCCTCTTTTTTGCTGGGGACGGTGCTGTCGGCCCTGTCCCAAAGTAGCACCGCCGCCACCGCTTTGACCATAGGATTGGTCAACGCCGGAGTTCTCTCCCTCGCTGGCGCCGTGGTGGTCATGATGGGGGCCAGCGTGGGCCCCTCCTTGATGACCTTCTTGATCTCCGTAGACGTGACCTCCTACGCCCCCCTGATCCTCGGGGTCGCCGTCTTCGGAGAGCGCTTCACCCGAGGACCTTTTCGCCAGCTCTCCGCCGTCGTCCGGGGCCTGGCCCTCATCCTCACGGGCATGGCCCTGGTGAAACTCGGCGTCGTACCCCTCACCGCCCGGGCCGATCTCCAGGAGCTCTTCGCGGCGGCGGGGAGCTCTCCATGGCTCCTGGGCCTGGGGGTGCTCGTCGTCACCGCCGGGACCCAGAGCAGCTCCCTGGTGGTGGCTCTGGCCATGGTCCTTTTGTCCCAGGGACTCCTTCCCCCTGAGGGGGCCCTCCCCGTGGTGCTGGGAAGCCACGTGGGCTCTTCGGCCACCGTTCTCCTGGCCGGGCTCGGAGGACGCCCCCAGGCCCGAGCTCTGGCCTGGGCCTCGTTGATCTACAAGATCGTGGGGGTGGGAGCGGCGCTGCTTTTGGCCTCCCCAATTCAGGGAGTTTTCGCCTCCCTGACGTTCCCTTTGCCCCTGCGCTTTGCCCTGCTCCAGGGGATCATCCTCTGGGGCAACGCGGCCCTTCTCCTCCCCCTGGCTCCCTTGCTGGCCCAGGCAAGCCAAGGGGTCGCCCGGCTCTTCGCACGGGAAACTCCGGGGACTCCCCTTTATCTGGACGATGCGGCCCTCCCCTTCCCCTCTCTGGCCCTCGCCCTGCTTTCCCGGGAAATGGTGAGACTGGCCAGCGCCTTAGAACAGCTCCTCACGTTGACCCTGGCGGATCGATCTCGCCCCCGGGATCGATCCGCATTGCAGGAGGGCCTTCCCTCCTTGGCCGAGGCCTGCGCGGACTTCCTCCTTTCCATTCCCTCCGGCGCCGACAGGGGCGTGGAGGCCTCCCGGGAAGAACTCTTCGACAGCCTACGATCCCTTAGCCAGCTCACGACCCAACTCGTCACCCGCTTCGCCCCCCGGAGCGACGCCCTGGGATATAGGCTCACGGACGAAGGCCCCGACGGGGTTCCCTGGAAGGACTTTGCCTCCGCCTTGGTGGAGCTGGTGCGCCACAGCCTGGGCACCTTTGTGCTGGGAGAAAGGGAGCCTTCCCCTCTGGCAAGGCGGTCGTTTCAGAATTTCCACGTCCAGGAAAACCTCTTGAGGGCTCGCCTCAGGGGCTCCGGAGAAGGGCGGGTAACCCGAGAGACCATGGAGGCCTTGGAATGGGTCGACGAAGCCTCTTCCCTCGCCCGTAGCGCCCAAGAACTGGTGTCCTAAAAGGACTACTCTTCGGAGAGAAGGTGAATGGGATGTTTTTCCACCGCAACTCCTCCACGGAACGCCTTGAGAATTACTTATACGACCGGGACCGCAAGCGCATCCTCCTGATGGTGTCCGCCATGGGAGAGCGGACCGCCCGCGCCCTGGAGGAAGCGGTGGAGGCCCTCGTGACACTGGATGGCCCCCGGGCCGCCGCCGTCGTCGCGCAAGACGGCGCCATCGATGCCCTCGAGGGGGAAATCGAACAGGAATGCCTTCTATCCCTCGCCATGCGCCAGCCCGTAAGAGAGGATCTGCGCTTCGTCTTCTCCGTGCTCAAGATCGTCACCGACCTGGAGCGCCTGGGGGACGAGGCGGCCAACATTTCGGAAAAAACCATGGCGCTCCTAGGGGCCCCCTTGTTTCAGCCCCTGGTGGATATCCCCCAGATGGGAAACCTCGTCGCCGCCATGCTTCGGGACAGCCTCCAGGCCTTTGCCCAAAACGACGCCCCCGGAGCCCTGGAGGTGATACGCCGGGACGATGTGGTAGACACCCTCTACGACAAGGTCTTTCGCGACGTCATGGCCCAGCTCATCGCCGACGGCATCGCCGAAGAAGACCGCGTGCGCCGGGGGGCGGCCCTCATCCTGATCTCCCGATACTTGGAGCGCGCCGGGGACCACGCGGTGAACATCGCCACCCGAGCCTATTTCATGATCACCGGCAAGAGGCTCCCCGACCGACACGAGGCCCGCCGGAGCCCCGCCCCAGAGAAAGGGCAGCCGTAACAAAAGGGCTCCCCGAAGTTTTTTCGGGGAGCCCTTCTTTCGTGTCGGAGAGGCCCTTTGGGCCTCGAAAAAGGTCTCTAGATGACGCCCTGTCCCACCATGGCGTTGGCCACTTTGATGAAGCCCGCGATGTTGGCGCCCACCACGTAGTTCCCCTCCACGCCATAGTCCTTCGCCGTGTCGTAGGCGTTGCGGTGGATGGTCTTCATGATCTGGTGCAGCCGGGCATCCACTTCGCTCTCGGTCCACTGGAGCCGGAGGCTGTTCTGGGACATTTCAAGGCCGGAGGTGGCCACGCCCCCCGCGTTCGCTGCCTTGCCGGGGGCGAAGGGAACCTTGTTACCCACGAAGGTCTCCATGGCCTCGGGGGTGCAGCCCATGTTGGAAACTTCCACCACGTACTTCACGCCGTTGGAGAGCAAGGCCTTGGCATCGTCGCCGCTCATCTCGTTCTGGAAGGCACAGGGCATGGCGATATCGCACTTCACTTCCCAAGGACGCTTGCCCGGGACAAACTGGGCTCCGGGGAACTTGTCCGCGTAGGGCTTCACGATGTCCTGGTTGGAGGAGCGAAGGGAGAGGAGGAATTCGACCTTCTCGCCGGAAATCCCGTCCTTGTCGTAGATGTACCCGTCGGGGCCCGCGATGGTGACGACCTTGGCGCCCAGCTCGGAGGCCTTGAGGGCCGTCCCCCAGGTCACGTTGCCGAAGCCCGAAAGGGCGATGGTCTTGCCCTCGATGGAGTCGCCCTTCTTATCGAGCATCTCCTGGAGGAAGTACACCGCGCCGAAGCCCGTGGCTTCGGGACGAATCAAGCTGCCGCCCCAGTTGACGTTCTTACCGGTGAGCACGCCACCCTGGAAGTCCCGGGTGATCTTCTTGTACGTGCCGAGGAGATAGCCGATCTCCCGCCCCCCCACGCCGATGTCCCCGGCGGGCACATCGGTGTCCGGACCGATGTGGCGGAAGAGCTCCCGCATGTAAGACTGACAGAAGTTCATCATTTCTTCGCTGCTGCGCCCCTTGGGATTGAAGTCGCTGCCTCCCTTGCCGCCCCCCATGGGAAGGCCCGTGAGGGCGTTCTTGAAGGTCTGCTCAAAGCCAAGGAACTTAAGGATGGAGAGGTTGACGGAAGGGTGGAAGCGCAAGCCTCCCTTGTAGGGGCCAAGGGCGCTGTTGTACTGGACCCGGAAACCCTGGTTCACCTGGTACTCGCCCTTGTCGTCGCGCCAGGGAACGCTGAAGATGATGACGCGCTCCGGAATGATCATCCGGTCCACAATGCGGTACTTCTCGTACTCGGGATGCTGAGCCACCACCGGCTTGACGGACTCCAGGACCTCCACCGCTGCCTGGATGAACTCGGTCTCCCAGGGCCACTTGGCCTTCAGTTCCGCGATCAACCCGTCGATATAGTGCTCGTTAGCCATTTCCCTTTGCCTCCTTCATGATTTTGTGGCCGTCGCCACCCATACCCCGGGGGGCGTCCCCCCGCCTTCGAACCTTCGCGTAAATTATAGCACGAAGCAAAAAAAATGCACCATGCAAAGTACGCCGCAGTCTTTTTTCTCACCCCCCACCCCCGGCCCCCAGGGAAAGAAGCACCAGGGTGGCGTCGTCTCTGGGGACCCAGCGCCCCTCACTCACCTCCTTCTGGACCAGGGCGGGGACCCCCGAGGGGTCGCCTTCTCTCAGGACCCCCTGGAGCCACGCCGCCAAAAGGCTCCGGGGAGATTGGGATTCGTCGAGGGGCAGGGCCTCCAGAAGGCCATCGGAACAAAAGCACACCACGTCCCCCGGAGATCCCTCCACTTCGCGCCCTTCGGGTTCCACGGGGAGCACGCCGAGCAAGGGCATGGTGGAGTCCAGCGCCACCATCTCCCCCGAAGAGCGGAGGATAAAAGCCGGAGCCCCGGCGGCGCTGAGGTAAGAAAAAACCTTCTTTCGGGGGTCCCACACGCCGTGGATAACCGTGCAGAAGGGGGCGTCATCGGAGTCCCCCGCCACGCTTTTCAGCCCCTCGTCCAACAGGGAGGCCAGCTCCTTGGGGGACAGGCTCTCCCGGAGGAGGCGGCTGAAAAAAAGACCCCGCAGGAAGGTCACGAGGAGCCCCGCCGCCACCCCGTGCCCCATGGCGTCCGCCAGAAGGAGATGAACATTTCCCGCCGAATCCCGCAGCAGGTCGCAGGCATCCCCCCCCACCTCTCCCCAGGGGCGGGTCCATATCGCCGCCACTCCCTCGGGCCATCGAAGGACCTCCGGGGGGCGCATGCTCCTCTGGGCCGCCGCCGCCAAGGCAAGCTCTTTTTTAAGGCGGGCCGCCTCTTCCTCCCGGCGCCGGGCGTGATCCATGGATTCCAGCCGAAGGCCCAAGTGAAGGGCAAGGAGGCCCGCCAGGCGCCGTTCATTGTCGCGAAAGACCCCCGAGGGGAGAGGGCTCCCCCCCACTCCTCCCCAGAGGACCCCTCCCTGGGTCACCGGCACCGCCAAGAAGCTCTCCGCCCCGCCGGGGGCCAGACCCGGTATCTGGGAAGCGAGAACGGAAGCGGGCCCTTCCAGGGAACGCAAAGCTTCCTGGTCTTTCGGTGAAAGGGACATCCCCTCCCGGAGATTGGCTCCGGCGCCCCGCCACCTCCAGACGTCGGAGGAGGGAGAATCCCGCATCACCAGGAGAGCGGGCCCCAGGGGCAAGAGGGAACGCAGACGATGTTCCAGCAGGTCCAACACCGCCGATACCGAAGGACACTTCTCGAGCTCCCGGACTAAATTAAAAAGCGCCTCCTGCGAGGCGGCCAAGACTTCCGCCTCGCAGGCCCGGGCCTCCAGGTAGCGGAGATATCGATCTTCTTCCCTGATAGGGCCCTTTTCCCCCGCCATGACCCACCTCCGATTTATAATAATTTTATTAAAACAACCGAGGGGCGGCCCCGAAGGGCGCCCCTCGGCGCGGCTCTTATCGACCGGTGACGGGATAGGGTCTCCGGATCAGTTGGTGAGCAGGGAGAGCATGGCCCCCGCAGCCACCGCCGTGCCGATGACTCCCGACACGTTGGGCCCCATGGCGTGCATGAGCAGGAAGTTCCCCGGATGCTCCTGTTGGCACATACGCTGCACCACCCGGGCCGCCATGGGCACGGCGGAGACCCCCGCCGAACCGATCATGGGGTTGATCTTGCCACCACTCCATTTTTTCATGACTTGGCCGAAGAGCACGCCCCCGGCGGTGCTCGCCATGAAGGCCACGAGCCCCAGGAAGATGATCTTGAGGGTGGCCACGGTGAGGAAGGTGGCGGCCTCCATGGTGGCCCCCACAGTGAGCCCTAGGAAAATAGTGGTGGTGTTGAGAATTTCGTTCTGGGTCGCATGGTTCAGGCGCTCGGTGACGCCGCACTCCCGCAGGAGGTTACCGAACATGAGCACCCCCACGAGGGGGACGCACATGGGGAGAACGAGGCCCGACGCCACGGTGCAGACGATGGGAAAGAGCACCTTCTCCATCTTGGAGACGGGGCGCAGGTTGTCCATGCGGATACCCCGGTCCTCTTTCGTGGTGAGCAGCCGGATCACCGGAGGCTGAATGAGGGGCACCAGGGACATGTAGCTGTAGGCCGCCACAGCGATGGCCCCCAGGATCTGGGGCGCCATCTTCATGGTGAGATAGATGCTCGTGGGGCCATCGGCGCCGCCGATGATGCCGATGGACGCCGCTTCCCGGATGTTGAACCCCAGGGCGGTGGCCAAAAAGAGCGCCACGAAGACCCCCATCTGGGCCGCCGCCCCCAGCAGGAAGGTGATGGGGTTCGCCAGCAGAGGGCCAAAGTCCGTGAGGGCTCCGATGCCCATGAAGATTATAATGGGGTAAATCTCATGTTCTGTACCGAAAAATACGTAGCGCAGGAAGCCCCCCTCGTCCATGATGCCCGACAGGGGCAGGTTCACCAGAAGGCAGCCGAAGGCGATGGGCACCAGAAGAAGAGGTTCAAAACCTCTCACGATGGCCAGATAGAGCAACACGAAGGACACCAGGAGCATGACCACGTTTCCCAGGGTGAGCCCCGCGAAGCCCGACTGGGCAATAAGGTTGGACAGGGCTTGGAAGTACAGCATCGCCGATTCTCCTCCCGACAAAAAGGGGCCAGGCCCCTAGCCCACGACCACGAGCACGTCGCCGGTGTTGACCGAATCGCCGTCTTTGACCCGGATCTCCTTCACCGTGCCCCCTCGCCCGGCCAGGATCTCGTTTTCCATTTTCATGGCCTCCAAAATGAGCAGGATATCGCCGTTTTTCACCACGGCCCCCACCGATGTGGCCACTTTAAGGATTTTCCCCGGCATGGGGGAAGCCACCACCTCGCCCCCCGCCACGGGAGCGGGAGCCGCCGCAGGGGCCGGAGCGGCCACCGGGGCCGGAGCAGGAGCAGGAGCAGGAGCAGGAGCAGGAGCCGGGGCGGGAGCCGCCACCGGAGCCGGGGCAGGGGCAGGGGCAGGGGCAGAAGGGGGCATAGCTCCGCACCCCAGATCCTCCACGGAAACATCGTAGGCTTTGCCGTTCACCGTCACACGAAAGTTACGCGCCATAAGTAGTTCCTCCTTCGATCGCCATCACCATGATCCATCGGGATCGCTATGTATTTTTTAAAAAACCAGAGATGACCCGCACCTAGCAAGGGGCGGTAGGGGCTAATCGAGCCCCTCGATGTTCTGGCTCCGGGCCAGGGCCTTCCACAGGGAGCCGCTCTGGCGCACCGGCCGGATGCCCGTCACCACCACGGGGCGCCCCAATGACATCGCCAGGGCCCCCGTGATGGCGGCCACTAGGTCGCCGTCGTCCGGCAAGGCCACCGCCGCCGCCATACGCCCCCCGGATCCATCTCCCGATGGGGCCTTGGAGGCCGCCTTTTCTCGGTTTCTCCGATCCACCTGCTCTGCCAAATAGCGGTTGGCATAAATGATGCCCATGAGGGCGATGAGCACCAGAAAAACGATGCTGAAGGCTATAAGCGAAAGGGTGATGGCGCCCCCCATGCCCACGAAGTGCGATGCAGTATTCATGCTGATCTCTCTCCCTTTCCGGACCTAGTGCGGCATGACGCCGTGCTTCCGCTTGGGACGCTGCTCCTTTTTGTTTTCCGTGAGGAGCAGGGCCTCGTAGATGGCGCCCCGGGTTTCTTCGGGAAGGATGACCCGATCGACGAAGCCGCGCTTCGCCGCCTGGTAGGGGTTGGCAAAGGCATCTTCGTACTCGTCGATCTTCTGCTGCCGCATGGCGTTCTGGTCCGAGGCGGCCTCGATCTCCTTACGGAAGACTATATTGGCCGCCCCCTGGGCCCCCATGACGGCGATCTGGGCCTGGGGCCACGCCAGGACCACATCGGCCCCCAGGTCCTTGCTGCACATGCCGAGGTAGCTTCCTCCGTAGGCCTTGCGCAGGATGACGGTCACCAGTGGCACCGTGGCCTCACTGTAGGCATAAAGGAGCTTGGCCCCGTGCCGGATGATGCCCCCCAGCTCCTGGGCCGTGCCGGGCAGGTATCCGGGGACGTCCTCAAAGGTGACGATGGGGATGTTGAAGGCGTCGCAAAAGCGGATAAATCGGCTCGCCTTGTCCGAGGCGTCGATGTCGAGGCACCCCGCCAGGTTATTCGCCTGGTTGGCGATGATGCCCACGGCGATCCCCCCCACCCGGGCAAAGGCGGTGACGATGTTTTTCGCCCAAAGGGGCTGCGCTTCCATGAAACTCCCCTGATCGACGATGGCCGAGATCACGGAGATCACGTTGTAGGACTTGTTCGGGTTCGTGGGGACAAGGTTTCGCAGCTCCAGGTTCGGGGCATAGGGGTCTTCGGTGCACTCCGCCCCGGGGGCCTCTTCCATGTTGTTTGACGGCAGATAACCCAGGAGGCGCCGAATTTCAGCAAAACACTCGTCTTCGTTCTTGGAGAAGAACTGGGCCACCCCGGACTTGGCGTTGTGGGTCATGGCGCCGCCGATCTGCTCGCTGGTGACGTCTTCCCCCGTCACGGCCTTGATGACGGCGGGCCCCGTTATGTGCATGACCCCCACCTGATCCACCATGAAGACGAAGTCGGTGAGGGCCGGGCTATATACCGCCCCCCCGGCACAGGGGCCGGAAATGACGGAGATCTGAGGCACCACGCCCGAGGCCAGCACGTTGCGGAAGAAGATGTTGCCGTACCCCGAAAGGGCGTCCACGGCCTCCTGGATGCGGGCTCCGCCGGAATCGTTGATGCCGATGACGGGAGCGCCGTTTTTCACCGCCAGGTCCATGACCTTGCAGATCTTGCGGGCGTGCATCTCCCCCAGAGACCCCCCCATGACGGTGAAGTCCTGGCTGTAGACGTAGACGATCCGGCCATCGATGGTGCCGTATCCCGTCACCACGCCGTCACCGGGGAAAACGGTCTTCTCCAGGCCGAAATTAGTGCAACGGTGCTCCACGAACTCGTCGATCTCGGTGAAGCTCCCCTCGTCCAAGAGCTTAAAGATCCTCTCTCGGGCGGTAAGCTTACCCTTCTCGTGCTGTTTGGCCACGGCCTTTTCGCCCCCGCCAGCCTTCGCCGCCTCTCGCTTGGCCAGCACCTGCTCACAGAGCTGGTCTATGGTCTTCTCCGACATGCGATACCTCCTCACCTAGCTCAAAGACACCACGCCAACCCCCCGCGACCCAAAGACCTTCCAGGGGATCCTCCCGCTAGTCCCTGTCGTATCAGTGACTTCGCTCCGAAAGCTCCAACAGCACCCCTCCCGTGGCCTTGGGGTGCACGAAGGCGATGCGCGCCCCCCCCGCGCCGTAACGGGGCTTCTCGTCGATGAGTTGCACTCCCCGGGCCTTGAGCTCTTCCAGAGCTTCCTCGAGGTTTTCCACCCGCAGGGCGATGTGATGGATTCCTTCGCCCTTTTTTTCGATAAACTTTGCCACGGGGCTATCGTCGGCCGTGGGCTCTAGGAGCTCAATCTCCGTGTCTTTCACGGGAAGAAAGGCCGTGCGCACCTTCTGCTCGGCCACTTCCTCCACGCCCACACAGGAAATACCTAGGGCATTTTCCCAAAACTCCAGGGCTTTTCTAAGGTCTTTCACCGCCACACCGATGTGGTCCACCACCGTCGGCTTCATGCTCCCCCTCCTCCACCGGACTGTTTTGGCCTCTTATCGCCCTTCTCTCACCCCGGGCCCCATATGCAGACCCAATCCTCGGTAAAGCAGGAAAGGGCGAGGCTTTGAGGCCCCGCTAAAGCCTCATGCCCGGGATTCCCGGGCCCTTTTTTCCTCTACCGCCTTCTGGAGCCACTCTATAGTGGTGGTGGTGGGCGTACCGGGGCCGAAGATTGCCCCCGCCCCCAGATCCATAAGCCCGGGGATGTCACCCTCGGGAATCACTCCCCCGCCGAAGACGATGATGTCTTCCGCCCCCTTGGCCTTGAGAAGGCCAATGATGGTGCGGAAATAGTGGTCATGGGCTCCGGAGAGAATGCTGATGCCGATGGCGTCGGCATCCTCCTGGATGGCGGTCTCTACGATCTGTTCCGGAGTCTGGCGCAACCCCGTGTAGATGACCTCCATGCCCGCGTCGCGAAAGGCCCGGGCGATGACCTTGGCTCCCCGGTCATGGCCGTCGAGGCCGGGTTTGGCCACCACGACACGAATCTTGCGATCTTCCATGGAAATCCTGCCTCCTTCACATGACGAAACGGAACAAGTCAGCCCTCGCCTCCGACCTCGGAGGCGATTCTACGGGGAGCTACAGGACGATGTTTTCCCGGTACTCTCCGAACTCCTCGCGGAGCACCCCGCAGATTTCCCCTTCGGTGCCGTAGGCCCGGACGCAATCCAGGATGCGGGGCATGAGGTTTACGCTCTCGTCCCGGGCGGCGGCACGGATCTCATCCAAGGTGGTCTGTACCCGGAGGTTATCGCGCTTGGCCTTCACGGCGGCGATCTTTTCCGCCTGGCGCCTCCCCACGCGCTCGTCGACCCGCAAGAGCTCTCGGCCGGAGTTATCCTCTTCCATCTGGAACTTGTTGACCCCCACCACCACCATGTCTCCCGTCTCGATGGCCCGCTGGTAGGCGTAGGCCGCGTCCTGGATCTGCTGCTGCACGTAGCCCTTCTCGATGGCCGTCAACATGCCCCCCATGTCGTCGATCTTGGCAATGTAGGTCTCCGCATCCTGGCAGAGCCGATCCGTGAGGGACTCGATGTAATAGCTTCCGGCCAAGGGGTCCACCGTGCTGCAGACGCCGCTCTCGTAGGCCACGATCTGCTGGGTGCGCAGGGCGATGTTGACGCTCTTTTCCGTGGGAAGGGCCAGGGCCTCGTCCATGCTGTTGGAGTGCAGGGACTGGGTGCCCCCGAGCACCGCCGCCAGGCACTGAAAGGCCACTCGGGCGATGTTATTTTCGGGCTGCTGGGCCGTGAGGGTACACCCCGCCGTCTGGGTGTGGAAGCGGAGCATCATGGCCTTGGGGTTGGTGATGCCGAAGCGTTCCTTCATGAGGCGAGCCCACAGGCGCCGAGCGGCGCGGAATTTGGCCACTTCCTCCAGGAAGTCGTTGTGAGAGTTGAAGAAGAACGAAAGGCGCTCGCCGAAGACGTTGGGGTCCTGGCCTTTTTTGATCGCCGCATCCACGTAGGCGATGCCATCCGCCAAAGTAAAGGCGATCTCCTGGGCCGCCGTGGATCCCGCCTCACGGATGTGGTACCCGGAGATGGAGATGGTGTTCCATTTGGGGACGTGGTTGCTGCAGAATTCAAAGATGTCCGTGATGAGCCGCATGGAGGGCTTGGGAGGGAAGATGTAGGTGCCCCGGGCAATATACTCCTTGAGGATGTCGTTCTGGATGGTGCCGGAGAGCTCTTCGGAACGCACCCCCTGCTTCTCCCCCAGGGCGATGTACATGGCAAGCAACACCGACGCAGGGGCATTGATGGTCATGGACGTGGAGACCTTGTCCAGGGGAATCTGGTCGAAAAGGATCTCCATGTCCGCCAGGGAGTCGATGGGAACTCCCACCTTCCCCACTTCGCCCTGGGCCATGGGGTGGTCGGAGTCGTAGCCGATCTGGGTGGGAAGGTCAAAGGCCACCGAAAGGCCCATGGATCCTTGCTCCAGAAGGAAGCGATAGCGGGCGTTGGAGTCCTCCGCCGTGGAGAACCCCGCGTACTGCCGCATGGTCCAAAAACGCCCCCGGTACATGTTGGGCTGCACGCCCCGGGTGAAGGGATACTGCCCGGGGAAGCCCAGATCCCGCATATAATCGATATTTTCCACGTCCGCAGGGGAATACACCGGGGCCACAGTCTCGCTGCTGGTGCGGAACTCTTTCTTCCGCTCCGGAGCCTTGGCCAACATCTTTTCCATGGTCTTGCGGTGGGCTTCCGCCCCTTTTCCGATGGCCTGGAGCTGATCTTCCTTGAACACCGTTTCTCCCTCCCGACTGAAAAACAAAAAAGTAACACCCTGGCAAAACTGCTGCCGCCGGAACCGGCGACTTTACTCATCGTCACCCCTCGGGGCCATTATTTCCCAGAGTGCGGAAAAAGGCAACTACATAGCGTTATTTTCGGAACAATTATACACAAATTCCTCCAACGCCCGCCCCGTGGCACATCACGTTTTTTCCCTCCCCCGTACTGTACATCCGGGGGGTGTCCCTGTCCAGAGATCGCCCCCGCCCCGGGCCCTAGAATACTGTATGAAAAGCCCTTCGTCTCCTTCGCCTCCCCCGATGGTCCCCCGGGACCGGCCCGTCGCCCCTAGGAGGGCGCCTATATCACCTCTTGGTCCATTTCTCCACCATCTCCGGAGGGTCTTCCCTCGCTATCATCGGCGTGCTCCTGGAAAATTTGGAAAAAGGCATCCCCTGAGGCCAGGAAGATGTCCACCAACCGGGGGTCAAAGCGCGTCCCCCGTCCCTCCGCGATGATTTCCATCGCCACATGGTGGGGAAAGGGCTCTTTATACGGACGCCGGCTCACGAGGGCGTCGTAGACATCCGCCAAGGTCATGATGCGAGCCGAAAGGGGGATCTCCTCTCCCGCCAAGCCTCGGAGGTATCCCTTGCCATCCCAGCGCTCGTGGTGATCTCGGGCAATGTCCTGAGCATGGGAAAGAAAGGTGTTCCCTCGAAGCCTTCGCTCCCCATCCCGCAGGATCTCGTACCCGTAGAGTGTGTGATATCCCATGACCCGGAATTCTTCGTCGGTGAGCTTGCCGGGCTTGAGAAGGATGCCGTCGGGAATTCCCACCTTGCCTATGTCATGTAGCGGGGCCGTGGAGGCAAAAAGGGCTATGGTCTCGGGGGAAAGGACCCCGGCAAAGTCGGGGTGCGACGCCGCCCGCTCCGCCAGGAACTGGACGTAGCGCCGGGTACGCTGGATGTGACCCCCGGTCTCCAGATCTCGCCGCTCCGCCATCGCCGCCAAGCTATCGATGATCACCTCGCGGGTGAGCTCCAGCTCCCGGGTCCGATCCCGCACCGCATCTTCAAGCCGGTCTCGGTGGTGTTTCAGCTCGAGCTGGTTGCGCACCCGAGCCTTCACCAGGGCGGGGCGAAAGGGCTTGGTTACGTAGTCCACAGCCCCCAGCTTCAACCCTTGGGCCTCGTCTTCTTCCTGGGACAGGGCGGTGAGAAAAACCACGGGGATCGGCGCCGTTTTCGGATCGGCCTTCAGGTGAGTGCAGACTTCGTACCCCCCCATGCCGGGCATCATGACATCGAGCAAGATCAGATCCGGAGGAGCCTCCCCCCGGGCCAGGCGCAGGGCCTTCTCGCCCCCCGTGGCGGCCACCAGAGAAAACTCGTCCTTTAGCGTTTCCATAAGGATGTGGATGTTCTCGGGGACATCGTCCACGATGAGGACCTTAAAACGCTTTTCTCTATCTCCTTCCACGGGGGAACTCTCCCCTTTCTTCTTTTTTCTTCTTTCTTCGTTCTGGACTATAACGCCCGGAGCTCATGACAGGAGCTTCACCAGCTGATCCAGGACGGAGGCGGCCCCATCGGTGTCGAAGTGGCGCAACATCCGGTCGAGGGTCTGAAAGAGATCTTCTCCTTCCCGGCCCGCCCGGCGCCGGGCCTCGGCGATCCGGGCCTCGGCCTTGGGAAGGTCGTCGTCCAAGAGGGCCCTCCCCTCCTCCAGGAGCCGCCGGGCCTCTTCCCGATCCTCGAGGAGCCCCATGGGCTCCGCCTCCGGATCCCCTTCGACCTCTTCGCCTAATAGGGCCACCAGCTCCTCGCGCACCGCCCTCCACTCTTCCAACACGTTATCCTTGGCCTCTTCCACGACCTCCGACGACGGGGAGTCCAGGGCCCTTTCCAGGGCCCCCGCTACTGCGGCCAGATCGTCCAAGGCCAGGTTCCCTGCCGTGCCCTTGAGGGTGTGAATCCGGCGCCGAAGCTCATCGGAGGGCTCCGCCCCGCTTCCTTTCAGGGCGATTCCCAGATCTATCTGCTCTTCGACGAATAGCCGAAGAAGATGGCGATAGAACGCCTCATCCACCCCCAGGCGCTCCGCCCCTCGGGCCAGATCCACTCCCCCCGCAAAAGGAGGTGGCGCCGCCCCTGCGACTTCTTCGGGCCCCGACGCCGAGAGGACTTTTTTCTCCGGCCGGAGGATCCACCTTTCCATGGTCTCAAAAAGCCCATCCGGGTCTATGGGCTTGGTGACGTGGTCATTCATCCCCGCCTCCAGGCTGAGCCCCCGATCCCGTTCCATGGCATGGGCCGTCATGGCCACCAGGGGGATAGTCTCCCAAGCCCCTCCTAGGGCCCGAATGCGCCGAGCCGCTTCCAGGCCGTCCATCTCGGGCATCTGGATGTCCAAAAAGACCAGGTCAAATTCCCGGCGGGAGGCCGCCTCCAGAGCCTCTCGGCCGTTCGTGGCCACGGTCACCACGACGCCCCGCCCTTCCAAGATCTCCCGGGCAATCTGGCGATTGATGTCATTGTCTTCCGCCAGAAGGACCTGCGTCCCCTCCCACCGTTCCGAAACGCCGCCCCTGGGGGAGGGGGTTCGCTCCCGGAGCCTGAGGTCGTCGCGGCCCAGGGCCGCCAGCACGGCCCCGAGGAGGGAGGAGGGTAGGACGGGTTTAATGACCGCTTCTTCCCTAGTTTTCTTACCGCCCTTGGATTTTTTTCGGTCTTCCGCCAGGGATACCAGGGATACCAAGGGAATGGGGCCCGAGGGTAGCTCTTGAAGAGCCCGGTGCAGCGTGCCATCCGCCACGGCCCGGAGATCGCCATCCGCCACGACCAATCGCACCGGAGCGCCTCTATCCTCCGCGAGGGTCTCCAAGGCCTCTTCCACTCCGGAGGTGGAGATCACCTCGAAAGAAAGCGACGTCAGCATCCGGGAGATCACTCCCCGGGCCACAGCATTGTCATCCACCAAGAGCACCTTCAAGCTCCGCAGCTCTTCCGGAGGAGAAAGAGGAGCCTCTTGGGCCTTTCCCAACTCGAGCAGTGCGGAAAATTCGAAGGTACTCCCCACTCCTGGGGTGCTCGAAACTTCTATCGTCCCCCCCATCATCTCCACGAGGCGTTTGCAGATGGCAAGCCCCAGCCCCGTGCCTCCGTAACGGCGAGTGATGGACCCGTCGGTCTGGCTGAAGGACTGGAAAAGAGCGCCAATCTTGTCCTCCGAAATGCCCACCCCCGTGTCGCGCACGGCGAACGAAAGCACCACCACCTTCGGAGACCAATCCTCCAGGGCCACGGTCACCACCACCTCGCCTCGCTCGGTGAACTTCACCGCATTGGTCACCAGGTTGACGAGGATCTGCCCGAGGCGCAAGGGGTCCCCTTCCAGGGAGCGGGGTACGTCGGGACGGGGGTCGAAGAGAAGCTTGAGGCCCTTCTCCTGAGCCCGTAGGGCGGTGACGGTGGCCAGATGCTCGAAGACCGTGTCCAGGTCGAAGGGCACCGACTCCAGGGTCATTTTCCCCGCCTCAATCTTGGAAAAATCCAAAATGTCGTTGATGAGCCCCAACAGGGCTTCGGCGGCGCCCTGGGACTTTTGCAGGTAGTCCCGTTGGCGGTGAGAAAGGGCGGTGGTGCTCATGAGGTGGGCCATGCCCAAAATGGCGTTCATGGGAGTACGGATTTCGTGGCTCATGCGGGCCAGGAAATCCCCCTTGGCCCGGTCGGCGCTCTCGGCCGCCCTGCGGGCCCTTTCTATTTCCTCCTGTTGCGCCTTCAGTTCCGTGACGTTGGTGGCCACCAGGGCGGTGCGACATGGGGCTGATTCATCGCGCACCAGGAAAAAACTCGCCAGGACTTCCTTCGCCGCCCCGAAGGGGCCCCCCATGGTCAACTCCCCCGACCACTCCCCCGAGGTCTCCAGCTCCACCGCCACCTCCCGCCGGATGCGGTCCGCCGAGGAGGGGGCGCAAAAGTCTTCCAGGAGGCGCCCCTCCACCGTCTCCAAATTCTGCCCCACCCACCTCAAAAAGGTGGTATTGGCGTACTGCAGACGGCGGTCCGCATCCGCCACGGCCACGGCCTGACCCGAGGAATCCACCAGCAGGCGAAAGAGCCGGAGTTCTTCCTGGGATCGCAGGCGAAGGGTGACATCTTCCTTCACGATCACGAAGTGAGTGATGCGCCCATCGCCATCCGCCACCGGGGCGATGGACGCATGTTCCCAATACTCTTCACCGTTTTTACGGCGGTTGGGATAGTCCCCCGACCAAACTCGCCCCGCCAGGATCGTTTCCCATACCTCTTCCCAAGGGCTCACCGACGGGCGGTCGCCGTCAATGGATTCGATACTCTTTCCCAGGAGCTCCGCAAAGGTGTATCCCGTCATCTCTTCAAACTTGGGATTGACGTACTCGATGCTCCCCTCCCGATCCGTCACCACCACGCCCATGGGGCTCTGCTCCGTCACCCGCAAGAGCTTGCGAAGGTTTCCCTCGCTCTCCTTCCGGTGCCACACCTCCCGCTTTAGCGCTTCGTTGGACTCCTCCAGATCGGCGATCAGGGCGTTAAAGGCCCGAGCCACCACCCCGATCTCGTCGTCGCGGTCGTCGGAGATCAGCTTAGCCACGCCTTCGCCCTCTCGCCGGGGCGCCCGAAGTTGGGCCGCCAACTCTCCCAAGGGACGCACCACCACGTGGCGCAGGAGGATCATCATGGCCCCCAGCGAGACGATCCCCGTGGCCAGGATGGCGACAAGGGAAGATCGCACCATGCCTTTTCCCGCCTGGTGGAAGGGGCGGGAAAACTCTCCCCGCAGGACCCCCACGGGAACTCCGGAGATGTCTTTGATCAGGGCGTACCCCAGGAGCAGGTCGTCCCGGCTTTGGTCCAGGGCCATGCCGTCCTCCGCCCGGAGGAGCTCTTCGAAGATCTTCCCCTCCCCGGGGTCGATATAGACCTGGGAGGAGCTCTGGCGACGCAAGTTTTCCACCGCCTCGGCATCCACCACTCTTCCCATGACGCAGGTTCCCCGGGGAACGCCATGGCCGTCGCTGCGGATGATGGGACGCGACGCCACCATAATAAGGCCCTGGGGGGTCTTCAGAATTCCCTGGCAAGGAGGCGCCAAGGCCTCATAAAGCCCCTCCAGGAACTCCGGAGGCAAGGGACCCTTCATAAAAACCGGAGAAATTAGTTTTTCCTCCAACGCCCCGGCGGCATCGAAGAGAAGGATCAGATCAACCCCCGAACTCTGCAAGGCGCCGTCGTGGAGGTTCTCCCGCCGGAACTCGGGGGAGTGATCCTCCACATAAGCATAGAGGGAATCCCAGGTGGCCCAGTCCCGACACGTGGTGTCCAGGTGGCCCACTTCTACTTGGATAATGGCCTCTATGCGGTGCAACGCCCGCCGGGCCTCGTCCCTTTCCAGGGATCGATGGCTTTCCATTACCATAAAGTTCTCCCTCACGGCAAAGATTCCGAGGGAAAAAATCACCACCGCCGTCAGCCCCAGCATAATTTTCCGGGATATGGTCATCGCGAGAGCCTCCCCGCAGAACATGGCCCCATTGTACAACGGAGTCGAGGGAAAAAGACGATGACGGACCAAGTTTTCTTCATGGACTATCCCGGAGCCAAGGACGCGCCCCGAGGCCTCATTCCCCTGGCCCTTTGCGGCTCCCGGGCTTCACCAGAGGAAGGCCCGCAGCGCACAGGGGGCACTCTTCGGGATCGTAGAGGGGAAAAGCCGCCACGAGGAGGCTGGTGAGATCGTGGGGCAGCCCCGTCTTCCCTCCGCTGCGATCCGCCACGCAGGCCGATCCCACCCACTCCGCCCCACCGGTGGCCAGGTGTTCTCCCACCTCCCGGAGGGACCCACCGGTGGTCACCACGTCCTCCACCACCACGAATCTCACGGCGCCGGGGTGGGGAAAGCGTCGCAAGACCATGCGCCCTTCCTGACGCTCACAGAAGACAAAGGGAACCCCCAAGGCCCGGGCCACTTCGTGACCAATGATGACCCCCCCCAAGGCCGGAGACGCCACCATCTGGGGCCCCAGGGGGGCCAAGAGCCTCGCCAGCCCTTCCCCGACGAAGGCCGCATGCCGGGGATGCTTCAGGAGCAGGGCGCACTGCATGTAGTGATCGCTGTGCTTTCCTGAAGTTAGGAGGAAGTGTCCCGATAGCAGGGCTCCGGTCTCCTTCATGATGTCTTCTAAACCATTCATCGCTCGCAAAATGCCCATGCTACGCCTCCTCGATCTCTCTGTGGACGGCGGCCAGGGCCGCCTCGGGGTCCGGGGCCTCCAGGAGGGGACGGCCCATGACCAAGTAGTCCGCCCCGTCCCGGACCGCCGTGGCCACCGACGCCGTGCGTCGCTGATCGTCTTCCCCCCGCTGAGGACGAATGCCGGGAACCACCTTGAGTAGCCGATCGCCCCCTTCTTCTCTTACCAGCGTCAGCTCTTGGGGTGAGGACACCAAGCCGTCGAGGCCCACCGCAGCACAGAGCCGAGCCCGGGCGGCCACCGCCCCTCGCACCCCTCCTCCGGCGGGACAAACTTCGCCCCAGAGATCGTCATCCAGGCTGGTCAAAACGGAAATGCCAAGAAGCTTCATGACGCTCTCCGCCCCGTCCCGGGCGTCCCGGGCCTGGGAGAGCATCTCCCGCCCCCCCGCGCTGTGAAGGGATAGGGCCCAGAGCCCCATCCGGGCAAAGACGTCCACCGCTAGGGCCACGGTGTTGGGAATGTCGTGGAGCTTGAGGTCCAGAAAAATGTCGTAGCCCCGGGATTGCACCGCCTCGATAAAGTCCCGCCCTCCCAGGGCGTAGAGCCGGGGCCCGATCTTCACGTGGCGAAGCCCCCTTCCCACGCGATCCAGCATCGCCTGCCCCTCTTCCAAGGTCCTGGTGTCGAGGGCCAGAATGACTTCGGCTTTCCTTTGCACGGCCCACCTCTCCTTTCTAGGTCTAAGATCTCCTGTTCATCCCAGGGCTTTAGGCCCGCCGCCCCGCCCCCACCAGGGAGGAGATGGTGTCCAGGCCAAAGCGCTCCAGATGTCCTTCGACGGCCTCCATCATGGCCTTGGCCGCCCCCAGATCCGCCATGAGGGCGGTGCCTACTTCCACCGCCGAGGCCCCCGCTAGTAGCATGGAGATCACATCGTTTCCCGTGGTGACGCCGCCACACCCCACCACGGGAATGGATACGCTCCCCGCCACGTCCCAGACACAGCGCAGGGCCAAAGGAAATATCGCAGGCCCCGAGAGTCCCCCCACGACCCTTGCCAGGGCCGGGCGATGGCGCTCCACGTCGAAGGCCATGCCGAGCCAAGTGTTCGCCACCACCACCGCATCGGCGCCCCGATCTTCCGCCGCTCGGGCCGTGGCCCCCAGGTCGGCGGCCTGGGGGGTGAGCTTGACCCACAGGGGCCCCCGCCACCGGCTCCGGGCCAGGGCCACCGCCCGGGATACCCCTTTCGCCGTCACTCCCCAAGCGGCGCCGCCGCAGGCCACGTTGGGACAGGAGAGGTTCAGCTCCACCGCCGCCAGATGCTCCGCCCCGGCCTCCAGTGCCCCGAAAAGGGGATCGAAGTCTTCCTCGGTCAGGGGGGCCACGTTGGCCACCAGGGGCACCCCCTCCCGGGCCATCTCGGGCAAATCCCTTTCGACGAAGGATCGCACCCCACCGTTTTGGAGCCCCACACTGTTCAACACCCCCGCAGGGGTCTCCCAAAGGCGCACCCCCGGATTTCCTTCCCGGGGTTCCAGGGTGATGCCCTTGGTGCACGCCGCCCCCACGAAGGGGAGGGGCTCCCGGGGCCAGAGGTCCCTTTCCAAGGGCCAGACCCCCGAGGCAACGATCAACGGAGAATCTAGGATCACCCCTCCCACCCGGGTTTGCACGGATCTCTTTCTCATGAGCGTCCCTCCAACTCCTCCAGGGCTCCCCAGTCCACGTCCCGGGCGTCGAAAAAGGGGCCCTCCACGCAGGCCCGCACGGGGCCCCGTACCGTGGGCACGGTGCATCCCAGGCAGCCGCCGTAGCCGCACCCCATCCGCTGGTCCAGGTTCACCAAGAGGCGCATCTCCGGGGGGGCGCAGCGGGCCATCGCCCGGATCATGGCCGGGGGACCGCAGGCCCAGACCTCTCCCGCCCCCTCCAGGGCGTCACAGGGGGTACCCCGCTCGCCCAGGGATCCGTCGTCCGAGAAGACGCGCAGGTGCTTACCCACTCGGTGGGCCACCAGCCGCTCCAGGGGCGCCCAGGATCCATCGGGAACCCCCAAAACCACCGTGGGGACCTCACCGCGCCCCGCCCGGAGCTCGTCCCAGGCATACATCAGGGGGGCCACGCCAAAGCCTCCTCCGGCCAACACCAGGGGAGCCTGGGCCGGGGGAGGGAAGGGAGTCCCCAAGGGGCCCCTCAGCGTCACCTCGGCGCCGGGGCGCAGGGCCAAGAGGGCCCGAGAGCCCCGGCCCAGGGCAGCCACCATCAGGGTGATCTGGCTTCCCCGCACCGCCGACACCCCCAAGGGGCGTCCCAGAAGGGGGTCTTGCCAGGGAGAAACCCGGGCCATGAGAAACTGCCCCGGACGGAGCTCCCGGGCCAGGCGAGGGGCTTCCAGGATAACTTCCCCCAGGCCGGGAATCAGGGGGCGCCCTCCCACCACGAGGGCGCGCTCCTCCAGAGAGGACTCCCTACTCATGAGGAGGCTCCGAAAGGGCGTCGAAGACCAAGGCCCCGGCCACCATCGTGGCCACCGGGGCGCCGATGAAGCGCTTGCCCCGATACGGGGTGAGGCGCACCTTGCTGCGCCATTGATCGGGATTTACCTCCAGGGGAAGGTCGAGATCCAACACCGTGAGGAAGGCGCCCCCCCCCTCCTCGATTCGTCCGGGGACCCCGGCCCAGGGCGGAAGAAGGGCGGCGGGCCCCGAGGTCCACAGGCGCAGAAGGGCCTCCAAGGGAACCTTACGGCGACGCCCTTCGTCCAGTACCGCCGCCACGGCGCACTCGTAGGAGGCGATGCCGAAGGAGGCCTCGACGAAGGGTAGGTCCTTCTCATCCTCGTGCCAGGGGGCATGATCCGTGCCCAGGGCGTCCACCGTGCCGTCGGCGACGCCCTCCCAGAGGGCTTCCACGTCTCCCAGGGATCGCAGGGGAGGATTCACTTTAAAGATGGCGCTAAGATGGCTCGTCAGCACGTTTTCTTCGGAAAAAATCAGATGGTGGGGCGTCACGTCGCAGGTCACCGGGAGCCCCTCCCCCTTGGCCCGACGGATCTCTTCCAGGGCCTGGGCGGTGCTCACGTGGGTCAGGTGGACCGCGCAGGAGGTCTCCCGGGCCAGGGCCACCGCCCGGCCGACGCCGATGACCTCCCCCGCTGCGGGCATGCCCCTCATGCCGCTCAGGGCGGAACAGCGCCCCTCGTGCACCTGGGCTCCCTTGGAGAGGTCGGGGTCCTCGGGGTGCTCCATGATCCGCACCCCCAGATCGGAGGCGTAGAGCAGGGCGTGGCGTAGCAGGCTCGACCGGAGCACCGGGGCTCCGTCGTCGGTGAAAAGCACCGCCCCGGCCTCTACCATGGAGGCCAGTTCCGCCATTTCCTCACCACTTCGACCCCGGCTCACGCACCCGGCGGGAAGAATCAGGGCCCCCCCGGTGTGCCGCCCTCGCTCCCGCACGTCCCGCACCAGGGCTTCGGAGTCCAGGGGAGGTTCGGTGTTAGGCATGGCCACCGCCACGGCAAATCCCCCCGCCGCCGCCGCCCGGGCTCCGGAAGTCAGGTCTTCTCGCCAGGTCTGCCCGGGATCCCGAAAGTGTCCGTGCAGGTCGACAAAGCCGGGGGCCACGACGCGCCCCGCCAGGTCCATCACCCGGGCTCCCTCGGAGCCCGAAAGGCCCGAAGCGATGCGCGTCACCGTCTTTCCCTCCACCAAGAGGTCCGTCGCCCCTCCGTGGAGCTGGACCCCATCGAAAAGCCGGGCATTCTTGAGAAGGATCATGCTTCTCCACCTCCCATGCAAAGGTACAGAAGGGCCATGCGAGTGGCCACGCCGCTTTTCACCTGGGGCAAGATCACGCTCTGGGGGCCGTCCGCCACCCGAGATTCGATCTCCACTCCCCGGTTGATGGGCCCCGGGTGCATCACCAGTGCCCCGGGGCGGGCCCGGCGCACCAGTTCCTCGTTCGCCCCCCACAGGCGATGATATTCGTCCTCGGAGGGGAAGAGCCCCGCCATCTGGCGCTCCATCTGGATGCGGAGCAGGTAGATGGCGTCGGCTCCCACCACGGCCCTCCGGGCGTCGGGTTCGTACTCCACCCCCAGGGCCCCCATGTCCTTCGGCATGAGAGATCGGGGACCGGAGCACACCAGAGAAGCTCCCATGGTACGGAAGGCGATGATGTCGCTGCGGGTCACCCGACTGTGGAGGATGTCCCCCACGATGGCGATGCGCTTGCCCTCCAGGGATCCCAGATGGCGCCAGGCGGTGTAGACGTCGAGCAGGGCCTGGGTGGGGTGGGCGTGGGCCCCATCTCCCGCGTTGAAGACCGACGCCCGCCGAAGCTTATCTCTAAGATACCAGGGCACTCCGGGCATGGAGTGACGCACCACCACCGCATCGGCCCCCATGGCTTCCAAGGTCCAAACCGTATCCCGAAGGGTCTCTCCCTTGCTGACGCTAGATCCCGATGAGGCCCAATTCACCACGTCGGCTCCCAGAAACTTCTCCGCCAGTTCAAAGGATACCCGGGTGCGGGTAGAAGCCTCGAAAAAGATGTTGACCACCAGCTTGCCGCGCAGGGCGGGAACCTTTTTTACCGGGCGATCCATGAGATCTTCCATGTGCATCGCCTGATCCAGCAAGGTTTCCAAATCCTCCCGGGTCAACACATCCACGTCCAGCAAATTCCTGTGACTCCAAGCCATAGACTATTCCCCTTCCCTGGCAAAACGCATCAAGGGCCTTTCGGGACCTTCCTCGACCTTTTCGACCTTCTCGCAGATCCAGACCTCGTCCACCCCGTCCACTTCCTGCAGGCGTACCTCCACCACTTCCGAAGACGACGTGGGGAGGTTTTTACCCACGTAGTCCGCGTGGATGGGCAACTCCCGATGTCCCCGATCCACCAACACCGCCAGCTGCACTCCGGCGGGACGCCCGAGATCCATAAGGGCGTCCAGGGCGGACCGCACCGTGCGCCCGGTGTAAAGCACGTCGTCCACGAGGACAACCCGCCGGTGGGTCACGCCCCCGGGGATGTCCGTGCGGCGCACCAGGGGTTGGGAGTAGCGCAGCGACAGGTCGTCTCGGTACAGGGTGATGTCCAGTTCCCCCTGGGCGGGACGCATCCCTTCAAAGCCCTCCAGCAGCGCCCCCAGGCGCGACGCCAGGGGAACGCCCCGACGCTGGATTCCCACAAGCACGATCCCTTCCAACCCCTTGTTCCGCTCCACGATCTCGTGGGCCATGCGCTTGAGCGCCCGGGCCATGTCCGGAGACTCCATCACCCGCGCCTTTTCCTTCCAATTCATGGGTGGACCTCCTTTCGGGATAAAAAAAATGGGCCTCCTCTCCCCAGGGGGAAAGAACGCCCACGGATAATCCTCATCGCGGCCCAGGGCCGACACGCCTTTTGTCCCATCTTCACCGCCTCCTTCCGGGCCTCGCGGAACCCGATTAAAGGTGACCCGACGCTTCGCAGGGGACTCTACCACGAAACGGCGGTTTTGGCAACTTCCCCCGGGAGGATCCTCCTCAGGACTCGGGAGGGCGGACGCCAGTCCCGGGGCGCGAAAGCCTAGTACGCTTTGGCGAAGATGACCCTCCGGGCTCCTTCCTGGCCGGTGTAGAAGCACTTTCCCGTGCGCTGGTCCGCCAGGGGGAAACACCGGGGAGTGGCGCCGGTGGCTTCTTTGATAGCCCTTTCGTCTTCCTTGCTGCCCCCGAAATATCCCGTGATAAATCCTCCGGAGGAGGCCAGAACCTCCTGGAACTCCGCGAAGGAAGAGACCTCGTGGGTGTTATCCTGGCGGAACTTCAGGGCCTTGGCGTGGAGGTCGCGCTGAATGCGCCCCAGGAGGGCGGGGACTTCTTCGGCGGCCCGATCCAGGGGAAAGGATCCTTTTTCCCCCGTGTCACGCCGCACATATCGCAGGGTGCCTTCCTCCAGCTCCCGCTCCCCCAACTCCAGCCGCAGGGGAACGCCTCGCTGAAGATGGTGGAAGAAGCGGTCCGCAGGCCGAAGATGAAACTGAGTGTCTATCAAAACCCGCCGGGGGCCGAGCACACCGTTGAGCCGGGCTTCCACTTCCCGGGCCCGGGGAAGCAGGATTTCGTCCATCCTCCCCTGATCGTTGGATAGGGGGAGGATCACCACTTGGGTCGGCGCCACCCGGGGAGGCAGCACGAGGCCGTCGTCGTCGGAATGGGTCATCACCAGGGCCCCAATGAGGCGGGTGGAGGCTCCCCAGCTGGTGGTCCAGGCGTATTCCAATTGTCCCGCCTCGCTCTGAAACTGGATGTCGAAGGCCTTGGCGAAGTTCTGCCCCAGGAAATGGCTGGTGCCCGCCTGCAAGGCCTTCCGGTCGCTCATCATGGTTTCGCAGGTGTAGGTGTTATCCGCCCCCGGGAAGCGCTCTCCTTCGGTCTTCTCACCGGGAATGACGGGGAGGGCCAGCTCATCTTCCATGACCTCCCGGTACACTTCAAGCATCCGCAGAGTCTCCTCCACGGCCTCCTCCCGGGTGGCATGGGCCGTGTGCCCTTCCTGCCACAGGAATTCCGACGTCCGCAGGAAGAGCCGGGGGCGTTTCTCCCAGCGCATGACGTTGCACCACTGATTGATCAGGATGGGCAGATCCCGCCAAGACTGCACCCATTTGCTGTACATGTGGCCAATGATGGTCTCCGACGTGGGGCGCACCACCAGGGGCTCTTCCAGCTCCTCTCCTCCGGCGTGGGTCACCACGGCGCACTCCGGAGCGAAGCCCTCCACGTGTTTGGCCTCTTTTTCCAGAAAGGAGTGGGGAATGAGCAGAGGGAAGTAGGCGTTCACGTGCCCCGTCTCTTTGAAGCGGCGATCAAATTGCTCTTGGACGTGCTCCCAGAGGGCGTACCCCGTGGGGCGCACCACCATGCACCCCCGCACGGGGGCGTAATCCGCCAGCTCCGCCGCCCGGATGACGTCCAAGTACCACTCCGAATAGTCCTCATCTCTTTTTGTGATGTTTTTTGCCATGACCGTCCCCCTCTTCGTTTAGCCCCCCGGAGGTCCTCCGAGGGTGTGATTCCACCATTTTTAAGGGATGATCTCCCGCCGCCTAAAGTCGGACCCCAGTTCAAACCCGAAGGTCACGTTGCCGTCGCCGTCGTAGATCACCAGGACCCGTCCCCCCAGCAATTTTCCCGGCACCGCCAGGGCGAGGCCCGCCTCCCAAGGGGAGGCCACTTCATCCCAATCTTCGTCGAACAGGGCTCCCCGCGTCACGAAGAGGTCGCCGTAGATGGGCCCGAGGAGGACGCTCTCCCAGAGCATGCGCCGGATCCCCAGGCGCACCCAGGCGGAACGCTCTCCCCGCCAGGGAGTGGAGGCCAGATGAAAGAGGTCCTTGGGCCCCCCCAGGTAGGCGGCGTGAGCGGGGGAGCTGGCGTCTCCGCCCTGGACCCCTCCGGAGAGGAGAAGGCGGCTCTGGGCCCCCCAGGGCTGGACCCACAGCATATCCGCCGTCCACAGAAGGGCATCCAGGTTCGACCACCAGAGGTTCCCCTGGAACCGGACCCCCTCGGTGGGATCATCGGGGTTGTCCAAGGTGGACCAGGACAAGGAGACCTTGGGCCCCCAGGCGGACTGAGTTTCCCCGCCGTATTCCACCCTCTCTCCCACGATGCCCCAGCCAATTTCCATGCCATCGCGCCAGAAGAAGCGCCGCACCCCCGCCACGTACCGATCCCAGGCCTCTCGGTCCATGCCGTGGGGGGTGACGGTTTCGCTCCGGGCCTCCAGGTAGTACTCCATGCGGCGGAAGCCGGAAACCGGGGCGAAGTAGTGCAGGCCAGCGCCCCAATCCTCCCCCACTCGCAACTCCGACGTCAGGATGTCTCCCTCGGCCCAGACCCCGCGCTGAACGCCCTCCACCGCGAGCCACCGTTCCGGAGCCAGGTTGGAGGTGTATCCCCCCACCCGAATCTCCACGTCGGGGGCGGGGTGCACCTGGAGCACCACCGCCACCTGCCCCACCCCAGCGTCCTCCAGGCGGTACTCCACCACCCCCACGTCATCGCGTTCTTTGATGGTCTCGCAGGCGTCGAGCACGGCGACGGCGTCGAAGGGGCGGCCGACCCAGGAAGAGTAGGAGTGCTCTAAAAAGGCCCCGGTGACCGGAGAAAGGCCCTCCACCCGCACCGCCGCCACGGTCCGATCGGCTCTGGCGGGGCGAGGAGGCACCGGGGGGGCCGCCGCAGCCAGCCGGAGGAGCCCCGAAAGCTCCTGTTCCGCCGCCTGGCGCCCCAGGGCCACGATCTCCCCCACGTGCCCCGACTCCAACATGGGGCGGTCTCCCACGGCGGGGCGGATCACCAAATCGGCGGCCCTTAGGTTATCCAGGTAGCCCTGCCGGGTCATGATGGCCGTGCTCTGATCGAAGACCTCCACCGCGTTCCTCAGGCGGGAGGCGGGTTGGAGGGCGCTCGATACGTCCACCGCCACCACGGGATACCCGGGAAAGACCTCTTTCGCGATGTGGACGGGGAGGTTGGCCACCAGCCCTCCGTCCAGGGCCATGCGCCCCTCCACGGGCCAGGGCTCAAAAAACCCCGGGATGGCCATGGAGGCCCGAAGGGCGGAAGCCAGGCTTCCCCGGCGGATCAACAGGGTTTCCCCCGTTTCCATGTCGGTAGCCACCGCCACGAAGGGGATGGGAAGGTCGTCGAAATTACCCTCTCGGACCTGGGCCGTGAGCTGATGTAGGGTGGACAAAAGGTGCTTTCCCTCCATGATGCCCAGGGGACCCGTGGAGCGCCCTCGACGGTCGAAGGTGCGGCGAAAGAGGCTGTGCACCTCGCCGTTCGCCGAAGAGGAGGCGTTGCGATCGTCCAACAGGGCCGGGAGATCAATGCCCCGCACCACCTCTTCCAAAGAGGCTCCGTCGTATCCGGCGGCCCTAAGTCCCCCGATGATGGATCCCATACTGGTGCCCACGATGCCCGCCACGGGGATCCCCGCCCGCTCCAACACCTGGATCACTCCCACGTGGGCGAAGCCCTTGGTGCCTCCGCCGGAAAGCGCCAGGACTACCCCCCCGGTTTCTCCCCACGCCGCCCCCCCCAGGACCAAAAGCCCCACCCCCAAGGCCAGGAAGCCCTTCATCGCCCTCCACCCCATACGCCACACCTCCGGATTTTTTGCCCGAGTCGTCCCGGACCCGGTTTGAAGACGACGGGGGCTCGGGGAATATGTCATTTTATTTTTAACGAACATCACCTATCCCGCTCCTCCCTGGCAAGGGAGGGCTTTAGGAAAAAACCGCCCCGCCAGTATACTCGCAAACCAAGAAAGGGGAAATCCCGGAGGAGATGACGACGGTCCCGTTATTTTAACCACTGAGAAAGTCTCCCCGGCCTCGGGCGAAGGGCCATGCCGAGCCAAGGCAAAGCGCCGCGATGGGCCAGATCGGTCGGCCCTTCGCGGCGCTTCGATCTTTTTGAAGGGACGTCCCCATCCTACCCCCACAAAAAGTAAAATAGCAGCACCACCATCAACCCCACCAATCCCACGGCTCCCCAGAGAAGGGCTCTCTCCGACAAGGGGGGTTTGTCTTTTTCTTCGTCGTAGGGCGATAGGGCGATCTTGATATCCCCCGGCGCCACGGCCTTGAAAAACCCCTTGTCTCCCCCCAGGTGACCGTAGATCTCAAACTGCCCGTCGCGCATGACCCTTATTAGGTACACCCGCCCAGGGATGGGGCTGCCTCCAATTTCCTGGAGCGACATCATGTCCCCCGGCACCACGGAAGAGAGGGGAACCCCTCCCAAGGGGTCCACCACGGGATCGAGCTCACGCACCCCCGCGCTGGGGAGTATGAGCGATCCCAGGCCCTCTCCCCCAAGGGCTTCAGCTCCCCCTTCTTTGGAGGAAAGATCGGCGTTGAGGTGAAATCCCAAAAACTTGTCCAGGCTCTGCTGGAGCGCCGCCACCTCAAGGCCCAGATCCCGCAGGTCCGGCAGGGAAACTCGGGAAAGGCGCAGGGCCGTAAGGGGAGAGACCTTTCCCAGCGATTCCCGAAGGTACTGCTCAATCACCGCAGAGAAACGGCGCGTCATCCCGGAGTCCTCGAAGTATCCGTCGTCGTCCTCCTGGTCGGACCCCTTCTCCGCCATGGCGCTTTCCAGCTCCGGGACGATCCCCGCCGCGAGGCCGGGCCACGGGACTCCGTACTTGCGCGCCACCTCCTGGGCCCTCACCACCTCGCTCTCCGCCGGATTAGTGCTCCCCAGGGAGGCCTTTCCCGACGCCACCTCTATCACCCGGTGCCAGAGCCGAAAGGTGGCGCTATCCCGGCCGTGGGGCACCGCCGTCGACGCCCACCACACCACTTCGCGCCCCGGCCCCATCACCGCCACCGCCAGAATGCTCAACTGGTCCGTGAAGGGAGATACCACCCAGAGGACGTGGTACCGACGGGTCTGGGCCGCCAGGAAGGAAAAGAGGTTTCTCGGATTATCCGCCCCTCCATCGGAGGAAAATTCCGCCACCAGCCGCGAAACTTCCTCCTGGGGCACCCCCAGGAGGTAGGATAGCAAGTCCAGCAGGCTGGAAGTCTGCGCCGCGCCCGTCTCCATCCCCCTCGCCTCCTCATCGGTCTTCGGCGATCCTCGCACCGACCCCGCGTCATCCCAAAGGTCTTTCTACGGCCAGAGATCCCCCACCTCCACCGAAGGGCTGCCCTCGACGGCGCCCCGGCGCACCCCGCAGTTCCAAAAACGGATGCCTGGGAAGAGGATGTGCTGCGAAGGGCTCTACCGGCCTCGCCCGGAGGGCTTTCCCCGGCGGAGCGCTCCCGCAGGCGGACCTTCGTGGGGAATCTATCCCCCGAGGTCGATGGCCGCCTCACTCTTCCTGGTAAATGGATATGACCAGAAACACCGTCCCCGAGGGAACCACGGAAAAGGGGAGGGTGAAGGACTTGATGGCGGGCTTCTGGGGAGGCACGGCCTTGATGTTTTCCCCGGTGATTACCTGGGGGGGCGTCAAATCCACCCCGTCGATGTCGAGGGCCATCAAGGTCTGGCCGTTGACCATGTTCGTCAGCTCGGCGATGACCGAGAGGGCCACGGGGTCCTCCAGATCGGCCGAGATCATGCCTCCTCCCATGGCGTTGACGTAGGCGGCAAATCCCCCTTCGTCCGCCATGATGGACGATGTGCCGTGCACCCCTCCCCCCACGATGCCCACCACCGCCGCCACCCGGCTTCCCGGCGTGTTGACTCCTTGGGCGATATGGGACTTCTGGAGCTCGGCTTTAACTCCCAGGGTAGAGCTCACGGAGACGAGCGCCGCCCCGTTGGCGTTGACGAACTTCGAGAGAATCTGCTGACTCACGGGTATTCCTCCTCTTATAGGACCGGGGCTCTGGCTCACCGGAACAATCGGTTTCTCGCTCCTTTTTTCTTTAGGATCTCCCGATCTCCCGAGGTACGGGGCCTTTTTTACCCCACATTCCTGGGGAAAACCCCCGGGTACGGAGGCTTCAAAGGGTCGCGGGGGTCCCTCGGCCTTTTTTCCCATTCTACACGCTCAGGAATCTTTTCAAAAGGGGACAACTTCTCCTTTGTGATGAAAACTACGGTAAGGGGGGCTTGAGACCCGGGGAAAGGGTTGCTCCCCCTCTTTGGGAGCTAGGGGGCCTCCCCCAAAAAACGCCGCACGAGCTCCCAGGCCGCCAGGTCGTCCAGATCCCGGGATGGGGGAAAAAGGGCGGCGGGAAGGAGCCTCCGCCATCCCCGGGGGGGATGGATTTGGGCGTAGAGCCTCCGGGCCTCCAGGGTGGAGTTTTCTTCCCCCACCAGGGTGACGGCCCAACCATATCCCTCCATGAGCGCCAGGAAGGGGTGTCGCGCCGTGCCGTCTCCCAACACAAAGTGCTCCGGAAAAGACCGCACCGCCTCTGCATGCCCCTCGGTGCTCCAGGGCAAGAGGGCGTCCCATCGTCCCTCCCGTACCCGGGCCCCCCAGGCGTCCCTCGCCGCCGTGGGGGTGATGCCCGCAAAAAGTAGGGTGCCCTCCTCGGAGCCGAAGGCCCACCCGAACTTGCCCCTCCCCGGATCCACTCCCAGGATGATCATGGCAAGGCCTGGGTGGAGGCCCACCGGGGATAGAGCCACATCCAATGATCGGGGTGGCGCCGGATCCATGTCCCCAACACCTCGTTGCAGAGGGCCACGGAATACTCTTCGTCCTGGCCAAAGGGGAGGCCGTCTTTGCCCTCCAGGGCAGGGAGAAGGTGAAGGTCGTGGGAGATCCCGTCCGGGCGCCGCACCATGAAGAGGGGCACCACCCGGGATCCCATTTTAGCCGCCATTTTCACCGGGCCGTAGGGCGTACTGGCGGGATGTCCCAAAAAGGGAACCCGAATCCCGGCGCTACGGGCGTCCTGGTCCAGGAGAACCCCCAGGATCTCCCCCCGGCGAAGGCACCGTAGCGCTCCCTTGAGGTCGAAGCCCTTGCCGATGGTCCGCACCCCCGCCGCCTCCCGCAAGGATATGATGAGATCGGTAATACGGGGATCCCGCTGCTCCGCCCCTATGGCGTTCATGGGGAAACCCCGGGCCGCCAGCGTGGCGGCGGCCAGCTCCCAGCTGCCAAAGTGGGCCGTCAGGAGCACCACCCCGCGCCCCCCTTCCAGGGCTCTCCGGAGGTACTCCTCTCCGTGCACCGCCACGCGGGATCGCCACCGCTCTCCTCTTTTGGGGATGAGCAGAAACTCGACCACGCTCCGCCCCAGGTTGACGTAGGAGGCCCGCACGATCCGTCGGGCCCGGGTCACCCCCACTCCCAGGGCCCCCACGCACCGGGCTTCCGCCCCGTCCACCCGCCCCTTGTCCAGGGCCCAGACCAATCCTCCCAGGACTCCCCCTCCAAAGAGGGCCCAATCCGGAGGCAAGGCCTCGAAGGCCCTTCGTACCACGCCCAGCGCACGCCACGTCACATCGCTTCCCATGGGAGACCTCCTACCCCAGCGCCTTGACGGCGCGCCCTTCGCGCTCTATGCTGATGGAGAGATTTTAGCGTGCCATCGCGAGAAGGAGGAATCCCCATGCTGCGAAGAATACTCCACCCCATCGATCTCTCCCCCCAGTCCCTGGAAGGGGCGAAGTGGATCCTGGACTCCCTGGCCACTCCCCGGACCTCCCTGCTTTTGGTTCACGTGGTCAACCCCGAAGCGGGGCTGGAAACTCCTGGCCTCGTACGGGACGCCGAGGAGCACATGGGTCCCCTGGAAGAGGAGCTCCAGGCCCTCCACGGCGGCGTCAGCTCCCTGGTTCTCGCAGGAGACGACGAAGAAGTCCTGGCGGAGGTGGCTCACAGAGAAAAGTGCTCCCTGGTGGCCCATATCATCCACCCCGAAGACGACCCCCTGCCCCTGATACGCCCCATCCCCCTGCCCCATCTCTTGATTCCCCTCCCCGACGACGGCACGCTCCCCGCCGGGGATCTTTTCTCTCGTATGGTGGTCGCCACCGACCTCGCCCCCGATCGCACGGACGCCCTACTGGAATCCCTCCGGCGCGTGGCCGAGGGGCGGGCTCGCCAGACCGTGCTCTTGCACGCCGTGCCCCTGGACGACCCCGGGGCGGCGGAAGAGCTCGTCATGGCGGCGGACGAGGCGCTCCAAGCGGTGAAAGAATCTCTCCTCCCCTGGGGAGGGGAAGTGACCGCCCGCCTGGTGAGCGGAGACCCGAACGAGGAACTTCCCGCCGTGCTGGAGGACCTCGCCCCCTCTCTGTTAGTGCTAGGGCTATCCCGCCACGGCGAAATGTGGGGGCTCCTGGTGGGAAGTACCGCCGAAGCCCTTATCGGCGCGGCAAAAAGTCCCGTCCTGATCATCCCCGCCTGAGGCTCCATTATAGGGCATGGGGCGCGGACACCGGGGGGGGATTCCATCGCCTGAGAAAACTTTTTCCCGTCACACGACGTCGACTTTCGATGGTCGCGCCGCAGGGCGCCACGGGACTCCCGGGGAGAGGCGTTTCCTCTGGGGGGGGTTGTTTGCGGGGGGTGACACGATGCATCGTAGCCGTCGCGGAGTTTCTCTCAAGTTTCAGATCTTATCCGGCGTGGCCCTCATCGTCCTGGGGGTCTTGGCTGCGTCCTTTTGGGGGAGCTACCTCACCGCCCGAGATAGGCTGATGGAGAGCTTCGTGGCCCAAGAATCGGGGGCCGTGTCCGGTCTGGCCCAGGCCACGGACAAGACCCTGGAGCTCCTGAACCAGGCCTGCGTCTCTAACCTGGACGTGGCCGCCAGCACCCTGACCCAGGGAAACATCATCGCCCGCCCCCCCGGGGCCGTGGGAACATGGCAGCTTCCTCAGCTGCTCCTTTCCTGCGGAGGCAAGGTAACCAAGCTCACCGGAAACAACGACCTCCCCGAAGAGTGGAGTCGGCGCATGCGAGGGGTCTTCAGCCTCTTTCAGGTGGCGTCGTCGGACGGGAAAAGCGCCCTGGTGCGCGTGGCCACGTCCCTGCGCGATGGCCAGGGAAACTCCATGGTGGGCACGGTGATCCCCGAAGATAGCCCGGTTTTTCAAAGCGTGGTGACCGAAGGAAAGGAATTCCCGGGAACCACCACGATCCAAGGAGAGCCGTACTTCGCTAGCTACCGCCCCCTCCCCGGCCGCGATCCCCAGGATTTTATCGTGATATCATCGGGCACTTCACTTCAGCCCTTGGTGAAGCTCATCCGGGAGACCCATATCGGCGAAGGGAGCCAAGCCCTGATCCTCGACGGGGAGGGAAGACCTCTGGGAGGGGCCGACCCGGGAGCCGCCGAGGAAGAAATTGGCGCCGTCCTGAGAGAAAACGGCCGGGGGCAGACCCCGGGGACGGTCTGGAGTTTCGCAGTGGGCTCGGGCAGCGAGGCCCGCCAGGTCTTTGCCTTTCGCACTGAAGACCCCTCTTGGACCGTGGCCCTCTCCCTCCCTTCATCGGTGATCCTAGCCCCCCTGGGGGCCATGAGGGGGCGCATGATCTTCTGGGGTCTCCTATCCCTGGTGGTGGGCATGGCCTTGGCGGCCATCGTCCTTCGCCGCCTTCTCGCCCCCCTTCGTTCGGTGATAGATACGGCGGAGCGAGTGGCCCAGGGAGACCTGAGGGCTTGCTCCCTGGGGCAAGAAGAAAGCCGCAACGAGATCCAGGTGGTCCTGGGGGCCTTTTCCCGCATCAGCGCCTCCTTTCGGGATCTGGTGCTCCGCATGCGCCGCATCCAGGAGCTATCTCAAGAGCGGGGCGACGCCATGGAGCAGATCAACGTGGAAGTGGCCGATTCCCTCCGAGAGGCGCTGGCGGCGGCGGGAGATATGGTCCGCACCGTGGGGGACGTGGCCCAGGCGGCAGAGAGCACCAAGGCCCGAGTGGCCTCGGTGACCCGATCCTCCCGGGAAGCGGCGGAGCTGGTCCAAGACCTATCCCGAAAGGCCGAAACGGTGGCCCGGGAGGCGGCCTCCGACGGCGACGCGGTGCGCTCCGTGGCGGCGGAGATCGCGGAGGCGGGAAAGGCCAGCACCCGTGTCAGGAATGCCCTGGGAGCCCTGGAGCACTCGGTGGAAAGCATATCTCGCTTCGTCTCCACCATCCGGGGCATCGCGGACCAGACGAACCTCCTGGCCCTCAACGCCGCCATCGAAGCCGCCCGGGCCGGAGAAGCCGGTAGGGGTTTTGCCGTGGTGGCCGAAGAGGTGCGTAAGCTGGCAGAGGAGTCGAACGAGGCGGCGCGCCAAATCCAGTCGGTAATTGAAGAAGTGGGCACCCGGACGGACGAGACCGTGCGGGACACCGACGGCGCCATTGAGCTCATATCCAAAACGGTGGAGAACTCCACGGGGGCGGCCGAACGTATCGGAAAAATCATGGAAGACGTCTCGGATATCGCCAAGGGCATCCAGTCCATCGCCCAGGCCACCCAGGGGCAGCTCGCTGGCAACGAGGCCGTGGAAGGCGCCATGGACTCCGTACACCTCCAGATGAGCGAAGGACACCGGGCCGCCCATAGGGTGGAGGAGGGGTCTCGCCAGGTGGCCGCCCAGATGGAGCGCCTGGAAGAAATACGGCAGGGGCAACAGGAGGTGCTGGACGATCTGGAAGAGATTCTCCAGGGCTACGTCCTCGACGAAGGCCCGTGACGACCGAAAACCTGAGGCTCGCGCCCCTTCTTTGCCCCCTAGGGGGCAAAGAAGGGGCGCGAGCCTTCCCAAACCCCCGAGGGTTACCTGCCTACGGCTCTCCCAGGAGACGTAGCATGACGGAGTCGGCGCTGGAGAATCCCAGGGTGCTCAGGGTCCCCACCGCCCGGGCGGTGTCGGCCAAGGTGGCATAGACCACTCCTTGGCGCTCCCCCACCCCGCAGTTTTCCAGGGCCAGCAGGGCACTGGTGTAGGCCTCTCCGGCGGCGGCCCCCACCTTGAGGGCGCAGGACCCCTTGGCCCCATCGCACAACATTCCCACCAAAGACGCCACCAGAGAAGCCACGGCCCGATCCCCCTGGGCCGCCGTCCCCCCCGCCAGGCGCACCAATCCCGCCGCCGCCCCGGCCCCCGCCGCCACGGCGCACCCGCAGATGGGGGTGAGCCGTCCCGTATGGGCCTTGATGTATCCCGTCACCAGATGACTCAGCGCCAGGGCCTCCGCCAGGGATCGGAAAGGACTACCCCAATGGCGGGCCGCCACCACCAGGGGGATGATGGCGGTGATGCCATGATTTCCGCTTCCCGCGCTGCTCATGACCGCCAGGGGAACCCCTCCCATCCGGGCATCCGCTGCGGCAGAGGCGGTGGCCTTGATCTCCCAGAGAAGATCCCCGGGGGTGCCGCGCTCCTGTAGGACCCGCCCCACTCCCAACCCCCAATCACCCTGGAGGCCCGCCTCTCCCACTTCCATGTTCGTCCGGGCCCCATCCAAGAGAAAGATCTCCATTTCGCCATCCAGGGTTCCGGCGAGGCGCCACAGATCTTCCATGGTCAGGCGCATGAGCTCTTCCAGGTACGCGGGCCTACCCTGGACCGAGGTGTCCGCCTCCAACAAGCGGCGCACCACCTTGCCGTTTTTCCTCACCTCTGCCACCCGGTCGTGGGATCCGGAAACCACGGCCCCCGCCGTGCCTTCGGGGCCCCGGAGCTCCACCTCGGCATAGACGCTGGGCACGTCGGGCACCACTTGTTCCGTGACGTTCCCTGTTTCCACCAGCTTCTGGGCCCGCTCCACGGCCTCCGAGGGCAGCCCTTCCAGGGATCTAAGCCCCTTGGATGCGTCCCCCGCCAGGGCCCCCAGGGCCGCCGCCAGGCGATTACCCTGGAGCCCCCCCGTACCGGGGATGCCCACGCTATGGCCATTTTTGAACACATTCGCCGAGAGGCGAAGCCTAATGCCCTCCAAGGGGCCCGAAAACTCCTTGGCCGCCGTGGCCGCCGCCAGGGCCACCGCCCCCGGCTCGGTACATCCCAAGGCGGGCTTCACTTCAGCCCGCAGAAAAGCCCTCAGATCCATGCCCATCGCCCCCGTCAGTAATTTTAATCTTTTTTGCCCTCGTCCCGAAGCCCCGCGCGCCTTTTGTCCAGGCGCCACGCCGCCCCCGCCACCAAAAATCCTCCCCCCAGGCCCAAGATCCCCACCCCCGCCAGGGTGCCCCCCATGCCCCAACGCGTTCCCAACAGGGCGGCCCCCACGGTGGTAACTATCCAGGCCAGATCCATGACGAAAAATGATCCCGCCACACCCTTGGGCAGAAGGTGCCGGGGGACAAAGTCCGGGGCCAGGGCGAGCTGGATGGGAAAGCCAAATCCCATGCCCACGCCGTACACAAGCCCCAAGATCCCCAGAAAAAGATGGGTATCTCCCCGGGGAAAGAGGACCAGCACTCCCCCCATGAGGGCGATCATGACCCCTGACAGGATCCCCCGGGGAAAACGGTCCAGCACCCGGGATCCCAACAGGCGCATGGCCAACGCCGAGGCGGCGTTGGCCACGAAAAACGCGCTGGAGCTCAGGCCTTTTTCCGCAGCGGCGGCGCTGAGGTACTGGAGGGTGGAGCTATTCACCAGGGAAAACACGGCCCCGGAGGCCAACACAAAGTAAAAGGGCCTCACCCGAAGGAGCTCTCCCCAGGAACCCCAGCCCTGATCCGGGGTCGCCGTCGCCGGGGGGAGGTCCGACGAAAAAAGGCTCGCCCCGAGGCATCCCAAAGCCAGCACCGGAGCCAGCGCCAGATAAAGCTCCGTGCCCCCCCGGGACAGGAAAAAGTCCCCCAGGGGCATCACCGTGATCTGGGGGAGGACGTAAGCCACGGCGATCCAGGCGAAGACTTGCCCCCGAACGGCGGCGGGAATGGCCGCCGTCTGATACGCCGTCACCGCCACCATGGCCACCCCGTAGAAGAGCCCCATCCCTCCCCTCAGGAGCAAAAGGGGCCCCAGGGAACGCACCCAGATCATGGGCGTGGTGGTGAGCACCAATCCCACTCCTGAGAGGATCAGGGCCCACCGCACCCCCAGGCGCTCCACCATCACCCCTCCCAGGGGGCGCCCCAGGGTGGTGGCGCCGAAATAGGCCCCCAAAAGCCCCCCCACCAGCGTCAGGGGGATCCCTTCCTGCTGCAAGGCCACGGGGTACAGAAAAAACACCGCCACATAGGCCTGCACCAAGTAGGTGGCCAAGGCGGACAACCCCAGGTCACGACGCTTCATGGCTCCCCCATCCCTCCGGAGCGCCGGAGGATCCCATCATCATCGATACGTTCCCAAAGGCGGTGGGAACCTACCGGCACACGCCCTCTTCCCGGGCCGCCCGGGCCACCGCCGCCGCCACGGAGGGCACCACCTCCGGATCGAAGGCCGAGGGGATGATGTACTCCCGGGTGAGCCCATCCCCCACCATCTCCGCCAGGGCCCTTGCCGCCGCCCGCTTCATGCCCTCGGTGATGCGGAGGGCCCCCGCGTCCAGAGCCCCCCGGAAAATACCGGGAAATCCCAGGCAGTTATTCACCTGGTTGGGAAAATCGCTGCGCCCCGTGGAGACGATGGCCGCTCCCCCCGCCCGGGCCTCCTCGGGGAAAATCTCCGGCACGGGGTTGGCCAGGGCGAAGACCGCGCTCCCCGGCGCCATGGAGGCCACCATCTCCCGGGTCACCGTCCCCCCTTTGGAGACGCCGATGAAGACGTCGGCGCCCCGCAGGGCCTGGGCAAGATCCCCCCGCACGCCTTCGGGGTTGGTCTCCCGGGCCAGGAGACGCTGCACCGGAGAGGCCTGGGGATCTTCGGGATCCAAAACGCCCCGGCGGCCGCAGCACACCAGATGCCGAGCCCCCGCCGAGGCCAACATGCGGGCGATGGCGGTGCCGGCGGCCCCCATCCCCGATATGACGATCCGGGCCGTCTCCAGAACCTTGCCCTCAAGTTTCAGGGCGTTGAGCACTCCGGCGAGGACGATGACGGCGGTGCCGTGCTGGTCGTCGTGAAACACCGGGATGGAAACGCGATCCTGAAGCCGGGCTTCGACGTCAAAGCACCGGGGGGCGGAGATGTCTTCCAGGTTTACGCCTCCGAAGGATGGGGCCAGACGCGCCACCAGATCCACCAGGGCGTCGGGGTCCCGCTCCGCCACCACCAGGGGAAAGGCGTCGATCCCCGCGAAGCGCTTGAAAAGAACGCACTTGCCCTCCATCACCGGTAGGGCGGCCTCGGGGCCGATGTCTCCCAGCCCCAGAACGGCGCTGCCGTCGCTCACCACCGCCACGCAGTTGCCCCGGTTGGTGAGCTCCCAGACCTGCGCCACGTTTTTTTCGATGGCCCGGCAGGGCTCCGCCACTCCGGGGGTGTACGCCAGAGATAGATCATGAAAGTTATCCACGGGCATCCGGGACTCCACGGAGATCTTACCTCGGTGCCTCCGATGCGCCTCCAGGGCTTCCCGGTAAATATCGTCGCGACTTTCTCCCACCGCCGCATCCTCCTTCGTTCGTCTCCGGGGAGAGGTCCTCCCCGAATTCTTAAGGGCCTCAGGCCCCGGTCCCGCTTCCTTTCAGGCTTTCAAGAAACGCCGCCGGGCCCTCATCGTAGAGGTCGTGTCCCCGGAGGTCTACCACCACCGTCACGGGAAAGTCCTCCACCTCCAGCGCCGTGATGGCCTCGGGGCCCAGGTCGTCATAGGCCACGGGAAGGACTCGCCGCACCGACCGGGCCAAGAGGGCCGCCGCTCCCCCCGTGGCGCCGAAGTATACCGCCCCAAAGCTTACCATGGCGCGCACCACCTCGGCGCTCCGCCGCCCCTTGCCGATCATCCCCCGGAGCCCCAGCTCCAGGAGCAGGGGCGTGTAGGGATCCATGCGGCCGCTGGTGGTGGGACCAATGGCTCCCACCGCCCTCCCCGGGGGGGTGGGAGAGGGGCCTGCGTAGTAGATCACCTGCCCCCGGAGGTCTAAGGGAAGGGGCTCTCCCCGGAGGTGGACCTCCACCATGCGCCGGTGGGCCGCGTCCCGGGCGGTGAAGATCGTCCCCGAAAGGAGCACTGCGTCGCCACACCGGAGGCCTCGGAGGGCCTCTGGAACCAGGGGCGTCGTCATCCTGAAGGGGGTCTCCGGTCGGGATATCATGATCCCCTCTCCTCTCCCCCAAGCTCTCCCGAGGCGTGGCGATGGGCGTGACAACATATGTTTACCGCCGTGGGCAAGCCCGCCAGATGGGTGGGAAGCCACTCCACGTGTACCGCCAGCGCCGTGATGCTCCCTCCATATCCGGCGGGACCCACCCCTAGGGCGTTGATCTCTTCGAGTATCTTCCGTTCCAACGCGGCATAGCGGGGATCGGGGTGGGGATCGCCGCAGGGGCGCAACAGAGCCCTCTTGGCCGCCCGGGGGGCGGTTTCGAAGTTTCCCCCGATGCCCACCCCCACCACCACGGGGGGGCAGGGGTTGGGCCCTGCGGCGGCCACGGTCTCCACCACGAAGGCCCGCACCCCTTCTTCCCCGTCGACGGGGCGCAGCATCTTCAGGGCGCTCATATTCTCGCTTCCCATGCCCTTGGGGGCCACCGTGACCCGGATCCGATCTCCGGGCACCCACCGGAGATGGAGAATGGCCGGGGTGTTATCCCCCGTGTTTCGGCGGTCAAAGAGAGGATCGGACACCACGGATCTTCGGAGATAGCCTTGGCGATAAGCCTGGCGAATGCCCTCGTGCACCGCTTCTTCCACCCCCTTACCGGAGAAGGCCACCTCTTCTCCCACGTCCAAAAAGACCACCGCCAGACCGCAGTCCTGACACAGGGGCAAGCCCTCTTCCTGGGCCACGCGGCCATTTTCCCGGAGGTCGGCCAGCACCCGCCTCCCCCCGGGGGAGATCTCCCGAGAATGGGCCTCCTCCAGGGCCCGGATCACGTCCGGAGGCAGGCGAAAGTTGGCCTCCAGGGCCAGATTTCTCACCAGGTCGGTCAGGGCACTCACGTCCACGACGCGCATGAAAATCCTCCCCTAAAAAAGATCTTACGGCGTTCCGCCCTTCCCCCCAGGTCTACCGGGACAAGGCCCGGACCCCTGTTCTGGGGGCCGTGTGGAAGCCCGCCGTGAGCCTCTCCAGGTTGTGCGATCTCTCCGATAGAAGCCTCACGGCCTCGGACACCGTTTCCACCAGGCGGGACAGGTCGGCGGCCATGACCGCCAGATGGTCCGCCTCATCCGAGGTCCGCCCGGAGAAGGCGGCGATCTTGTCCGTGGAGGCCGCCACCTCTTCGGCGCTGGCGGATTGTTCTTCGCTCACCGCCGCGATGTCTTGCACGGCGTCCACGATCTGCTCCACTTTATGCAGGAGCGTCTCCAGGCTCGACCGCACGGTGCCCACCTGGGACACCGACGAGGACACCGCCTCTCCCGTTTCCCCCATGGCCACCACCGCTTCTCCCACGGAGCCCCGGATGTGGCTCACCAGGCCGACGATGTTTTTGGCGGCGCCGTTGGATTCCTCCGCCAGCTTGCGCACCTCTTCCGCCACCACGGCGAAGCCCCGTCCCGCCTCCCCCGCCCGGGCGGCCTCGATGGCCGCATTCAGGGCCAGCAAATTGGTCTGGTCGGCGATCCGGGCAATGACATCCACCAACTTGCCGATCTCCTGGGCAAAGCCCTGCACCGTGGAGACCTTGCCTCCGGTGGAACGGGTCTGATCCGCCAGGCTCTGGGCCGCTTCTCCCAATACTTTGACCTTTTCCTGGGCCTCCTGGGCCAGGGCCCGCACCCCTTCCGCCCCCTCCGCCGCGCTGGAGCTGGAATAGGCTGCGGTCTGGGTGCCCGAGGCCACCTCTTCCATGCCCGCGTTGATGGTCTCCACGGCCTCGCTGTTTTGAGCCACCACGCCTTTCAGCTTGGTGCCGCTTTCCGCCAGAAGGGAGGCCATCTCCTCCATGGATCGGGCGGAGGAGTCCACGCTCTCCACCTTTCGAGCCAGGGCCTCGGATTCTTCTTTTACCTGGGACACCAGGTCCCCCAGGGTCTCTAAAAAGGCATTGAAGTCCCTCGCCAGCCGCCCTATTTCGTCCTCGGTGGTCACGGGCAGACGCCGGGTGAGGTCCGCGTCGCCACTGGATAGCTCCTGGGCCATGGCTCCCAACTGGCGCAAGGGGTGCAAAATGGATCGGGTGTAAAAGACCAGACAGAGCCCCAGGATAAGGAGCCCCAACACCGTCAGTCCCTCCTGCACGAGGATGATCTGAGACACCCGATCCTCGGCCACTTTCTGGAATTCCGACGTGAGGGCGTCCAGGGCCCCCACCAGGACTTCGTTTTCCTGCTTCACCGTATCTATCAAAGCCTTATCTTGGAGCAAATCACTGCGATTAACGGCCCGAAGATGCTCCTGAAAGGGGCCCCACATCTTCTCCGCCGCATCCAGGCGCTCCCGGAGCTCCGACGGCGCCTGAGGGAGCTCCGCCGTGCGGGAAAAGGCCATATCCAGGGGGGCCAAGCCCCCTCGGGATAGGGCCTTCATGGTGGCATCGAAGACCTTGATCCCTTGCTCTATCTTACCCTTAAGGGCCTCGTCCCCCGTCACCAAGAAGGCAAAAAACTCCTTGGACATGCGCTGGGAGAGCATGCGCTGCCTTCCCGCCAGGTTCACCAGCAGCCCGTCGTCCTTTTGGGACTCCAGAATGCCCATGGTGACGAGGAATCCTCCCCCCAGCAGGGCCACCAAAAGCACCAGCGGAGCCACGAGCTTCACCATCAGCCGTTTTCCCACGAGTTATCCCCCTTTTCTACTCTTCGAGGGGCCCCTTCGAGGGGCCTCTTCCAAAGCTGCTCCCCATTTTACCCGAAATTCTGCCGCCGAAGGGCCTCGGGCGTATTATAATGCGAGGCGAGAATGACGGGGAGGTGGATGCAAAGTGGAGGAGATCTTCGGCTTCGAAGTGTGCAACGAACGATTCCGCCCCATGGCCGAGGCCCTGAGGCGCAAGTACGAGGAACTGCGGCACGTGGATCCCGAAAGCGTACTGTTTTTGATGAACCGCAAGAGCCTGGGGAAACAGAAAAAGAGGGTGGTGCTGGCCCGGACCTCCAAGGTTCCCCCCAAGTGGCAGGAGGTGCTCTACCAGCTTGGCGGAGGCTCGTACTTCTTCATGGTGGAGTTCTACGAAAAGAGCCTGGAGCCCCTGGATCAGGCCCAGATAACCGCCCTGATCTATCACGAACTCCGCAAGATTACCCCCGAAGGGGGCGTGGTGCCCCCCGACGTCCATGACTGGTACCAGATGATCCAGGGACTGGGACGCCACTGGTTCTATCCCGACGCCACCTGCCCGGACCTCCTGGCGGAGGGCGTGGACTGGAAAAAGCTCATGGGATCCTTCTACGAGGCTCCCCACCCCTCAGAAAGCTAGGAGGAATCGACCATGACCCTGGGCATCTTTCCGGGAAAGTTTCTCCCCCTCCACCGGGGGCATCTGGCGGGGATCCTCCAGGCCCATACCCTGGTGGACCGCCTGGTGGTGGTCCTATCCTGGAGCCCCGAAGACGACGCCATCTGCCTTAGAGACGGCCTGCGTCGCCCCATTTCCGAGGTGCAGCGAAAACAATGGCTCCGCCAGGAGCTTCAGGGCTTCGAGAACATCGACGTGCGCTCCGTGGACGAATCCACCGTGCCCCCCTTTCCCGGAGGGTGGGAGGAGTGGGCCCTTCGGGTCCAAGAGGCCGTGGGGGAGCCCATAGATCTGATCTTCGGCGGAGAACCGGAGTACGCCGTGAGCTTTCGCCACTTCTTCCCCGGGGCCCAGTACGTCATGGTGGACCCCCACCGGGGGCAGTGGAATATCTCCGGCACCAGCATCCGCAAGAACCCCTTGCGATATTGGGATTTTATCTGCGGCTCCGCCCGTCCTTTCTTCGTGCAAAAGATCCTGGTGAGCGGCACGGAATCCACGGGAAAAACCACTTTGGTGAAAAAGCTCGCCAAGATCTTTCACACCTCCTGGTCAGAAGAGGTGGGGCGATACTACGCCCAGCAGCACCTCGGCGGCGACGAGACCATCTTTACCCCCATGGACTTCGCCCGCATGGCACACCTCCAGTACGAGGAAGACTATAAGGCCATGCGCACCGCCAACCGCGTGGTCTTCTTCGACACCGACGCCGTGGTGACAAACTACTATTCCGAACTATACATGGGGGCCCGCAACCCCCGGGTGGGGGCCTTCGTCGATCCCGCCCGATACGACGTGACCTTTCTGCTCACCCCCAGCGTCCCCTGGGTACCCGACGGCCAGCGCATCCACGGGGCGGAGCCCGAACGCTGGCGCCTCCACGCCATGCTGCGCCGGATGTACGAAGAATACGGCTTTTCCCCCGTGGTGGAGGTCTCCGGGAACTACAACGAACGTTTCAGCACGGTCTACAACGCGGTCTTCGACATGTACACTCCGTGAGGCCACCCCGCCCCTCGAAAGGGTCACTCCACCTGAATCTCCCCCGTGGCCATGCCCATCCAGCAGGCAAACTTGTATGTCCCGGGGGATTCGGGGGTAAACTCCACCGTGGCGGTGCCTCCCCGCACCAGGGGGAGCACGCCGTCAAAGAGCCCCGGAGCCTGGATGGCGTTGGTACACCCGCTGAAGCCCCTGTCCACGATGTGCCATCGCACGGGAACTCCCGCTTTCACCGTGAAATGGCGAGGGGAGTAACCCCGTCCCCCCACCTCCATGGTGAGCTCCTGGGGGCCGGAATCCACCGGGGACGGGGAGATTTCGGGCGACGCCGCGACGGGGCGCCCCAGGTCGGATAGGCTGGGGACCCCCAGGACGTTCAGCTGGGTATTGGCACTCCATACCGCCGCCGCCACCGCCAAAGCCCCCGCCACCCTCCGTCCCCACGCCCTCGGGGCCCCTCCCCACGAGGCTCCGGAAAGGCCGATGATGGCCAGAGAAGGCAGGGTCCCCAAGGCAAAGACCCCCATGAGCGCCGCCCCCCGCCAGGGGCTCCCCGAGACCAGGGCCAACCCCTGCACCGTCAGGGAAAAACCGCAGGGCAGAAAAAGCGATACCACCCCCGCCAGCCAGGGACCCTTATCCGAGAGTCCCTGGGCTTCCAGGAAACGCCTCCCCATCCTACCCCCCGGCAGGGGAAGGGCATGCCACCCCGGAAGGCCCATCATGGAAAGCCCCAGTCCCGCCATGACGAGGGCCACGCCAAACACCAATACCGACGAAAGCATCGGCGAAGGGCGCACCTCCGCCCCCAATCCCCCCAGGAGCGCCCCTCCCACGAGATAGGCCCCCAGGCGTCCGGCGGCGAAGGCTCCGTGGGCCCCTTTGCCTCGCCACCGGGGGGCCAGGGCCCACACCATTCCCCCCACCAGGGCCGCGCAGGAGGAGCATCCCGCCAGGACCCCAAAGAGGGCCACCATTCCCAGAGACGAGGTCGGAGACAGGTCTATCAGGGCCCCCAGATCCCATCGGGCGGAGAGGACGATCACCCCTACCACCCCAAGGATTCCCAAAAGAGCCGCGACCCGAGACCCCTTGGAGGGCTCCTCCCGGGAGAAGCGGTACCCCTGATCCCGAAAAAGATCTCCCAGGGCCTCGGGGGTCCATTTTTCCGGGCAGTTCGTCTCAAAAACCACCGTGCCGTCGCGGAAAGAGGCCTTCGCCCCTAAAATGCCCGACTGGGAGCCTAACCGGGACTCCGCCATCATCTCGCAAGAGGGGCAGTGCATACCCCGGACGTAAAGACGCACCGACGACATCCCCTTCTCGGCGCTCATCGAGGCCCCCTGGGGCTTCAAAGTCTTTTTCGGCGAAGAGCCCATCCAAAGTCATCCCTTTCTGGTCTTTCAAAACTTCCCATGCCCTTCTCCCCTCGGCAGGGCCGATTAGACCCCGGCCGGGGGCACCGATGGCGGAAAATAAAGGCCCCCGGGCCGCTACCGACGAGCGGCAGGGTCCTCTCCTTGGGGCATCAGGCGCCGCAGACGCAGGGAGTTGCCCACCACGTTCAATGAGCTCAGCGCCATGGCGGCTTCCGCCATGAGGGGGTGCAAAAGCCCCAGGAAGGCCAGGGGCAGAGCCACCACGTTGTAAAAAAACGCCCAGAAGAGGTTTTGGCGAATCTTCCGGAACATGGCGTCGGAGATGAAAAAGGCCTCTCCCAGGGCTTCCAGATTTCCCCGGACCAACACCACGTCCCCTGCCTCCCGGGCAATATCCGTCCCTGTCCCCAGGGCGATGCCCACGTGGGCCTGCTTCAGCGCCGGAGCGTCGTTGATGCCGTCTCCCACCATGGCCACCGTCCGACCATCGGCCTGGAAACGCTCCACCACGGCCATCTTATCCTGGGGACGCACCTCCGCCACGATCTCGTCCACCCCCAGGAGGGTCCCCACCCGCTCCGCCGCCCCCCGGGTGTCTCCCGTGAGGAGCACCGTATGCTTGCCCATCTCCCGGAGGCGGCGCACCGCTCCGGCGCTCTCGGATTTCACCGCATCCGTCACCAGAAAGAGGGCCCGCACCGCGTCGTCGAAGAACACCAGGGGCGTGGCCCCCGACACCTGTCCCTCCTCCGCCGCCCGCCGTAGCTCCTCGGGCAGGGTCATCCCCTTTTCGGCGAGCCAGGCCAAGCTCCCGATGCGGCACATCTTACGCCCCACTCGCCCCTGAACCCCCCGCCCCGGCACGGCGGCAAAGTCCTCCACCTCCACCTCCACCTCCGCCGACGTCACCCCCTGCTGTCTCGCAAAGGCCACCACCGCCCGGCTTAAGGGGTGCTCCGATCGATCTTCCAGGGCCAGGGCCGCCCGGAGAAGCTCTTCGGCCGCCGTCTCCCCCTCTAGCACCAGGCGTTCCACGGAGGGCTTCCCCGTGGTGAGGGTGCCGGTTTTATCGAGCAGTACCACGTCCACCGCCTTCATGGTCTGCACCGCCTCGCCGTTTCTGAACAGGATCCCCCGCCGGGCGGAGAGCCCCGTGCCCACCATGAGGGCCGTGGGGGTGGCGAGCCCCAGGGCGCAGGGGCAAGCGATGACCAACGTGGCGATGGCGGCGGAAAGGGCCCGGGATAGCACCGGAGCCCCGGGATCTACCCAGGGGAAGAAGGGCGCCACGGCGCCCCAGAGCCCCTCGAAGATCCCCGGGGCCCCGTAGAGGAGGACAAAGGATCCCACCGCCAAAGACACCACCACCGGCACGAAGACCGACGTCACCCGGTCGGCGAAGGCCTGGATGGGAACCTTGGTGCCCTGGGCCTCGGAAACCAGGGCGATGATCTGGGAAAGAAAAGAGGCCCCTCCCACCCGGGTCACCCGGATCTTGAGAAAGCCATCGACGTTCACCGTGGCCCCCGTCACCTCGTCCCCGGGGGACTTCACCACGGGAAGCGGCTCGCCTGAGATCATGGCCTCATCCACGCTGGCCACCCCTTCCACGATCTCGCCATCTTGGGGGATCTTTTCCCCGGGGCGCACCACCAGCAGGTCTCCGGGGACCAGATCCTCCACGGGGATCTCCACTTCCCCTTCCGGGCGCTCTACTCGGGCGGTGCGGGCCCCCATCTCCACCAGCTTGGCGATCTCCCGGGTTGCCCGGCTCCGGGCCCCTGTCTCCAGATAGCGCCCCGTGAGGTGAAAGGCCATGATCATGCCTCCCACCATGGCGAAGCTCGTCACGGGCCACCCCGCCAATTTCAAGAGACCCGAGGCAAAGGAGGCCCCCGTACCCAGGGCGATAAGGGTGTCCATGCTGGTATGCCCCCGCACCCCCTGGCGCACCGCCCGGAGAATGGTATCCCCTCCGGCGACGAAGATCACCAGAAAGCTCAAAAACTGCTCCAATAACAGGTGCTGGGTCAGATCGGAGGGGACGTTGATGCCGAATTCGTGCAGGACCATGATCACCATCGAAGGGACCGCCAGGATCCAGCCCCAGATAAAGCGCCTTCGGGCCTCGCGGAGCTCCCGGGCGGCGTAGTCTTCGGCTTCGGCCCGCCTCTCTCGGTGGGGTTCCATACGAAAACCCAATTCCTGGGCCGCCCTTTCCAGCGCCCCGGGCTCCACGACCCCCGTCAGATCCACCACGGCCCTTTTCTGAGGAAAGTTCACCGCCACCGAGCTCACGGCGGCCACCTGGCGAAGGCGCCTTTCCAGGTTCATGGCGCAGGAGGCGCAGTGCATCCCCTCCACGTCAAAGACCTTCCTGGAGAGGGAAGGGGGCGCCTCCTCCCGCGCCGAGGCGGCAAAGCCAAGGCGCTCCACCGCCTTCACCAGTTCATCGATCGAAACCTCCTCCGAGGCCTCCACCGAGGCCCGACGGGTCGCCAGGTTCACCACCGCGTCCCTCACCCCCGCCACACCCTTCAAGGCCCGCTCCACGTTGCCCACGCAGGAGGCGCAGTGCATCCCCTCCACGTCGAGGACGATTTTGCGCTCACCTCGATGGGAAGAACCTTTGCCTTGATCCACGAGGATCCCCTCCCTTCGAAAAATTGATAAATATTTTACCTTGACTGCCAAAAGGCCCTTCCCGCAGGGCGAGAAAAACCTTCCCGGGAAAGGGGTCGCCCCCGGCGAAGGGCCTCATCGGTATATCACAGGGGGATCCGGAAGGGATCCGTATAATTTCGGTCTTTTTGATAGCCTTACTTCCCCTTATCCCCGAAGGCCCTGGACACTCCCATCCCGAAGCCCCATAATAGCGATAGATAGGGCGTTTCTCCACCAAACATACGGACCCCGCCCCTCGGCCGGGCGGCGCAGGGAGGAAGGATCATGCGAGAGAACCTACTTTTTGTGGACGATCTCCACGTGACGCGAGAAGGGAACCCCATCCTCAAAGGAGTGACGCTCCGGGTCAACCCCGGAGAGATCGTGGGAGTGCTGGGGCGCAACGGGGCGGGCAAGTCGAGCCTGGCCTACGCCCTCATGGGCACCCATCGCTACACCCCGTCGTCGGGGAAGATCTTCTTTGCCGGAGAGGATATCACCGGAGAGCCGATCTCTCAGCGGGCCAAGCGAGGACTAACTTTAGCGTGGCAACACCCCGCCCGGTACGAGGGTATCACCGTGCGCCAGTACCTCCGGCTCTCGGCCCAGGGGGTCAAAGAGGCGGACATGGAGGACGCCCTCTCCCGGGTGCAGCTCGAAACCCCCTATCTGGAGCGCATGGTGGACAAGGCTCTCTCGGGGGGGGAGCGCAAGCGCATCGAGCTCGCCTCCATCTTCCTCATGCAGCCCCGGCTGGCCATGCTGGACGAGCCCGACTCCGGCGTGGACCTCATCGCCCTGGGGGACATCATGCACCTCTTCCGCGATCTGGCGGGGGGCGCCAACGGCGTGCTGCTCATCACCCACCGGGAGGACGTGGCGGCGGCCTGTGACCGTTCCTATCTCATGTGCAACGGGCGCATCATCCTGGAGGGCAGCGCCGAAGCCGTAAAGCGATACTTCATGAGTCAGTGCTCTCCTTGCACCGAAACGCCCCTCCTTCCGGTCGCTCCGGAACTCCCGGCCGCCTTACCCGTCCCCAAGGAGGTGTGTTAGCCATGTTCAGCGTGCAGGACGAATACAAGACCCTGGTGGACATCGCCGAACGCACCGCAGGAGAAGGCTCCGGGAGCCTTCTGGGACAGGACGACGCGGTGTACGTGGTGGTCCACGCCAACAAGGTCTTGGCCCACCACGAACTCCCCGGGGTGACCATCGAGGCCGATGAGCTGCCAGACGGCATCGCCGCCCGCATCACCGTGGCCGATGGCACCGTCATCGCCAAGCCCGTCCATCTGTGCTTCGGGCACCTGGGCCATGAGGGGCGCCAGACCATCCAAAGCCGCATCCACATCGGCAAGGGAGCCCGGGCCACCTTTCTGGCCCACTGCATCTTTCCTAACGCCATCGAGTTTCTCCACGCCATGGAAGGGGACCTCGTGGTGGACGAGGGGGGAGATTTCACCTACAACGAAGTGCACGTCCACGGCCCCGAGGGGAAAATCACCGTCCGCCCCGTGACCCGGGTAACGCTGGAAAGGGGAGCCATCTACCGAGGGGACTTCACCCTGGTGGAGGGACGGGTGGGGGACCTGGACATCCACATCGACGTGGAAGCCCGGGGAGA
>CALMLW010000235.1 GCA_937868015.1 uncultured Synergistaceae bacterium | reverse complement strand
TACCCCTGCTTTTCCACCCCCGATCCCTGGGCGACGGCCCTGAAAGATGCGGGCTTCGACGGGCTCTTCACCGCCAATAACCACTGCCTCGACCGGGGGCGGGAGGGGGTCTTGCGCACCCTGGAGGTCCTGGCGGCGGAGGGGCTGGGGTCTACGGGGACCTTTGCCTCTTCGGATCGCCCCCCCCTGATCCTGGAGCGAGGGGGGATCACCTTTGCCTTCCTCGCCTACACCTACGGTACCAACGGCATCCCCGTGCCCAAAGACGCCCCCTGGATGGTGAACCTCCTGGGACAGGCCATCAGCGCCGACCTGGCCCGGTGCGCCTCGGCGGACGTGCGGGTGGTCTCCCTCCACTTTGGCAACGAGTACCAGCTCACCCCCAGCCCGGCGCAGCGCGCCGCCGCCAAGGCCGCCCTGGATGGAGGGGCCCGGATCGTGCTGGGGACCCACCCCCACGTCCTCCAGGAGGTGGAGATCTTCTCCCCCGACGTCCCCGGGGATGCCCGGGTGGTGGCTTGGTCTTTGGGAAACTTCATCTCTTCCCAGCGCACCGAACCCCGGGAGCGGAGCGCCGTGCTCCACGTGGACCTGGAGCGCCGGGGGGACGAGGTGGCGCTTTTGGGGGTCTCGGCCACCCCGGTGTGGACCCGGTACCGCCGCCTCCCGGGGGGGAAGCGGGATATCCAGGTGGTGCCTGCGGTGGAGGTGCTCCGTCGGTGGGATCAAGGGGAGCGGGGAAACTGGGGCAAGGAAGAAATTCGCCGCCTCCGGGGCGCGGAGCGCGGCGTGGCCCGGGCCCTTTTTGGCAAGAGGACCCCCCTGTCCGAGGACGGGGTCTACGTGCTCTGGCGTCTTCGGAGGGAGGAAAGCCTCGCCGTATCGACGAAGTGATCGGGGATGGGGGCTCCCGCCACGGCGTTGCGTCCGGCGCGCTTGGCTTCGTAGAGGGCCTGATCCGTCCGGTCCAGGAGGGTCTCCAGGGAGATACGAGGGGAACCCCCGGGGAGCGTGGAAACCCCCACGCTGATGGTGATGGGGAGGGGACGCCCCTCCAGGTGGAAGGGGGCCTCCTCCACGGCGCCGCGCAGCCTCTCCGCGACGCTCCAGGCCTCGTAGTGCCCCGTATCCGGCAGCACCACGACGAACTCCTCGCCGCCGTATCGCCCCAGGAGGTCCTCCTCCCGGAGGGATCGGCGGCAGATCTGGGCCACGTGGTGTAGTACCCCATCCCCCACCCGGTGGCCGTGGCGGTCGTTGACGTTTTTGAAGTGATCCAGGTCGAGCATGAAGAACGAAATGTGAGAGCGTCGCCGCACCGCCCGGGAAATCTCGTGCTCTCCCAACATGAAGAGGGACCTCCGGTTGGCGACTCCCGTGAGGGCATCGGTCATGGCCAAGTTTCCCATCTCGGTGAAGAGGCGGGAGTTCTCCAGGGCCAGGGCCACGGGGGACGCCGCAGCGGCGAAGAAGGCCATGTCGTCCGACGAGTATACGAGATCGGAGTCCGTAGATAGGGCCATCATGACCCCCAGGGTCCGATCCCCGAAGACGAGGGGGGCCGCCATGATGCTATGGACCTCGGGGATCTTTAAGAGCCCTTCGAGATGGGGGCCGAGGGCCCCGCCCCCCCGGCCGTCGGGAAGGTGCAGGGGCTTTCCCTCCCGGAGCACCCGGTCGAAAAAGGCCCACTCCCCGGGGAAGGGTTCCGGGCTTCGGTTTTGCCCGCCCCTCCGGTAGACCACCCGCCACTCCGGGTGCCCGAGGGCCACCATCAGGCAGGGGATCTCCATGAAGCGGTTTAGCTGCTGATCCACCCGACAGAGCAGCTCGTCCATGTCCTGGTGGGCCCCCACGGCCCGCACCACCTTGTTCAGGGCCTCGGCCTGGATGCGGGCCTTGCGCTCCTCCCACTCCGCCCGACGCTGTTCGGTGAGGTCCTCCCCCAGGCTCAGGATGCCGGTGACCCGCCCCTCGTCGTCCCGCAACACGGTGTTGTGCCACCGGACCCGACGTCGGTCCCCCCAGTGGCTGAGAAAGGTCGCCTCGTGGTGGGGGGGGATGAACCCCCGGCGTAACCCCAGGCGGAAGCGTTCTCCCGGCATGGGATTGTCGGGGGAACGCAGGTCGTCGAACCAGTTTTTCCCCCTCACCGATCCCAGGTCCCACCCGGCCACGTGAAGCAGGAAGGCGTTGCAAAAGACCACCCCGCCCTGCGCATCGAGCTCCAGGGCGTAGAGGCACATGCCCTCCACCGCCTCCCGAAAGGAAACCCCCTCCTGGGGACAGCGCGGGGTCGCCCCCCTGGGGGGCGCGGGCGACCCCGGCGGGAGGGGAACGAAGACGTTATGGCGAAGGGCCACGGCCTCTTCTCCGGGAGGCGGGGCCCCGGGAAGGCGTCGGAGAAGGAGATCTTGGGGCGTTCCTCGACCGGACGGGGAAGTTTTTCTCAACCGACGGCACCTCCTAGGGTCTCCAGGGTCACGGGAGCCGACAAAAGCCGCCCCCGGCGAAACGAAGGGGGGCGGGATTCGCGCCCAAGGGACCTTTTTGGGGATACTCCCTCGTGCGCTGCGGATCGCTTCGGGAGGCCCCCCCCAGGGCATCTCCCTGGGGGGGCGCCAGCGATCCGTAAAGAGGAAATCAGTGCCTCCAAAAGGCTCCGTAGGCGTCGAAGGTGGAAAGGACGTCCGCCTTGCTGATCATCTCGCAGGGGGAGTGGAGCGACAGCACCGCAGGCCCCACGTCCACCACGTCCATGCCCAGGCGGGCCAGGTACATGGCGATGGTCCCCCCGCCCCCCTTATCCACCTTGCCCAGGCTCCCCGGCTGCCAGGGCACCCGGTCGGCCCGGAGGCGCTCCAACACCCGGGCCACGAACTCCCCCGGGGCCTCGCTGGCGACGTTTTTGCCACCGCGCCCGGTATACTTCATGATGGTGACCCCATTTCCCGCCACCGGAAGCTGACGCGGATCGAAAAAGTCCTTGTACAGCGGGTTGGCGGCCTCGGTGACGTCGGCGGAGAGGGCCTCGGAGCGGGCGAAGCAGCGCCGCATCCCCCGCGGCGAAGCGTCGCTTCCCGTACCCTCCAAGAGTTCCAGCAGAAAGGTTTCCAAGAGCGCCCCCTGGGCCGAAGCCACGCCTTCGCTGCCGATTTCCTCTTTGTCCACGGCGAGAAAGACCGCCGTGCGTTCCGGCGTGGGGAGGTCGAGAAAGGCGCGGAAGGCCAGGAAGGAACAGGCCCGGTCGTCGATGCCGTAGGCTCCCAGAATTCCCCGGTCAAAGCCCACGTCCCGGGAGGGCCCCGCAGGCACCAGGGCGAGGTCGGCGGCCATGAGATCCTCTTCCTCCACTCCCCAGACGTCTTTCAGGTGGCGTTTCAGCGCCGCCAGGGCGGGCTCTTTTTCGGTCCCCGGGTCGGGACGGGAGGCGCCGATGGCGTCCAGGTTCTCTCCCAGGACGGTCTCTTTGGCGGTGCGCTTGTCCGTCTCCCAATCCAGGTGGGGCGCCAGGTCGGGGATGACCAGCACGGGGTCTTCCGGAGCCTCCCCCACCACCACCGCCTTGGAGACCCCTCCGGCGAGGTGAAACTCCCCGTGGAGCGCCAGAGGCACGTTGGTCCATTGGTACTTCTTGACGCCGCCGTAGTATTGACCGTCGACCATGGCGAGACCGCAGTCCTCGTAGAGGGGGTGGGGCTTCACGTCCACCCGGGGGGCGTCCACGTGGGCCCCCACCAGGCGAAAGCCCTCGGCCAGGGGGGCCGTGCCGATCCGGGCCGCCGCCACGGCGCGGTTTTTCCACACCAGATGGACCATATCTCCGGGGCAAAAGCCCTTATTATGGCCCACCGGAAGGCTTCCGGCGGACTTCAGAGCGGCCTCGATGAACCGGGCGGCTTCTCTTTCGGTCTTACAGGAGGAGAGGAACTCCCCCAGATCCCGGGAGAGGGCGCTCTCCCGGGGGTCTTCGGCGTAGCGACGCCAGGCCCGACCCCCTTCGGGGGCGGTTTTTTTG
>CALMLW010000234.1 GCA_937868015.1 uncultured Synergistaceae bacterium | reverse complement strand
CTCGTGACGCTGGAAGACCTCCTGGAGGAGATCGTGGGGGAAATCCAGGACGAGTACGACGAAGAAACGCCCCCCATAAAACAAGAAGAGGAAGACACCTTCCTGGTGGAGGGGCAAGTAAACTTAGAAGACCTGGGGGACGTGCTGGGGGACTCCTTCCACGCAGAAGACGTGGATACGGTGGCGGGACTAGCCCTTTCTCTGGCGGGAGAGTTCCCCGAAGAAGGGCAGACCTTCCGCTACGGCGCCTGGGACTTGGAAGTCCTGGGGGTGGAAGAGCACCGGGTGAAGCTCTTGCGCCTCCGCCATCGGCTCGAAGAACAAAAAAGCGAGGAGGAAGGGCGATGACCGGTTTTTTGCCGCCCGGAGGACCCTGGGGTGATGGGTTCCCCGAGGCCTTGATGGCCCAGGCCCGTCAGGCTCGAGAGAGGGCCTACGCCCCTTATTCGCGCTTTCCCGTGGGGGCGGCCCTATTGATGGAAGACGGCGCCGTGCTATGGGGGTGCAACGTGGAAAATGCCAGCTATGGCTTGACCTGTTGCGCGGAAAGAAACGCCGTGGGGCACATGGTGCTCCGGGGGTCGACTCACCCTCGAGCGGTGGCGGTGGCGGGCCCCCCGGGGGAGCCCTGTTTCCCGTGTGGTGCGTGTCGCCAGGTCCTTTCGGAGTTTAATCCCGCCCTTTTGGTGGTGGTGGAGCGTGGCGAATCCCTGGAGGTGGTCTCCTTGGAAGAGCTACTCCCCCGATCCTTCGGCCCCCGGGATTTGGAGAGCTCCCGATGACTTGCCCCGGAGATGAAGAGCGAAAAGAGGGCGGACCGGAGCCTTCGGGGCCCCTCTGTCCCTCTGCGGTTCTGACCTTTCGATCGGGCTTTGTGGCCTTGCTTGGACGGCCCAACGTGGGCAAGTCCTCCTTGGTGAATCGAATGCTGGATGACAAACTCTGCATCGTGTCCCCCGTCCCCCAGACCACTCGCCACGCCATCCGGTGCATTCGTACCACGGACCGATCCCAGATGGTCTTTGTGGACACCCCGGGACTCCATGAGCCCCGCACCGCCTTAGGGACTTACATGGTGGACCGGGTGCGAAAGACCCTGGACGAGGTGGACTGCCTCTGCCTGGTGCTGGACGCCCGGCGTCCTCAAGGGGGCGACGAAGAAAAGATGTTGCACGCTGTGCTGGCCGGGGCGACGACCCCGCTGGTGGTGGCGGTGAACAAGATCGACGGGATATCCCTGAAAGAAGAGGCCTTTGACGACCTCGTGGCGCCCTGGAAGGGGGTCAACTTTGTGGACGCCCTCCCCGTGTCTGCTCGCACGGGAGAAAACGTGGGGCGCCTCATCTCTGTGCTGGAGGCCCAGCTCCCCGTCGGGGAACCGTGGTTTCCGGAGGACATGGTGACGGATCGTTCCGAGCGCTTTCTGGCGGCGGAGATCGTGCGGGAAAAGATTTTCGAGCTGGCCAGAGATGAGATCCCCCACAGCGTCACCGTGGCCGTGGAGGAGTTCAAATCCCCCGACGAGTACCACGAACGCGAGACGGGGTACATCCGGGCCACGGTGTACGTCGAGAGGGAAGGGCAAAAGGGCATCCTCATCGGCGAAGGAGGGCGCTTTCTCAAACGCATCGGCATGGCGGCCCGGGGAGAACTGGAGGCCCGGTTGGGGTATCCCGTCTATCTTGAGCTGTGGATCAAGGTCCGAGCCGGATGGCGCCGGTCTCCGAGGGATTTGAAGCACTTTGGCTACGACGAGACGTGAGATTACAGGGCGTTCCTGGGGGGAAGACGTGCCGCCCCAATTGGGGATGCAGGGCTATGGCAGTGTCACGGGGGTGGTATTGCGGAGGGCGGACACCCCGAGGGGGGATCGACGAGTCCTCCTCGCCCTAAGGGGAATTGGCCCCGTGTGGGTTTCGGTCCCCGGAGGGGCCAAGGGGTCCGTGCGATTTGGGGGGGCGACGGAACCCTTTGTATGGGGAGTTTTTCATCTCTATCGCAGCCCCCGGCGCCTTCATCTCCGGGATGTGGACGTGAAGGAACACTTTTGGGAGCTCCGGTCTCGCCCGGCCTGGCTGCGCCGAGGGCTTTCCTGGGATGCGTTGCTTATCCGAGGCCTTCTTCCCGGACACCCCTGCGACGAGGTTCTTCCCCCCTTCTTTTGGGCCCTGTCTTTTCTCCGAGAAGGGGTCTCGGAAGAGGTGGTGGAGTGGAGGTTTTTTTGGAAGTGGCTCCACGCCTGGGGACGGGCTCCGGATCTGGAGAGATGTGCCTCCTGCGGAGCCTCGCTGGAGGCGGAAGGATGGGATCCAGAAGAAGAAGGGCTCCGGTGTGCGGCCTGTGTTCCTCGACAAAAAGAGGGAGCCGCGAAGGGATTTCCCCTCCTGAAGGACTTGCACCGGGCGGCGTGGCTACCGCCGAAAGAGTTCGCCTCATGGACACCGGAGAACTTCTGGCCGCCTCGGTGGGCTCGGGCAAACGGATGGCTCCGGAGCATCCTCGTCCGGAGTGGGTAGGGGGAAAGCGGGAGTTCCGGGGGCCCTTGAATGCCCCGGGGGAAAAGATGTCGCTGGTCTTACGTGACAGAGGAGGAGAAGGGGCTGTGAACCTACAGGATATCGTAATGAGACTGGAGCGCTTTTGGGCCGATCAAGGTTGCGTCATTCAGCAGCCCTACGACATGGAAATGGGAGCGGGAACCATGAGTCCGGCCACCACGCTCCGGGTTTTGGGCCCCGAACCCTGGAGGGTGGCCTACGTCCAGCCCTCCCGGAGGCCCGCCGACGGGCGTTACGGGGAAAACCCCAACCGGTTGCAGCATTACTACCAATACCAAGTCATTATGCAGCCCGCGCCGGAAGACATCCAGGAGATATACCTCGATAGCCTCCGGGCGCTGGGTATTGACCCCCGGGATCACGACGTGCGCTTCGTGGAAGACGACTGGGAATCCCCCACCATCGGGGCCTGGGGTCTGGGGTGGGAGGTCTGGCTCGATGGCATGGAGGTAACCCAGTTTACCTACTTCCAGCAGGTGGGGGGCATCGATATGCACGTGGTGCCTGCGGAGCTCACTTACGGCATCGAGCGCATCGCCATGTTTGTCCAGAAGGTGGACAACGTCTATGACCTCTCCTGGGTGGGAAAGGTTCGCTATGGCGACATCCACCATAAGGGCGAGGTGGAACATTCCACGTATAACTTTGACCTCTCGGATACGGCCATGCTCTTTCAACTTTTTTCCATGTATGAGGCGGAGGCCCGGCGCCTGGCGGAGGCGGGGTTCGTCCTTCCGGCCTACGACTATGTGCTCAAGTGCTCTCATACTTTTAACCTTTTGGATGCTCGCAATGCCATTAGCGTCACGGAGCGCACGGGGTACATCGGCCGGGTACGGAGTTTGGCATCCCTTTGCTGTCGTGCCTACGCCAGACAGCGGGAAGAGATGGGATATCCCCTGATGGGCAAGTTCGGCGCATAAGGAGACCATATCATGAACGAACGAGATCTGTTGCTGGAAATAGGCACGGAAGAAATCCCCTCCCGCTTCGTGGCCTGGGCCCGGGAAGAGCTGGCATCGTTGGCGCGCCAGGAATTC
>CALMLW010000233.1 GCA_937868015.1 uncultured Synergistaceae bacterium | reverse complement strand
AGGGCACCCCCGAGGGGATATGCCCCTGGGTGTGGGCAAAGCCCGGGACGCCCCGTTCCTTGACGAAGTCCATGATCTGGGCCTTTTCCAGCTGCTTTTTCGTCACCGCCAGGGCGGCGATCATCTTGAAGTTCGCCAGGGGCACGTCCCCCGCCCCGGCGGGAAGGGTGATCTCGGGGATGTGGAGCTCGGCGGCGTACTTATCCACGTCGGCGAAGGAGAGCCCTGCCTTTTCCAAGGGGGTGGACACCAGGGCCCCCGTCACCGCCTGGGGAGAGGCCCCCGCCCCCACCGTGTGCTTGCCCAGGGCGTCCAGGCGGAGCACGGGAGAAACGCCGTCTTCGGGGGCAAAGAGCAGGGCGAAGTTGCCCAGGCAGTCCTCCAGGGCCGGAAGAGATTTTTTCACGTGGTCCCGGCCGTTCATGAAGAGCTTCGGGATCGCCCCCCCGGCGACCACCACGCAGTTCTTCCGGGCCCCTGCGGCCACCTGGGAGGCGGCGGCGATGACGGCGTTCACGGGACCGGCACAAAAGCTCCGGACATCGCAGCCGCTGGCGTTCACGCACCCCGCGATCTCCGCCACGGCTTTGGCAAAGTTGCCCCCGCCGCGCTGGTTCATGTCCCCCGCCGCCTCTTCGGAGCACTCGATGATGAAATCCACCCCTTCGGGGGGCAGGGCCGCGTTCTTCAGGAGGTGCAAGAGGGAGAGCACTCCTCCGGCCTTACAGGCGATGTTTTCCAGGAGGACGTAGGCCTCCAGGCATTCGTCCACCTCGTGCCCCCGACGACAGCACCCCACCACCTGCCCCTGGAAGTACACCGCCAGGGCGTGGGCCTCCGCCACTTCCTTCTGGATCTCCTCCCGAGGGTGCCCCTTTTCCAGCCGGGCCAGGATGTCCGGGCGCATCAAGGGATGGACCGCGAGCTTCTCCCTCACCCCGGCGGCAAAGGCCGATTCCAGCCAGAAAAGGTCGAAGACGTCGCAGATGTCCATGAGGCCCAGAAACTCGTCCTCGGGCATGATTTCGCCAAAGGCCCCAAAGCGGGAAGCCCCCGCCAGGCGATGATCGGTCCAGGGCGTGGGGTGGGCCGCCAGGGCGTCCAGGTCGAAGCCCCCGATGTAGGACTGGTTCGGGGCATACTCCCGGGCCTGGTCATAGCTCTGAAAGTGGCGAGGCAGGGCCTGAAGAAACTCCGTTTCCCCCTTGGCCTTGCGCTCCACAAAGGGGGTGTTGCCGTAGTGATATCCCAGCTCGGGGGTGTGGTTCAGACAGTAGGCATAGCCCTTGATGGCAACTTTGGACATGGGACGACGCTCCTTTTTATTATTAAAAGATGAAGGATGAAGGATGAAGGGGGCTCTGCCCCGCTTCCCTCCACCCTTCACCGTTTTGTGAGAACTTCCGGGGCTCCGAGGAACCTCGGAAGACCGCCTATTCCGCAAAGACCGTCTGATCGCTTACCTCGGTCTGCAGGGCCCGGAGGGCCTTTTCCACCAGCTTGCGCCGGATGACTTTTTCTTCTTCCAGGGTCCTCGACGGATCTCCCAGGGGATGGGGAATGGCCACGGCGGGCACGATGCGGTTTGCCCCCACCGTGAGGGAGATGGGCACGATCGTGCAGATGTGGACCACGGGAAGACCTGCGCGCTCAATTTCTTTTACCATCGTTGCGCCGCAACGAGTGCAGGTGCCTCAGGTGGAGGTGAGGATGACGGCGGAAACTCCATCCTTCTTGAGCTTCTGGCCGATTTCGGCGCCGAAGCGCTTGGCGTTGGCCACGGGGGTGCCGTTGCCCACGGTGGTGTAGTACTTGTCGTAGAGCTTCTTGAAGACGCCCTCTTTCTCCATGTCCCGGAGCACGTCCACGGGGAGCACCCGGTTGGGTTCCTTGTTGGCGTAGGTGGGATCGTAGCCGCCGTGGGCGGTTTCCGAATCCGCCTCGGAGAGGGCGGCAAAGGTCGAGATATCGTATTCGCCGTACTTGGTGGCGCTGGAAGCCTCGATGTGGTCGGGGTTTCCCTTGGGGCAGATGCCGCCGGAGGTCACCAGGGCAATGGTGGCGTTTTTCAGGTCCTTCACGGCGGGGTTGGGCTCCACTCGGTCAAAGACCGGCATGGGGTACTCCGTCACGAAGGGCTCCCCCCGGAGCTTCTTGGCCAGCATGGCGGCGGCGCGCTGGGCTCCGGTCTCCTCCAGGAAGTAGTTCCGCCGGACCCCCCGCTCAAGGTACCCCTCTTCGGGGCCGAGGCCCACGGTTTCCTTCTTCAGGAGCTTCAGGGCGAGCTTCGCCATGGTGGGCACCGCTTCCTTGATGCCCCGGGCGTTGTCCGCCGTGGAGACGATGAAAGTATTCTTGCGGTACATGTCCACGCCGGGGTTTTCTTTGTACATCCCCGTCACCGTGGGAATGCCCAGCTGCTTGGCGGCGGCGTCGCACACGGCGCCGCAGGCCGTGCCATAGCGTCCCGCGTTAAACGCGGGGCCCGCGATGAGGATATCGGGCTTGCAAGAATTGAGCAGTTCCAAGATCTTGGCGGTGGCTTCCTCCATGTGCTCGGCGAAGTAGCCGTCGCCGCAGATGATGGTGCCCACGACCTCCGCCTGCCCTTTGAGCTCGGCGGCCAGGGCGGCGCCGGGGCCTACCACACCCTGACGCAGTTCGGGAAGGACCTCTCCCGCCTTCTCCTCGCCACCGATCCCGGCAAAGAATTGGTTGATGTAATGCACTACCCGGAAGGTCATGTTCTGTGCCTCCCTCCTTCTTTTGGGATTCGTCGGGGAGCTTACAGGGTGAACTTGCTGTACTGCTCCCGCATGGATTTTACAGCGGCGGCGAGGGCCTCGGGATCGAGGACCATCTCCATCATGCTGACCTGCTCCTCCCACACCGCATCGTCGATTTCCGCGCGGATCTCGGGATCAAACACGTGATACACTGCGAGCCCCAACGAGGCTCCAGCCAGAGGACCGGCAAAAGTGGGATCGCCATTGGCCACCGTTTCGGCGTAGATCTCGGCGCCCTCCGCATCGGAAGAGCCCAGGATCACCACGACGTTCTCCACTCCGAACTTCTCAGCGGCGTCCTTCACACGCTGCTGGTTCTGCAGGTCCATGGCTCCGGCGGCGGTTCAGACAAAGCACTCCGTCACCGAAAAGACCACTTCCGCCCCGGTGTCTTTGAAGCAGGCTTCCATGGCGGGGCCGGGCACGCCGTCCCGTTCGCCCAACAAAAGCACTTTCTTGCCGTTAAGCTTACCCATGGTGAGAACAACTCCTTTCGTCAAAAGATAGAAGGTTTGGAGCCCCCAGGGGCCCCAGGTGTCACATGGTGTAGGCGCTGATCTTGCTGTAGCCCAGCTCGCTGGTGGCCCCGGTGATGGCCTGGAGCTCCACCAGAATGGCTCCATCCTCGTGCAGAGAGCCCTGGAATCCCCCCGCGATGACGTTGGCGAAGTCCGGGAAGCCGATGACCTTATCCATGGGAGGCAGGAGGATCATCTCGTTGGCGTTACCGCCGGTGACGAGGGCATCCGCTTCCTTGCAAGCGTCCGCCAGGGACTGGCTGGCGCCGTCGCGCCCCGCGTACTCGTCGGTGACGAGGACCGTCTTGATCCCCAGTGTTTCGGCCTTACGGCAGTTCATGATGAGGTCCGTGTCCGGGTTGCCGAACCCCTCCTCGGTGATGACCATGCCATCCACGCCGAGCATCTTGGCGAGCTTGGTGGCGTAGGAGGAGCTACGCTTCTTGTCGGCCAGAGTGACGTTTTCGTTGGTAATGATGCACCCCACGAAGTTGTAGTCCTTGCCGTGCCGCTCGTAGAGCGCCCGAATGACGGGGTTATTGAGGTGGGAATAGGTGCTATTTTTGTCGCAGGCCGAGACGCAGTTGCCGGACACGATGGCCCCATCCATGACCTCCGTGGGGCAGATGAGGGTGGGGATGATGCGCTTGGCATCCACGCCGTAGACATAGGTGTCGTGCAGGAGCCCCTGGGTCTGGAGCATGTAGAGATAGGCCACCTTGGGGAGCCCCGGGTGGGCCGTCATGGCCTGGGCCAGGGTGGGGAAGTCGAAGGTCTCCACCACATCGGCCTTCACCGAGTTCTTCACCGCGGAGGCGAGATAGTGCGCCGCCTTGAAGCCCGCGAGGCGCCCCGCCTCTTCGTAGTCGTGGCGCTCGAGCCCCTCGGCGGGGGTGAAGATCAACACCACGTTGTTGGTCTGGGAAAAGGGCGTGTACTGCGCCCCGGGGCCGGACATGTCCACGATGCCCTCCTGGAAGCCCACGATCTTGCCGCAGGTCACCACGGCGGCGCCGTCCAGCACCAGGGTTTTTCCCATACCTACGGATTCCACGTCGCCGATGAAGCCCGGGAAGACCTCGTTCTTCCCCTCGAGCTTGCACCGGGGTTCCACCACGTCCTTCACGGGAACGATGCGGGTCTTCTCCCCGGGCAGGGCCAGATCCGCGTCCAGCGAGGCGAGACGCTCATCCCCCGACACCTTGGCCAGAAGTTCCGCCTTGTTCACGGTGAGGACACCGTTTCTCAGCTCCGTGACCGGACCCCACTGGACTCCCGTCACCTTTACCTTGTGCAATTCCAACTTCACTGTCGATTCCCCCCCTTTCGCACCCCTTACAGAAGCTTCTGGGTGCGCTCCCGAATGCCTTCGATGGTTGCATCACCGCCGGTGAGCCGATCTTGCACCTCCCCTCCCTTGTAGAAGAGGAACGTGGGTACCCCCATGACCTTGAGCGAAATCACCTGCCGCCGGTTTTCCACCACGTTGAGCTTGCAGAACTTCACCTTGCCCTCGTACTCCTGGGCCAATTCCTCCACGGAGGGCAAGAGGGCCAAGCAAGGGCCGCACTTGGGACCCCATAAATCCACCACCACGGGCATCGCGCTCTGTAGCACCTCTGCTTCGTAGTTGTCCTTGGTCACCTCGATCATCTTTTCCGTCACCTCCCTTCGACGAAGATTTTCTTCTAGCAAGCCCCACGCCAAAGGCCGTGGCGCTCCAGGGAGTCTTGCATCAGCGCCGCGTCCACACAGGCATAGTCTTCTTCCACCGCAGCGGGAATCTTCCCGGGAAGGGCCCATCGCCCCTGGCAGGAGCGGTACACCGCCAGGGCCTCCTCCACCAGGGCCAACGATGAAGGGCACACCGAAAGTGGTTCGCCCTCCGAAGGGGGGGCGAGGAGCGCGGAGCGAAAGGGCTGTTGGTAGGGCCTGAGGTTGCCGCAGAGGGGATGGGTGAGAAGGCGGGCGCCTGAGTGGATCCGATCCCGCAACGCCACCAACACGTCAAAGGCGCTACCCTCGACGAAACGACACTCCCCGGCCACGCGCCGGGCAAGATAGGCGTTATTGGTAAAGACTTCCGGACGCTCCGCCAACAGAAACCCCTCCTCGCCAGGAGTCGGCCTCTCTCTGTCAGAACGCCCGAACGAAGGGCGCCGGGCTTCCGGCGATTCGGGGGGGCAGACGCTCCAGGCGTCTCATCCAGAGGTCCTTCCTGTCACGATCCTTGGGCCTGAGAGTTTCGACCGGACGGCCTTGCCCCTTCGGCGCCCGCAGCGCGGGTCTCTCTCGCGACAGTCATCAGGGAATCTCGACGGAGTCATTGTACCACGGGGAGCAAGGGGTTCCAAGGGGGAGAATCATGCCGTATTGGAATAATAAAAAATCTAAATATTTATTGTTATCTCTCTTCGCCGTCGGAAGGTCCTGAGGGCGAAGGGCCCCGGGGGAAGGGGTCGGTCGGTAGGGGTGAGGGGGATAAGAGGGGGGAGAACTCCTCCACTGCTTACGACGAGGGGGCCCGAAGGCGCCCTTCGGGCGTCTCCGAACCCCCCGTCATGCCGTCCAAGGAATCGATCAGCGCCCTACCACTTCAGACCGCTGACAAAGATGTAGGCGATGGCCAGGGGAGCCACCAGGCGGCAGCTCCAGATCCACAGGGGCTCCCAGGAGAAGGGAATTTTGCCGTTGTTCGTGGCTTCCTTCCGGGCGGGCTCCAGCCAGAACCAACCCACGAAGAGGGCGATGAAGATGCCTCCCAGGGGAAGACAAACGTTGGATGACAGGAAGTCCACGGAGTCAAAGAAGGATTTGCCCGCGATCATCCACGGCGTACCCTCCGCCAGGGAGAGGGCGCAGGGGATCCCCAGCAGGGTGATAGCCCCGCCCAAGACCCAGGAGGCCATGGGACGGCTCCAGCCCATCTCATCCTTGAAGTACGCCACGCAAACCTCCAGGAGGGAAATGGAGGAAGTGATGGCGGCGAAGAAGAGGAGAAGGAAGAAGAGGCAGCTGAAGATCTCCCCCATGGGCATCTGGGCAAAGACCGCCGGGAGCGTCACGAAGGTGAGGCCGGGGCCCGCGCCGGGCTCCATGCCGAAGGCGAAGACTGCGGGGAAAATGGCGAGCCCCGCCAGGAAGGCCACGGCGGTGTCGATGAGGGGCACCACCACGGCGCAGAAGGGGAGCGATTCGCTCTTAGAGAGGTAGCTCCCGTAGGTGATCATGCATCCCATCCCCAGGGAGAGGGAGAAAAAGGCCTGACCCAGGGCCGCCAGGAAGGTGCCGCCGGTGACTTTGCTGAAATCGGGCATGAGGTAGAACTCCAGCCCCTTTCCCGCGCCCTCGAGGGTATTCGCCCGGACGATGAGCACCAAGAGGATGACGAAGAGGGCGGGCATCATGACCTTGCAGGCCTTCTCGATGCCGCCGCCGATGCCCTGGTGCACGATGACGATGGTGGCCACCATGAAGAGCACCTGATAGATCACCTGCTCCGTGGAGGCGTTCAGGAAGGCGCCGAAGGCTGCCCCGGCCTGCCCCGCCTTGGCGGTTTCCATGAGGCCAGTGAAAGAAATTATCATGTACTTAATGGTCCACCCCGCCACCACGGCGTAGAAGGAGAGGATGAGGAAGCCCGCCAGGACTCCCAGCCACCCCACCAGGGGCCAGGCCCCCCCCGCGAGCTTTTTGAAGGCCCCCACGGCGTTGAGCCCCGAGGCCCGGCCGATGGTGAACTCCGCCAGCATGACGCTGACGCCGATGGCAAGGACGATGGCGAGATAGATCACCACAAAGGCGGCGCCGCCGTTGGCCCCCGCCAGGTAGGGGAACTTCCAGATGTTTCCCAGCCCCACCGCCGACCCCGCAGCGGCCATGATGAAGCCAAAACGGCTGCCCCAATTCTCTCTCTGTTCGACCGCGTTGCTCATTGTGTCCCTCCTCAATTATGAAAAATTTCAGAGACATCATGAATTCTTATCAAAACCACATCTCTGGCCGATACGCCCCGCTCCCTTCGCTCCAATCCCCGCCCGCCACCTCCTTCCGTGAAGGCCCCCCGGGCCCGACGCCCGGATACACCCCATCCAGTACGCCAAAGTCCCGAGCTCTTATCCGTCCATTTTAGTGCCATCTTCCCGGATGCGCAATGGCCGG
>CALMLW010000232.1 GCA_937868015.1 uncultured Synergistaceae bacterium | reverse complement strand
TGCGTCGATCCATCTCCTCGAAGAGGGGATCCCGGGGGTAAAGCCAGGAGAAGTCCTCCCCCTCCCGGCGCCCCAGGGGACCCCCGTGGCGGGGGGGCAAATAGGGCAGGGAGGCCCCGAGGCGAAAGATCTTCTCTCCCCATCGCCCCACAAAGGCCCGGTCCAACAGTAGGGCCCATCGGTGACGTCGCACGGCCCTCTTTCCGTCTTCCGGCGGGCCTCCGGGTTCGGCCTCCAGATAGCACGCCGCCGCCTCGCGGCGAAAGTGCTCCCTCCCCTGGGGAGAGAGGTGGTACACCCCACCTCGCTCCTCCAAGAGCCCCTCTCGAAAAAGGGCCTCCAGCCCGGCGGGATCCTCCCCCGCCAGCTCGACGTTTTCTCGATCCCAGCAGGGGCGTGACGCCTCAAAAAGCAAAAGCACCCTCTCTAGACCCATGGCGAACCTCCTCTCCCCTTTCGTCCCCGGCCCCGGAGGGCCCCTCCACCCCTACCATTTCTCCTTCTGATGCGATACAATGGGGAGGTTCCACCCGCCCCCGGACCCCTTCGAAGGCCCCGGGGAACCCCACACCAGGGAGGAGAAAAATATGGCCCGATCCAATCCATCTCGGCGCTACATGGTAATTTCCCTCGGGGTCTCCGCATTGGGAGGAGCCCTGGCCCTGGCCCCCGGGGTCTTGGGCATCGACATGTTTTCCGGAGGGGGCGCCCTGATCCTCCTGGGGATCGCCCTGATCTTCGTGGGGGGCCTGGTGGCGTTGTTCATCAGGAAACGGGCCCAGGTCCTGGACCGACTCTTCTCAGAAAAAGACCTCCTGGCCCACTGGACCTACGCCCCCGACGAGTGGGAGGCCTACGCCCAAAAGGACCTCCGCTCCCGGAGCCGCCACTCAAAAAAGACCTTCTTCCTCATCGCCTTCTTCGCCGTACTCTTCGGGCTGATCTTCTTCATCGCCGATCCCGAAGCGGGCCGCTTCGTGGCGCTGGGCCTCGCGGCCACGGTGCTCCTCATGGCGGTGGGGGCCAAGCTCTCCGTGGACCTGGCCCGGCGGCGGCAAACCCAGGAGGCGAAGGAGCTGCTCCTCTCCGCCGAGGGGCTCTGGCTCGCCGGGGAGCTTCACACCTGGACCGTGGGAGGGGCTCGCCTGGAAGAGGTGGCTCAGGCCCCCGAAGACGGGAAAATCCTCTCGTTCACCTACTCCACCCCCGGCAAGAATGGTCCCCAGTACTACACCGTACGGGTTCCTATCCCCCAGGGAAAAGAGGAAGAAGGGGCGGCGGTGGAGGCCTTTTTCCGGGACCCAGAGCGGACCCAACCCCAAAAGGGCCATAGAAGTTGAGGCCTTTCTCCCTCGGCCCGGTCCTCCTGAAAGTCCTCCCGAAGGTCCTTCTGGGGATGGTGCTCTGGGGAGGGGGGATCGGGGGGAGCCTCCCCGGCGAAGGGGTCCTGGTCGTCCCGGAGGAAGGCCCCCCGGAGGCCTCCGCCCCCTTCTCTTCGGAAGATCTCATGGAGGCCCGCATCCGTCAGGGACTTCTCTTTTACAACCGCCGCCTGCACC
>CALMLW010000231.1 GCA_937868015.1 uncultured Synergistaceae bacterium | reverse complement strand
GCACCACGCCATAGGACGAGGCAAAGGGCAAAAGTCCCGCCCCCAGGGCGGCACAAACGGGGCCCAGAGCCAAAAAGACGGGGCGGGTCATCCGATCGGAGAGGTGGCCACATGCCAGCTGCCCCATCATGTTGACAAAGCCTCCGACGGAGTTGATGAGCCCCGTGGCCGCCAGGGAAATTCCCAGCCGGGGCACGAGGTCCGGCAACAGGACAGGGATGAATAGCCCGTGGACGTCCGTGAGGAAGTGTCCCAAAGAAAGCAACAGGATGGATCGCCGCATGGGGCGATGTTCGTTTTCCGTCATAACCGTCAGCTCCTTGCGGCCCTTGCCGCCAGCGTACGGGGGCAATTCCCCCGGAAGTACGATACACGAAGGGTGATTTCGTGAAAGAGCCAAAGGAGGCCCGTCCCACATCCGCCAAAGTTCTTCAGGCGCTTTTTAACATTCTCGGTCCCTTGCACCGCCGTTCTTTTCTGGATCTTTTCGCCGGCACGGGGCGCGTGTCGGCGGCCGCATGGCAGCGAGGGGCCCGCCCCGTGGTGGCGGTCGAATTGAGGCGTCCCAAGGGTGAAGGCGGGCACTTCCTGGAAAAGATTGGGGAGATCGCGTCGGAGGGCGAAAGACGGCATCTCCGAAACGGGGAAGGAGAAGTGGAAGTCTTCTGGGGCGACGTACGAAGGGCTCTGCGCCACTTCCGGCGCCAGGGAAGGTGTTTTGACGTCATTTTTGCCGATCCTCCCTACCAGGCGGGGTGGGTGCCAGTTCTTTTAGCCCTTCTGGTCCAGGGAGAGCTGCCCTTGGATTCGGAGGGGGTCCTGGTATTGGAGCACTCCGTCCGAGAGCCCCTGTCCCCTCCCGGACCTCCGTGGATCACCTCTACCCGCACCTACGGCGAAACGGCCCTGAGCTTCTTTCACCGGGAAAGAACTCCTCAGGAGGCGGCGCAGAATCAGGAAGAAGACGCCCCGATGCCCCGAGATAGGGGCGCCGGAGAGGAAGGGTGACCATGATGCGAGCGGTATATCCCGGGTCCTTC
>CALMLW010000230.1 GCA_937868015.1 uncultured Synergistaceae bacterium | reverse complement strand
TTGAAGATGTCTTTGATGATGATGGGGGCGAGCCCCAACGAGGGTTCGTCCAGAAGGAGGACCCGGGGGCGGGCCATGAGGGCCCGGGCTATGGCGAGCATCTGCTGCTCCCCTCCGGAGAGGGTCCCTGCGTACTGCTCCCGGCGTTCTTTGAGCCGGGGGAAGAGCTGGAAGACCCATTCCAGGTCTTCATCGATCTTGTGCCGGTCGGTGCGGGGGAAGGCCCCCATCATCAAGTTCTCGTACACCGATAGGGGGGCAAAGACCTTTCGCCCTTCGGGAGAAAGGGATACCCCCTGGGAGACCACCTGAAAGCTTTTCGCCGAAAGGGGGGTGCTATCCAGCACCACCTCGCCGGAAGCCCGGGGGACCATGCCCATGATGCCATTCATCAGGGTGGACTTCCCCGCGCCATTGGCGCCGATGACACAGACAATCTCCCCGGCGTAAACGTCCAGGCTGACGCCCCGCAGGGCCTTGATGGCGCCGTAGTTCACCGAAAGGTTCTGGACCCGGAGAAGGGGGGTGCGGTTTTCCGTCATGCCGATGCCTCCTCCTCGTCCTCTCCCAGGTAGGCCTTGAGGACTTCTCGGTGCCCCTGGATGTGGTCTGGGTCCCCTTCGGCGATCTTGGCGCCGAAGTTCATGCAAAGGATGTGAGGGCAGATTTCCATGACCAACTCCATATGATGTTCGATGACCAGGATGGTGAGTTGGAAGTCCGAGTGGATCTTTTGGATCAATTCGTTGAGGTTCATGACCTCATCGGGGTTCATCCCTGCGGCGGGTTCGTCCAGGAGGAGCAGCTCGGGCTGAAGGGCCAGGGCCCGGGCGATCTCCAATCGACGCTGGTGGCCGTAGGGTAGGGTGCCCGCCGCCCGATGGGCTTCCCGGGCCAGATCCACCCGCTCCAAAAGCTCCATGCTCTTATTACGGATATTTTTTTCCTGGCTTTTCCAACGCCCCAGATGGGAGATGGCTTCCAGGAAAGAGTAGGGGTAGTGCTGCTGGCACGCCGTCATGACGTTCTCCAGCACCGTGGAAGCCCCGAAGAGCCGTAGGTTCTGGAAGGTGCGGGCGATGCCTTTTTTAACGATGTCGTAGGTTTTCCCCCCGGTGATGTCTTCCCCTCGGAAGAACACGGAGCCGCTCGACAGGGGATACACTCCGGTGATGAGGTTGAAGATGGTGGTCTTCCCTGCGCCGTTAGGGCCGATGAGTCCCATGAGCTCCCCCTTTTCCAGGGTAAAGCCCATGTCCGCCACCGCCTGGACGCCGCCGAAGAATTTGTTCATGCCCCTTACTTCCAAAAGAGCGCCCATGGCCTAGCCCCTCTCTTCCGTGCCCTCGGGGGTCTTGCGGCCGAAGATGTGCCGCAGGAGCCGAGGACCGAGCTCATACCGTCCCAAAAGACCTTCGGGGCGGAGCACCATGATGATCACCAACACCGCGCCGTAGATCAACATGCGGTATTGGGATATGGGGCGGAAGAGTTCCGTCACCAGGGTGATGATGGTAGTTCCCAGGATACAGCCGCTCATGGAGCCCATGCCTCCGAAGACCACCACGGCGGTGAGCTCCGTGGACTTGAGCATGTCAAACATATCGGGCTTGAGGTACTGCAAAAAGCCCGCCAAGAGCCCTCCGGCGATGCCGCAGTAGAAGGCGGAGATCACCAGGGAGAGCACCCGGTACCGGGCGGTGTTGTAGCCCAAAAGGGAGGCGGCCACGTGGTCGTCGCGGCAGGCCTTAAAGGCCCGACCGTATCGGCTGTGGATCAGGAGAAAGATGAGCGCTCCCATGACCAGGAAAAAGGCTAAAGTCACGTTGAACGTGGCGAATTTTGATATGTCCGGATATCCCCGGGCGCCCCGGGTGAGGGATTGCCAGTTGGCGATGATGAGCCGGATGGATTCGGCCAGGCCGATGGAGGCGATGGCGTAGTAGTCCCCCATGAGCCTCAGGGTGGGGACGCCGATGAGCCAGGCGACGAGCATGGCAAAGGCCGCCCCGGCGAAGATGGCGATGGCCCAGGGCACGGAGTGCCCCATGTGGAGGATGGCCGTGGTATAGGCCCCCAGGGCCATGTAGGCCGAGTGCCCCAGGGTGAAGATGCCGGTGAATCCGGTGAGCAGAGACACCCCCATGGCGGCGATGCTGTTGATCATGAGCAGGGTGATGATGCTTTCAACGTATGGGGACATGGGGCTCCTCCCTTACACTTTCTCGCCCACACTCTTGCCGAAGAGCCCCGTGGGGCGCACCAGGAGAGTGATGACCAACAGGGAGAAGACCACCAGATCCCGGAGTTGGCTGGAAATAAAGCCCGCCGTGAGCATCTCCGACAGACCCAGGATGAGGCTTCCCACCACGGCGCCAGGAAGGGAGCCCAGCCCGCCGATGACTGCCGCTACGAAGGCCTTGATGGTGATGGTTCCTAACTGGGGGTAGAGGGTGTAGCGCACGGAGAGGAAGATGCCCCCCACCGCCGCCAGGGCCCCCGCGACGAAGAAGACGATGGAGATAAGGCGGTTGACGTTTACCCCCATGAGCCCCGCCGTGCGTAGATCGTAGGCCGCCGCCCGGATGGCCAAGCCCCACTTGGTGCGGGATAGGAAGATCTGGAGGGCCACGAGGCAAACCACCGCCACGCCCAAGGAGATGATGTCAAAGGCGCTGGTGGTGGCGATGCCCAGGTTCACCGGGGCCGTGGGGATGACGGGGGGCAGGGCTCGAAATCGTCCTCCCACCGTGACGACGAAGATGTTCTCGATGACGATGCTCATGCCCATGGAGGCGATCAGAAGGTAAAGGGTGACATTGGTGCGCTCCCGGATGGGCTTGTAGGCTAGACGCTCCACCAAGATGGCGACAAATCCCGCCCCCACCAACGAGAGTAGAGATGAAATCCAAATATTGAACCCTAGAGTTTTCAGGGCGAAGTAGCATGCGTAACCCCCCACCACGAGGAATCCCCCGTGGGCGAAGTTCGAGAAAAGCAACACGGAATACACCAA
>CALMLW010000229.1 GCA_937868015.1 uncultured Synergistaceae bacterium | reverse complement strand
TCGTCCACCGCTTCCCGGTCAAAGGGGGTGGCAAAAAAGATCATGTCCCGTTTTTGACAGTACGCCGCCAGCTCGGGGAGCCACTCCCGAGGGGTCTCAATCTCCTTGATGAGGGAGAAGAGATCCTGGTCGTACCCCGAATGGCGAGGCGTCCGCCGGGAGTAGAGCGTCTCCGCGCTGTAGATCTGGAGCTTCACCGCGTCCGCCCGGGCCTCCACCGCAGCGTCGATGAGCTCCTTGGCCATGGTCAGAGAACGGTTGTGGTTCGCCCCGATCTCGGCGACGATGAAGCACGGGGCGCCGTCCCCGACTCTTTTTCCCCCACGCAGCGTCAGCATGGCCTCATCCTCTTTCCCTCTCCGCAAGGCCTCCACGCCCTCTCTCTTACGTTTTTTCCGTCTCTGCGGGAGCGACGTCTTCGGCCAGGGGCCATCGCCGGGGATCGGCCAACCCCGGAGGCATGATCCGCCCCAGAAGCTCCAGACGCTCCTCCAGATCCTCCGGCGCGTTTCTCGCCCCGGCGGCGCTCCACAGCGCCCCCCATTCTCCGATCTGGCGGGGATCTTCGGCCCCCACCACCACGCCTTCAAGGCAGAAAAGCGTCCCCACGGCGAGAAGGGCCAGCTCCTTGAGGGACATGCGAACATCCTCCGCCAGGCTTGCCAGAGCCCTCCTGAACTCCTCCCGCCGAAGGACGTCTCCCCCCACCCGTTGCCACGGCTCCCGGTCCCCCTGGGCCAGGAGCCCCTGGAGAAAAAGGCTTCGCCCCCACAAGGGCACCGGAGGAGGGCTCTCTTCTCCGCGGCGCTCCAACTCCCGGAGGGAAAAACGGCGATCCAGCAGATTTGACGGCACCTGGAGCAGATCGGGGCGGGGAGTGCTGCGCACCAAGGCATGGTACTCCCCCTCATCATAAAGGGACACCCCCACCCGTTCCACCACGCCGCCGCGCCGCCATTCCCCCAGATCCCGGGCCAGCGTCGGGGTCCACTCCTCCCCCCGATGCACGAAGAGCACCGCCACTCCCCCGGTGCCCAGGGCCTCCAGAGAGCTCTCCAGCGACCGAAGGCACTCTCCGGGAGCAAGCCCCGCCCCGGGGGCGAGTTTGGTGGCCACCCGGGCCTCCCGCCGCTCGGCGGGAGAAAGGGAGCGGAGGAACGCCCCCAGACGCCGCTCGCTTTCCCCATAGGCCCGGGCGGTGTCGAACCAGCGCACTCCCGCGTTCCAGGCCGCTTCCAGCACTTCCCGCCCCTGAACGTCCGAAAGCATGCCCCGGTGGTTGGCGGCGCCATAGGCCATGCCCAATTGGGCCGTACCCAAAATCAGCGCGGGGGTTTTCGTCGCCCCCCGCATCGCTCCATCGGTTTTCACAGATCTTTTCCCGAAGCCTGGGAGCTCGGAGCCCCCATCCACGCCGCCACGCGCCGGATACCCTCGTCCAGCGAGATCCGGGGAGCCCATCCCAGACGATCCCGGGCTTTTCGGGCATCGCACCGCAACACCGCAATTTCGCTCTGGGGGTGAATGTGGGGCACGTGGCCGATCTCCGCGGCTCCCCCTCCCACCTCCCGGGAGACGAGGGCCGCCAGGTCGTTGATGGACACATCCCGCCCCGTGCCCGCGTTCCAGATCTGCCCCAGGACCTCGGGGCACTCTCCGGCGCGGAGAATGAAATCCACACAATCTTCTACAAAGAGCAAATCCCGGGTTTGGGTGCCGTCGCCGTAGATGGACAAGGATTTCCCCTCCAGGGCGTTCCGGACGAAAATGGCCACCACTCCCCCCTCTCCGCCGGTTTTCTGGCGGGGACCGTAGGTGTTGAAGGGACGCAGCACCACCGTGGGAAGCCCGTACCCGAAGTGGTAGGACAGTGTCAGGGCCTCTCCCGCCAGCTTGGCGGCGGCGTAGGGAGAAGCGGGCTTCACGGGGGATTTCTCTCCGATGCCCGGGGCGTCCTCGCACCGATCATAGACCATGCAGGTGGACATGAAGACAAAGCGGCAAGGGGTGGCACGCACCCGCTCCAGCAGGTGAAACGTTCCCACCACATCTCGGTCAAAGGTCTCCGCCGGGTCATCCAGACTCTTCTGGACGTTGATCTCCGCCGCCAGATGATACACCACGGAAAAAGGCCCCCGGCGCCACACCTCGTCCCGCACGGCGGCGGCACACACGTTCCCCCGCACCAGGGAAAAGTTTCCGTTTTCCGCCAGATGGGCCACGTTTTCCGGACGGCCGTTGCTGAAGTCGTCCACCGCCACCACCCGTTCCCCCCGGGCCAGAAGGGCATCCACCAGATGGCTCCCGATGAACCCCGCACCGCCAGTGACCAGACATGTCATGATTTTTTCCTCCGTTTTTCGGGCATCCACACCGGACGCCAGAAGTCGCCCCCCCGGGAGCCTCCGCACTGCCTCAAATTTTTGCCCCCGGACGGTCGGCGCAAGAAACGCCCCCCACCTTACAAAGACCGTCCCCGGGGTTCTTCCATATCGGGCAACCGCCCCAGGGCGCTCCACATCTCTTCCACCAGGCACGCCGTTTTCTCCAGGGGCAACACCTTCTGGCCATCGCTCCGGTACTCGCCGGGAGAAGCCACCCAGGCTCCGGGATAGCGCCCGACCCGGGCATCGGGATTCTTCCCGAAGGGCAGAATGAGGAACATGGACTCCGTTTCCAGAGCCCGATGGGACTCTTCCTCGGTCATCAGCTCTTCAAACATCTTCTCTCCGGGGCGCAGACCGATCTGATCCATCCGAAAGAGATCTCCCGGACGTTCCCGACGCCACAGCACCTCCGCCAGATCTCCCAGACGCACCACGGGCATCTTGAACACGAAGGTCTCTCCCCCCACGCTCAGATCCATGGCCTGGAGCATGAGCTCTGTGGTCCGGTCCACGGACATGACAAAGCGCGACATCTCCGGATGGGTCACCGGCAGCGCCCGCCCCTCCCGGGCCCGCTGGGCGAAGAGGTGAACCACCGACCCCCGGCTTCCCAGCACGTTGCCGAACCGGACAGACATGAAACGCATCTCCCGGGGCCCCGTGTGGAACTGGGCGGCGGAAACAATCCGCTCTCCCAAAACCTTTGTGGCCCCCATGACGTTGGTGGGCGAGGCCGCCTTGTCCGACGAGGCGTACAGCACCGCCGAAACTCCCTGGGCCATGGCGCACTCAATGACGTTCTGGGTGCCCACCACGTTGGTCTTCACCGCCTCGAAGGGGTTGTATTCCGCCTGCGGCACGTGTTTCAGCGCCGCCAGATGGAACACCGCCTCCACACCCTCCATGGCCCGCAGCAGACGGTCCCGGTCCCGCACATCGCCCAGCAGAAAGCGACAGCGCCCCTCCGCACTCCAGGCGTTGGCCAGCAGATACTGCTTGTATTCATCCCGAGAAAAGATGCGCACCGTTTCGGCTCCCTGGGCCAACAGTTCCTGCACCAACCGGATGCCCACCGTGCCCGTCCCACCGATGACAAGAGCTTTACGGATTCTCACCGCGCCCCGCCCCCTTCTCTCCCACACCCCTGCCCCCGAGCTCCTGTACCAGAAGACGCCGGAGGAACGCCTCGCCGCACCTCACCGAGTGTCCCACCCGCCGTCCACGGGAAGCACGGTGCCCGTGACATAAGAAGCTTCGGAGGAGAGCAGAAACGCCACGGCCCCCCCCATCTCCTCCAGATTTCCCAGGCGCCCCAGAGGGGTGCGGGCGCCGTAGGCTTCCACAAAAGCCACCGACTGCCTCTCGGGGTTGCGCACCCCCCCCGGAGCCACCGCATTCACCCGGATGTTCCAGGGCCCCCAGAGCCGGGCAAGACACCGCACCAGATGCTCCAGGGCAGCCTTGGCCGCCGCATAGGGAAGTCCCGCGAAAAGGCCATTTTCCATCATAAAATCATCGTAAATTCCCGGATCCACCGCATGGTGCCCGTAGATGGAGCTCACCGCCACCACGGCTCCCGGAAGCGTTCTCTCGTGCCAGTACAGGGCACACTGCCGCGCCACCTCAAAGAACCGAACGGAAGAAAGAAGGTACTCTTCCTCCCAATCGGCGGAACACAGCGACCTCCACTCCACCTGAGGTTTTCGGGACGCCACCGTATGCACCAAAGCTCCCAGAGGAGGAGCGCCCACGGCATCCATCGTTCTCCGCAGTTCCCCGAACCCCTCCCGGACGTCCTCTTCCGTTTCCCACCGCCAGAGCACGGGGTGGACGGGCCTTGTGCCGGCGCGTTCCCGGAAGGCCTGGGCCGAAACCTCGTCCCGGGAGGTGGGGAACACCGTCCACCCCTTCTCCGCCAGATGGAGGCTCAGGGAGCCTCCGAGCCCTCCGCACCCTCCGGTCACCAGCACCGTCCTCTCACCGGAAGGCATGGGCCCCCCCCTCCTCCACCAGCAGGCAGCACAGGGAAAAATCCAGAGCGGAGCGGATATGGATCGACCGCGCCTCGGGGGTCTCCAGCATCCGCAACGGATCGACGAAAAAATGCCGCCGGGATGCCACCACCTCCCGACGCCCCACCTTGATCATGCCGTTGGGGCGAAACACGGGGGGAAGAAGGGATCGGTCCTTCAGAAACCCATCGCCAAACCACATGCCGTACGTCCCGTTTTCTTCGGGGCGCAGCACCCAGTGGAAAAAATGGGGATCCACCGGCGTTCCCGACACCACACACGCCGTATCGGGAAATTGGACAAAAAGATCCCGGGCCCCCGTAAGATCTTCGGGAAGGCGAAAGGGAGACGTGGGCTGGAGGCACCAGAGCAAATCCTCCCCTGTTCCCTCCCGTTCCCAGACGTACAGCAGGGCGTCCGTGGAAGACACCGCATCCCCCGTCACCTCGAGGGGAAGCAGAAAAGGCACCGCCGCCCCCGCCTCCCGGGCCAGATCGGCGTAGTGGGGATCGTCCGTGGCCACGAAAA
>CALMLW010000228.1 GCA_937868015.1 uncultured Synergistaceae bacterium | reverse complement strand
GGTTTTGGTAGGCATCTATTAAGTAGGCGATTTGTTGAAACGTAAAAAACGAAATTCCCAGGGGGAGAAAGATATCCCTATCAATCCAAGGAAAACTGAAGATAGATGACACGGTTTGCATAAGAAAATTAAAATACTTAAAATATGCGATAGCTAAGATATTAATTGTTATACCAGTGATCAAAAACCTAAAAGATGCTTTGCGAGAAGAAGATGATATTAGGATTCCCATGCAAAAATTAAATAGTATTGACAATAATATAAGAATAACGAAGGGGGGATTCCAGTAACTGTAAAAGATAACTGACGCTACGGTCAGAAGAGCAAGGGCTTTTTTTTGTTGATAAGACAATACAAAGAAGGCCCACCAAGTAATTGGTAGAAATACAAAGAGGAAGATTTGTGAATTAAAAAGCATTCGTTGTCACCGGATACTCCGTCCTCTCATCCTGGGTCGATCTTCCTCGGTTCTTCCTTGGTTCTTCCTGGTCTTTTCCTCGGTTTTTCCTTGCCCCCTAGGGCTGTCTAGTGGTGAAACTCCCATTTTGGCGTGGGGAAATCCCCCCGGGGAGGTCCTCATCGGCCATGACGGGTCCCCGGGGGGGCAACGGGCATCGCTCCCTATCTCGGACGCCTTCTCCACGGATTACCACGGGTCAGGGGCGCCGGAGGGTTTTAGTCGACTTTGGCCCGGGGAAAGCGCTGGAAAATCGTATCCACATGCCGGAGGTAAAAACCCGCGTCGAAGAGGCGGTCCAGGTGGTCTCCCGGCAGGGCTGCACTGATGGGGGGGTCTTGCGCCAGAAGGGTTTTAAAGTCTCCCTCCCCTTGCCAACATCGCAGGGCCGCCCCTTGCACGTGGCGATAGGCCTCTTCCCTGCTCATGCCCCCCTCTTCCACCAGGGCCAGGAGCACCCTTTGGCTGAACACCAGCCCCCGGGTAAGCTCAAGGTTTTGCTCCATGCGCTGTGGATCCACGGGGAGCTCTCGGATTATCCCCTGGGCTTTGCAGAGCATGTAATGGGCGAGATGAAAGGCGTCGGGCCAAAGGATTCGCTCGGCGGAAGAATGGCTTATATCTCGCTCATGCCACAGGGCCACATTTTCCAAGGAGGTGGCGGCATAGCCCCGGAGGAGACGAGCCATGCCGCAGAGCCGTTCGCTCAATATGGGATTTTTTTTGTGGGGCATGGCCGATGAGCCCTTCTGCCCCTTCCGGAAGGGCTCCCAGGCCTCTCGCACCTCCGTCCGCTGCAGGTGGCGAATTTCCGTGGCCATTCGCTCCACGGTGGTGCCCAGAAGGGCCAGGGATCCGATGACGAAGGCATGGGAATCCCGCTGGATGATCTGATTAGACACGGGAGCCACCGCCAGGGACAGGAGCTCGCAGACCCGTCTTTCGATCGACGGGGGGCATAGGGCGTAGGTCCCCACAGCTCCGGAGATCTTGCCCACGGCGATCTCCTCCCGCGCGGCTTCCAGGCGTCGGGTGTCTCGACGAAGCTGGTCATACCAGTTTAAAAGTTTGAGCCCGAAGGAGGTGGGCTCGGCGTGGATGCCATGGGTTCGTCCCACGCAGAGGGTGTCCTTGTGGCGCCACGCTTGGGATAAGACGGCCTCCTTCAAGGTTTCCAGAGAGGAGAGGATGACGTCCAGGGAGGAGCGGAGCTGCAAGGCCGAGGCGGTGTCGATGACATCGCTGCTGGTAAGACCCAGGTGGATGTAGCGGCCGCATTCGCCCGTGCGTTCCGCCACGCAGGAGACGAAGGCAATGACATCATGTTGAGTGGTCTCTTCGATCTCCCGGATGCGCTCCACGTCAAATGAGGCCCGGCGACGGATGTCTTCCAGAGCCTCGAAAGGTATGCGTCCTTCTTCGGCCCAAGCCTGACACGCCGCGAGCTCTACCTCGAGCCAGGTTTGGAAACGGTGCTCCTCGGACCAGAGGGCGGCCATCTCCGGGGTGGCGTAACGATCAATCATGATTTTTCCTCCTTGTGTCTCGGGTGTCACGAAGCCAGTCTCGGCGCACATCGCTAAGGAAATCATCATATCGGCCACTTCGGAAATCCGGGAAAGTATAATCGAAGGGCTCCCATCGGTGGTTCCGAAAGCGTAGGGTGACTTCGGCGTAGAGGTCTGGGGCAATGGGAACTCGCTGGGCCCGGTCCTTTGTGGAGGCCAGGACGAGCTTGGCCCCATCGATAAAGCCGGGGTCCACATTGATACGGCGCGAAGGACCGCTCCGGGCCTCCATCGCACCGCCCATCCTCTTCCACTCCGCCAAGTTTTCCGCAGGAAAGAGCCCGACGAAGGAGACGAAGCGGCGGAGTAGGGTTTCGGCGATGTTTTTATAATAGGGCGTCATGTCAAAGGGATATGCCTCGCTGACCCTTTCAGTAGGCCCCCAGGCCGCAGCCATCTGCTCCAAGGCCCAATCCCAGAGGGAATGGGACATTACCGCGACCGGTGGAGCCCCCTTAGCTCCCTCTGAGGGGGGAAAAAGCACCCCTACTACGAGCTTCACTCCCACGCCCATGGGACTAACCCCTTCTCCCATCTTCGAGGGGCCCTTCTTCCGCTCTCTTGGACGAGGTCCCTTTTTTTTCTTTCGAAGGGGTCGATCCCTTTTTTTTTGAGGGGGCGGCCGGGGAAGGGCTTTCTTCTTGGGCCTCCGAGGGGGGTGGGGAGGGCTTCGGAGTGCGGCGCCGGACGGGCTTGGAGGGGGGCTCCAGCACCAAGCTTCCCAAGAATTGTCCCTCCCACTGACAGGAGATGGCTTCTTCATTGGACAAGAACTCCGGCGGCGAAGCCACGCCTCTCCAAAGGCGAATCCGATATCCTCGGGCTTCGTTGTAGGCCAAAAGGGCTTTGCCGACGGCGGCCCACCATGCCACGTCCTCGGCTAGGGCCATGTCGGAGCTCACGTCCTCCAAGAGGAAAACTTCCTCCGTGAGGGGCACCAACAGAAAGGTCTTGGCGCTTTTCCCCTCCTGATCCGGCCAGGACATGAGATGGTCCCGGGCGAGGGCCCGATGCACGTCGCCTAGGGTGGGAGAGGCCTCGGGAAAAAGACCTTGGCCGTGCCGGTTGAGCATCACCCGGTCCTTCCGTTGCGCCAGAAGGGGCAGGGGAATGGACCACCAGCAGGGAACTTCTTCTCCATCGCCGTGGAATTTTTCCAATTCCGTGAGGGCATCGCCCTCCGGCCTTCCCTCGGGTTCCAGCTGGATGATCCTCATTTCCGGGGAAAGGGCCCCTCGTGATTCCCTGTAGGGGCGACACCACTCCGGGTGTCGCGCCAGAGCTCCCAGGGTTTCATCTCCCAACCCTCTTTCGAGGAGGACAATGAGGTGTTCTTTTGCGAGAACAATCCTCGATCCATCTTCTCCCTTGAGCTGAATCCCATCGGCCCCCAGGAGGAATAGGGCTCGGAGCCCTTCCTGAAGGGTGTTGTCCGTGGAAAGGTCCGAGGACAGTTCCGGAGGGCGCGTCATGGCCGTCCCCTGAGCGAGGGAGATGGGTCCCCGGGCAACGAAGGTTTCTGATCGTGGTCCTTATCCGAAAAAAGGGTTCGTACAAAGGCTTGGGGGTCAAAAAGCTGAAGGTCCTCGATTCCCTCTCCGAGTCCCACATAGCGTATGGGGAGCTGGAATCGTTCAGCCACTCCCAGCAAAATGCCCCCCTTGGCGGTGCTGTCGTACTTGGTGAGCACAATCCCTGTCAGCGATAGGGAAGCATGAAAGACTTCGGCCTGACGAAGGGCATTTTGTCCCGTGACCGCATCCAGTACCAAAAACGTCTCTGTGACGTCCTCTCCCGCTTCCCGCAACGCGATACGCTGGACTTTCCGGAGCTCTTCCATGAGATTGTGCTTGGTGTGTAGGCGTCCCGCCGTGTCTGCTATCACCAGGTCGGCCCCCGAGGAGCGGGCGGCTTGGATGGCGTCGTAGACGACGGCGGCGGCGTCGCTCCCCATGGTCTGGATGACGGTGCGCACTCCGGCGCGTTCTCCCCAGATGCGGATCTGGTCCCCCGCCGCTGCCCGATAGGTATCTGCCCCAGCTAGAATGACGCGCCGTCCTTCGGCCGAGGCCAGGGCAGCTAGCTTCCCCGCCGTGGTGGTTTTCCCGTTCCCGTTGACGCCTACCAGAAGCACCACGGAGGGGTTGCCCCGGGAAGGGAGGGGTTGCCCCATGCCGGGGATCTTTTGCAGTCGAGATATCAACAGCTCCGTAAAGGCTCCTCGAAGCTCTCCCGTGTCGCCGATGCGCCGCTCCATGGCGCCCCGTCGCATCTCTTCCAGCAGGGATGTGGTGGTGTCTATGCCCACGTCCCCCGCGAGGAGCCTTTCTTCCAGCTCGTCCCAGAAGGCCTCGTCCAGAGCTTTTCCCGAAAAAAGCGAGGCGATACTCCCTCCCCACCGTTCGGTGACGCCCTTCAGTTTTTCCTTTAGCGTGGTCCAGAGAGCCATGGGCATCTCCTCCTTAGGGCTATCTTTTCATCGAAAAATGCGACTCGGGGCTGCGGGGTAAAGTTTTCCCCACAGAATTCCATCCCGGGTTCTCAAGACCCCTCCGATGGGGTTGTGGGGAATTTCTCCAAAGAATTAGGAGAGGATTTCCTGTGTCGAGGACGGTGACGCTTGCGCTTAGAGGAGGTTTTCCCCCCCTCCGGAGACTCGTCTGGCTTCCGAAGGTCCGCCGTTTCATCCCGAGGTACCCCTTGGATAGATTCCCCTTTGCGCGGACGCGATCCTTCGCCCTTTTGCGCCTCCTCGGAAGAGTTTTTCTCGGGGCGAACCGAAGGCTCCTCGGGGCGTTCCCCGGGTAAGTCGGGCTTTGACGAGGGGCGCCGGCGCTTTCTATGGCGCTTTTTCTCCGGGGCCAGAGGAAGGTCAGGATCCTCTGCCCCTCTCCACGTCGCCTCATCCCTGGCATTTTCCGGCGGCAACAGCGCCAGAAGGGGATCACCTTGGTTTAGGAGGGAAGGCTTTTGGTCCTGGGGCCGGGCCCTGGAGAGACTCTTTTCCCCGTCGCCCCCCGAAGGTCTTCCCTTCTTTCCCCCTCGGTCTCCTCGCAGAGGGCGATCTCCGTTAAGTTCTCCCGGTGTCCCATCGGTAAGGGCTGAGGCGGGAGATTCACCTTTTCCGTCTTTTTTTCTGGGTCCCCCGGGGGCTTCCCCCTGGCGAGAGGGGCGGTCTTTCCCGAGATTATCGAGGGACCGCTTCCCTTCCGTCCCGGATCTTCGGGGGGATAGGGACGTGGCGGAGTCTTGTTCCAAGCGCGATTTTCCGTCCTGTCGGCGATCCGAAGTGGTGGGAGAGGAAGCCTCGGGCTCCCAGACCGTGCCCTCGGCCAAGCTTTTCTTGAACGCGGGGAAATCGTTCACGGCGACGGAGATCTCTTTGCCCTCACCATAGAGGCGTACGCTCTGGGTGGCCAGATCCACTCCGGATACCGCATACACTCCTCGGGGGCCACGAATTTTTGACCCCGGATTGGGGAGGCGTTCCCAAAGCTCGTGATAAGTGGTGTACTCGTAACCCATACAACACATAAGTCTTCCGCAAAGGCCGGAGATCTTCACGGGGTTGAGGGCGAGGTTTTGTTCTTTCACCATGCGGATGCAGATGGGGGCAAAACGGTGAAGCCAGTGGCTACAACAGCAGGGCAAGCCGCAGGGGGCAATGCCTCCGACGACTTTTGCCTCATCGCGAATGCCGATCTGGCGCAGCTCAATGCGTGTTTTGAATATTTTGGCGAGGTCTTTGACGTAGCCTCGGAAATCCACCCGTTGCTCCGATGTGAAGTACAGGAAAATCTTTTTTCGGTCCAAGGGGTACTCCACGTCGACGAGTTTCATGTCCAGCTTGTGTTCTCGTAGCATCACCCGCGCTTCCCGCAGGGCATCAGTTTCCTCTAGCCGTAGCGCAGCCAAGGATTGTCGGTGTTCTTCCTCCAGAGGCCCGAGGTAAACGACCTCCTCCACGTCATTTTCTCCCCCGTTCCGATGGGCTCCTCGGGGCTCTTCCTTGCCGTGGAAAGAGCGGGAGCCCGATGCGGAAAGGGGTTTCAAAAAAGCGCCCCCTCGGCCTCCGCTTTCTTCAGCTTCTTCCGGAGGACATCCGAAGAAGGTTTGTCCGAGGCGCCCCAAGGCGTCTGGGGACAGGAGCCCGCAACAGACGGCCCGTTCTTCTCCCCGAGAGGTGCGAACCAAGACATCGCCACCCTTTGGTAGTTCAACAGGTTCTTCCAGGGAAAGCATGCCAAGGTATCGGGGTTTACCATAGAGCATTAAGTACGTTTTCAATGGGATAATCCTCCTTGAGAGCGAGGCAGATAAGATCCTGCATCATAGGAAGAGAGAGGCGTTGTCCCTCTCCCAGGGCTCGAATGATTTCCAAAACTTCAGCCTGACGTAGGGCCCCTTGTTCTGATAAACAAAGACTCCACGTCTGGAGATCCTGGCGAAAGCGATCCGCGCTCCGATCGCGCCCCCATTCCGG
>CALMLW010000227.1 GCA_937868015.1 uncultured Synergistaceae bacterium | reverse complement strand
ACGGTGTGGATGAGTCATTGGGACCAGGTGGAAACCATTCCCCCAGGGACTGTCTTGTTAGCCCAAAGCGAAGGTGGGGTCCCGGCGGCCTTCGCCACTCCGGAGGGGCTCATCGGGGCGCTACAATTCCACCCCGAGGTGGTTCACACCGCTTCGGGGGCATTGATCCTGGCGAACTTCCTGTTTAGGATTTGCCGCTGCCAGCCCGATTGGGACCTGGGGGAATGGATACAGCACAGCATGGAATCCGTGCGGCAGACGGTAAAAGGAGATCGGGTCGTCTGTGGCCTCTCGGGGGGAGTGGACTCCTCCGTGGCGGCCCTGTTGGTTCAAAAAGCCCTGGGGGGGCGTCTTACTTGCATCTTTGTGAATAACGGCCTCCTGCGCCTGGGAGAAGCGGAAGAAATCCTTCAGGCCTACCAGGGGATTGGTTTGGACGTACGGTATGTGGATGCCTCGGGTCGCTTTCTCGACGCCCTGGCGGGGGTGACGGAGCCCGAGAGGAAGAGAAAAATAATTGGCGAGGTCTTTGTTCGCGTCTTCGAAGAGGCGGCTCAGGGCACGGGGGGGGCCCAGTGGCTTCTGCAGGGGACCCTCTATCCCGACGTCATAGAGAGCGGTCAAAAAGGACGTGGCGCCGCAGTGATCAAGACTCATCACAACGTGGGGGGGTTGCCGGAAGATATGGCTCTGGGGCTTCTGGAGCCACTGCGAGACCTGTTCAAAGACGAAGTGAGGGCCATCGGGCGTATGCTCCAGCTCCCGGAAAGGATTTTGGGGCGCCACCCCTTTCCCGGACCGGGATTAGGGGTGCGATGCCTGGGAGAGCTCTCCCGGGCCCGGTTGGACATCCTGCGTCAGGCGGATGCCCTTTTCCTGCGGGCTCTGCGAGAGGCCAACCTTTACGACCAGGTGTGGCAGGCCTTTGCGGCCCTTTTGCCCGTGCGTAGCGTGGGCGTGATGGGAGATGTGAGGACCTACGGAGAGACCGTGGTCTTGCGGGCTGTGGAGGCTCAGGATGGCATGACGGCAGATTGGGCTCGTCTACCCTACGACCTGTTGGATCGCGTGGCACGCTCCATCTGCAACGAGATCCCCGGGGTGAGCCGCGTGGTGTATGACATCACAGGGAAACCCCCCGCCACCAT
>CALMLW010000226.1 GCA_937868015.1 uncultured Synergistaceae bacterium | reverse complement strand
GTGACGGGACTTTCCCCGGACGAGGTGGCGGCGCTGATGGATTGAGGTGTTTTTTTGCAAGACGCCAGTAATCATCATGGCGGGAATGGATGGTCTTTGGTTTTTTAACACCCCCCCCATAGGGGCTCGCATTCTTGCCCTCTGCTGGCGACGCAGGGTAAAAGGCTGTAGGGGCAAAAGCCTAGGAGATGGCGCAAAACAAAAAAGACTGAAGAGAGCCGGCTGGAAGGTGCGCGCTCCCGGCTTGTGCTCCCGGGAGACGGCCGTAGGGACGAGGCCCGGGCGGAGGGGTCATTCCTCCCCCAGGTAGGCCCGGCGAATGGCGGGGTCTTGGGCCAGCTCTCGGGCGGGCCTCGGGGGCCCCAGGCGTCCCGTTTCCATCACCGCCGCCTCGTCGGCCACTTCGAGGGCCAGGGAGGCGTTTTGCTCCGCCAAGAGCAGGGTCATTCCCCGGTCGCGCAGGGTTCCCAGGGTGAGCAGGACCTGTTCCGCCAGCAGGGGGGCGAGCCCCAGGGTGGGTTCGTCCAGCAAGAGGAGCCGGGGCCCCCCCATGAGGGCCCGGCCGATGGCGAGCATCTGCTGCTCTCCCCCCGACAGGGTTCCCGCCTGCTGTTTCATGCGATCCGCCAGCCCGGGAAAGAGGGAAAAGACCTCTTCCTGACGCTGGCGGCGCACCGATTCCCGGGGTTCCAGATAGCCCCCCATGCGCAGATTTTCCCCCACGGAGAGCTCGCCGAAAAGCCGCCGTCGCTCGGGCACCAGCGCCACTCTCCGGCGCACCACCTCGTGGGGCGAGGTGGGGAGGGGGCGGTCGTCCAGGTACACCTCGCCCCCCGACCGGGGGATCCCTCCGACCAGGGCCCACAGCAGGGAGGATTTGCCCGCGCCATTGGCTCCCACCAGGGCGGTGAGGGTGCCCCGAGGGAGCTCCAGGGAGGCCCGATCCACTGCCCGGATGACGCCGTAATGCACCGACAGCTCTTCTATCCTCAGCATGATTTCTTCCCCAGGTATGCCTCTCGCACCGCCGCCGAGGCCCGGATTTCCGCCGGGGAGCCCTCGGCCAACAGGCGGCCGAAGTGGAGCACGGCGATGCGGGAGCAAAAGCGCATCACCAGGTCCATGTGGTGCTCGATGATCAGCAAGGTCAAGTCGAAGGCCGGGGCGATGGTCGCCAGCAGGGCGGTGAGGGACGCCGTTTCCTCGGGGTTCATCCCCGCTGCAGGTTCGTCCAGGAGCAAAACGGCGGGCTCCGACGCCAAGGCTCGGGCGAGCTCCAGGCGCCTTTGGTGTCCGTAGGGGAGCGTGCCCGCCGCCGCCGAACTCCAGGGGGCTAACCCCACGAGGTCGAGGAGCTCCATCGCCCGGGCGGTGCACCGCTTTTCCTCGCGGCGCACGGAGGGCGTGCCGAGGAGGGTGGGGACGATCCCCCGGGGGTGGCGCTGGAGCAGGGGGGTGCGCACGTTCTCCAGGGCACTTTGGCGGGCGAAGAGGCGGATGTTCTGGAAGGTTCGGGCCACGCCCCGGCGGACGATGGCGTCGGGGCGGAGGCCCGTGAGGGGGCTCCCTTCCAGGAGGATCTCCCCTTCGGAGGGGGCGTAAAATCCCGAGATGAGGTTGAAGACGGTGGTCTTGCCCGCGCCGTTGGGGCCGATGAGCCCCAAGATCTCCCCCCGGTCCACGGCGATAGAAAGGTCGTCCACTGCCCGGATGCCCCCGAAGGCCCGGGAGATCCCCCGGCACTCAAGCAAGGAAGCCACGACGCCACCTCGCGGGCAAGAGATCGCCCAGCTCCCGGAAGCCCAATAGCCCCTGGGGGCGAAAGCGCATGACCAGGACCAGCAGGAGGCCAAAGGCCACCAGACGCCACATCTGGGCCACCCGCAGGGCTTCGGGGATGGCGGTGAAAAGAAAAGAAGCCATGAGGGGGCCGGAGACGCTCCCCATGCCTCCGGCGATGACCGCCGCCAGGAGCATGGTGGATTGGGTCAGGGTGAACATGATGGGCTGGATGAAGGACAGGTAGTGGGCCAAAAGCCCCCCCGAGAGGCCGCAGAGGGCGGCCGAGAGCGCCAGGGAGAAGAGGCGGGTGCGAAAGGGGGATACCCCGGCCATCTCCGCCGCGATGGGGTCTTCTCGGAGGGCGATGCACGCCGACCCCAGCCGGGAGCGGAGAAAGCGTCGCACCACCAGGAGAGATCCCAGGAGGCAAAGGAGCACCGCCCCAGGGGTGGTGGCCATGGGGATCCCCGCCAACCCCCGGGCGCCGTTGGTGAGGGACAGGTTTTCCAGGAGGACCCGGAGGGCCTCGCCGAAGCCCAGGATGGCGATGGCGAAGTAGTCGCTCCGCAGCCGGGCCCGCAGGGCGGGGACGCCGATGAC
>CALMLW010000225.1 GCA_937868015.1 uncultured Synergistaceae bacterium | reverse complement strand
AGCGCTACCGCAAGAGCCTGGCCCTGGTCCCCGACCCCTCCCTGGAGGAGCGGGGACGGGAGCTGGAACGCCGGGTGAAGGAGGCATCGCGCCTCCGGAGCGAAGGGGTGAAACTCCAGAAGGAAGGGCGTTACGCCGAGGCCCTGGAGCGCTATCGGGAGAGCCTGGCCCGGGTGAGGGACCCCAAGCTCGAGGCCCACGTGAAAAAGCTCGAGGCCCTGATTCAGAAGGGCGAAGGGGGGGCTTCTCACCCCTAGGGACGACCAAGAGAAAACCTCCCCCCGGGGAGGGGGACGCCGCCCCCGGGGGCGCGGGGGCGAGCCCCTTCCCCCGGGCCCTGGGGGTCTTTCGGGGGCTAACGGGGAAAGCGCAGGGTCCAGGTGGTCCCCCCCTCCCGGGAGACGGTGAGGCGCCCCTCCAGCTGGGAGGTGAGGAGGCGGACGAGCTCCATCCCCGAGGAGCCCGGGCGTCCCTCTTCCATCCCCGGAGGCAGGCCGACGCCGTCGTCGGCGACGCGCACCTCCACCTCGGGGCCCTGGGACACGAGGTCCACCTCGACGGTTCCCGGGGCCCCGGGGGCAAAGGCGTGTTTCACGGCGTTGGTCACCAGCTCGTTGACGATGAGGCCGCAGGCCACGCTCCTTCGAAGATCCAGGGGCGTCGGGGAGCAGGTGCAACAGACCGCCGGGGTGCCCCGGTCCTCCGGTTCCCCGGCGAAGGAGCGGGCCACGGTGGCGAGATAGCTTCCCAGGTCGATGGAGGAGGCCCCCTGGTCCGTCGGCCGGAGCTGGTCGTAGAGCGACGCCATGGTCCGCACCCGACGCGCCGTCCGCCCTAAGGCCTCCTGGGCCTCGGGAGAGGGGGAGCGCCGCTCCTCCACGGAAAGGAGCGCCAGGATCGTGGCCAGGGTGTTTTTCACCCGGTGGTGGAGCTCCTTCAGGTGGAGCTCCCGTTCCTTCAGGGATCGTTCCAGGAGCCTCTGGGCCTCCACCCGGGCGGAGACGTTGCGGGCGGCCCCCAGGATGGCGACCCGGTCCCCGAAGGACACGGCCTGGGTGTGCACCTCCGCCGGAAAGGCGGATCCATCCCGGCGCCGTAAAACCGTTTCGAAATCCGCCCGCCCCGCGCGCCGGGCCTCCTCGGCGCGCCGGGCGATCTCCTCGGGGGGGAGGGCCGCAGGGTCGTTGAAGTCGTCCACCCTCCGCCCCTCCATCTCCCCCCGGGAGTACCCCAGCTCCTCCAGGGTGGCGGCGTTGACCTCCAGTATACGCCGCTCTTCGGGGTCCATCACGACGAGGAGGTCCCGGACGTTTTCGAAGAGGGCCTGGTATCGCCCCTCGAGGTCCTTCAGGGCCCGACGGCTCCGGATCCTCTCCGTGACGTCCCGGAGGGTTACGGCGGCCCGGCGGACCTCCCCGCCCGGGGAGGTGACGGGGAAGGCGTCGATCTCGTAGTGCCGTCCGCCGTACTCCTCCTCCCAGTGCTGGGGAGCCCCCTGGCGGAAGCACCTCCCCAGGGCCCGCCGCCATAGGGTGGCGGTCCTTCGGTCCATATTTTGGAAGAGCCCCCTTCCCCGCAGGGAGAGGCGGGAGATCCCCCAGTGCCGGGCCAGGGCTTCGTTGCCCTCCAGGACGCCCCCCCGCCGGTCCACCAGGGCCATGAGCTGGTCCTGGGCGTTCATCAGGGCCTCGA
>CALMLW010000224.1 GCA_937868015.1 uncultured Synergistaceae bacterium | reverse complement strand
TGGGGGGGCGCTCGCCGCCTGGCTTGCGGAGTACTCGCTGGGAGAGTTGTGGCAGAAGAACCTGCTTGGCGGGAGGCCCGGGCGATGATCCGGGTGCATGTCTTCTGCGAGGGGCAGACCGAGGACGTCTTTGTCCGTGAGCTCCTGGCACCGCACTTTCGGCGCCGGGGGATCTGGTTGAACTCCATCATCGTGCTCACGGGGCCCCAAGGCCGGGGCGGCGTTTCGTCGTATGCCAAACTCAAGCGCCAGATTGTTCGGAAGTGTCGGGAAGATGGGGGGGCCCACGTGACGACGTTCCTCGATTTTTACGGATTGCCGGGGGACTTTCCCGCCCTCGCGGCGCCGGGGTCGTCCTATCAAAGGGCTCTGCAGGCCGAGGCGGCGTGGCAGCGCGATATTGGGGAGCGGAATTTCCTCGCCCATCTGGTGGTGCACGAGTTCGAGGCCCTGCTTTTCAGCTGTCCCGAGGCCTTCGGCGCATGGTTCGACGACCCAAAAGTGGTGAAGGAGCTGGCGGCGGTGCGGCACACGTACCCGAGCCCCGAACATATTGACGACGGACGTGCCACCGCTCCGTCGAAACGGATTCTTTCTCTCTGCGCGGGGTACGACAAGGTGCTCCACGGTTCGTTGATCGCGCTGGATATGGGCCTTGACGTCATCCGGCGGGAGTGTCCCCTGTTCGATGGGTGGATCAGGCGTCTTGAGGCGCTGGCTCCGGGAGGCGAAATATGAATGTTCTTTCTGCATTGGTGAGGGCGTTGCGGAGCGCCGCAGACGTTCAGACCGACGATGTCCCCTGTCCTCCCGTCTGTGTGCTCTGGCCCGACAAGGAGCGGCTATGGGAGGCGGTGGTGCCCCGGATACAGGGAGAGATGCCCGAGCTCTTCCTTCTGGGAGGATACGCCCCCGAGAAACGCACGGGCCCGGCCCTCTGGTTGCGCTGTGCCCTGGCGGGACAGGTGGCGGGGGTGGCGTGGCCCGAAAACCTGACGCCCGTGATCTACATGCCCGGTTTCGGGCGGCAGGATCTGCGGGCCTCCGAAAGTTGCCCTCCCGAGATAAGGCTACTTATCGAGTACCGGTACCGGGGAAAGCTCTGGGTGCAACCCCACGCCCGGGACTGGACGCCGATGGCCTTTTTGAAGAACGCTTCCTGCGGTTTGGGGCTCGATGTGCCCCAGGATGGAGAGACCGAAAGCGCTCTCCAGCTTGCCATGGGACGTTTTCTCGACGAGGATCCCTCGACCTTGCGTGGTCGACGGCTCGATAAAGAATATTTTAATCTTCTGCTGATGGGGGGCGACCCCGCCCGGGACATCCTGCTGTGGCTTGATCAGGATGAGGGCTTTCGTGCCAACCGGAGCGAGGGAGAATGGGGCGCCTTTGCTTCGATCTGCCTGTCGCATGTGGCTTTTGATCCGCGAAAGGGGGGGGTGCTGAAGGCCTGCGAGTTGTTTGCCGGGCGTCAGGGGAACTGGCGTGCCATTTGGGACCGATTTTGCGAGGCTCCCCATCGCTATCCCTCGCTTCCGGGACGGTTGCGCCGGTGCACCATGCCGCCACCCCAACTCCCCTTTGACGACGCCCCCGATCCGATCTCCTCCCACGGCGGATGGCCCCAGTGGAACGAGGGAGAGGAGCGGGATCTCGGGCGGGACCTTCGGGCCCTCGCCGACCGCCCCCAGGCCGAAATACGAGA
>CALMLW010000223.1 GCA_937868015.1 uncultured Synergistaceae bacterium | reverse complement strand
ACCGCCAGGATTACCGGCAGGCGCGGCAGGGCGATGTCGTGCACCAGCTGATCGACGGCGCGCTGGAGGAAGGTGGAGTAGATGAATACCACGGGACGGAGCCCCCCGGCGGCCATGCCCGCCGCAAAGGTCAACATGTGCTCCTCCGCGATGCCCACGTCGAAAAAACGGTCCGGAAAGCGCTGGGCAAAGCTCCCGAGGGCGGTTCCTTCTTTCATGGCCGCCGTCAGGCAGACCACCCGGGGATCTTTTTCCGCCAGGGCCGTCACCGCGTCCGCTGCGGCTTTGCTCCAACTGCAAGCTTCCCCGGAGGTTTTGGGAGCGGCGGGGGAAACGCCGTGAAACTTCGCGGGGTTTTCCTCTGCCGGAGCATACCCCTTTCCCTTTCTGGTGATGACGTGAAGCAGAAGTGGTTTGTCAAATTGTTGGGCCAGCCGCAACACCATCTCCAGCTCCTCCGTGTCGTGGCCATCGAAGGGGCCCCAATAGCTGATATCCAGCTCTTCGAAGAGGTTGGTAGGCTGGAGGAAGGTCTTCAGGTGCGATTTGATGCGCCCGAGAAAGTCTTCCAACCCCTCTCCCTTGGTGAGGGCCCGGCATTGTTCCTTGACCGCGTCTTTCAGTCGACGGTACGACGGGTTAACGCTCAGCCGCGCCAGGTGATTCGCGATTCCCCCCACGCGATGGTTGATGGACATCTCGTTGTCGTTCAAGACGATGATGAGCCGCGTCCGGGTTTCTCGAGCGTGGTTTAAAGCTTCCATGGCCATGCCGTTGAGCAGGGATCCATCGCCGATCACCGCCACCACATGGTGGTTTTCGTTTCTCAGATCCCGGGCCTTGGCATATCCCAAAGCGGCGGAAAGGGATGTGCTACTGTGCCCCACGTCGAAGTGGTCAAAGGGGCTCTCGTCCCTCTTGGGGTACCCACTGAGTCCCCCTTGCCGCCTCAGGGTGTCAAAGCGATCCTTTCTGCCGGTCAGCAGCTTGTAGGCGTAGGTTTGGTGCCCCACGTCGAAGACAATGCGGTCCTCTCGAAAATTGAAGGTGCGAAGCAGCGCCACGATGAGCTCCACGGCCCCCAGGGAAGAGGCAAGGTGCCCGCCGTTTTTCAGCGTCGTTTCGATGATCTTTTTCCGAAGCTCTGCGCAGAGCCAGGGCAATGCCCCTGGAGCGAGGCGTTGTAAGTCTTCCGGGCTGTTTACCGTGTCTAGAAGCGCCATGCCATCATCCTCCTCAAGAGCATCGATGGACCAAATAGGACGCCAAAGATCGCAGCCACTCTCCCCGGGGGATTCCCTCCAAGGCCCGCCGGGCGGCGTCGGATTCCCGTTGGGCGAAGTCCCGAGATCTATCTAGGCCAAAGTGAGTGACAAAGGTCCTCTTGCCCTGGGCGGCGTCCTTACCGGGAGTTTTTCCCAGCTCTTCTACGGGGGCCGTGGCGTCGAGGATGTCGTCCACAATTTGGAAGGCCAGCCCCAGGTGAAGGCCATACTCCGCCGTGCGTTCCTCAATCTCCGGTCCCGCTCCTCCCAAAATGGCCCCCGA
>CALMLW010000222.1 GCA_937868015.1 uncultured Synergistaceae bacterium | reverse complement strand
ACTCCGCCGTGCGTTCCTCAATCTCCGGTCCCGCTCCTCCCAAAATGGCCCCCGAGAGCAAAGCTCCCTGGATGAGGGTGGCGGTTTTCCCTCGGGCGATGTCCCACAAAAAGTCGTCGCCTTCGCGGAGGCTCAAGGGGTCGGAGTCCAGCACCTGGCCTCCGCAGATGCCCCAAGGCCCCACCGCCTGGGCGAAAATTTCCATGGCGCGCAAGATCCTCTCGGCGGGTACCCCCGCCTGGGCCAGGAGAGAAGAGGGATAAGAGAAAGCCCAGGCCAGGAGGGCGTCCCCCGCGAGCAGGGCGAGGGATTCGCCGAAGAGAACGTGGTTGGTGGGAAGCCCCCGTCGAAGGACGTCATTGTCCATGCAGGGCAAGTCGTCGTGAATTAAAGAGGCGGTGTGTACCATTTCAAAGGCGATACCCATCGGCAGCCCCCGCTCGGGGGTACTGCCCGCCAGCTCGCTTCCTGCCATGCAAAGAACCGGCCGAAGGCGTTTCCCCCCCGCGAGCAGCGAGTGACGCATGGATTGCCAGAGGCGATCGGGTACGCCGGAGGGACAAGGGCCACAGAGATCTTCCAAGGTTCGGTCCACCCTCTTTTGTTGGGCGGCCAAGGTGTTTCGAACGGCATCAAATTCGCTCACTTTTTTCCTCCTTTGAGGTTTCCGACGCTGGAGAGGAGAGGTCGGGACGTCCGGGAGATCCCGCCGATTCGGGGGTCCAAGGGGACCCCGTCACGTCGTCGGGATCGTTTTCCGACAGAAGGCGGATTTCCTGAGAGGCCTCCCGAAGAAAGGATCGACAGCCCCGAAGCACTTCCGTTCCCCGGCGGAATAGGGAAAGGGCTTCTTCCAGGGGCATGCGCTCTTCTTCTAAACGCCGGATTATTAGTTCTAATTGCTGGAGATCTTCCGAAAAAGACACATTCACTCCTCCTCTTTCCTTAGTTCCTTTTACTCCGACCGCTCCCTGAGGAGGCCGAAGATAGGCGGGATCAGGTGTCGGGCATGAACCCCATCGCTATGTTTTAACGCTACTTGCTTTGTTTCTTGCCGTCTCCGGCAAAACAAATGTGTCAAGGGGCTTTTCTCTCAGGGGTTCTTTACGTTTTCCCCAGGATTATGGTATAGTAGCTCCCGCTTCGCCTTGTGGAGCACCGGGAACGGGGGGTGCGGCGATCTCCGGCGCCCTCCGACAG
>CALMLW010000221.1 GCA_937868015.1 uncultured Synergistaceae bacterium | reverse complement strand
GGGGTACCATCAGGTGCGGAGCCCTTCGTTCGCCCTGGTTCACGAGTACCCCACGACGCCTCCGGTGGTACACGTCGATCTCTATCGTCTTTCAACCCTTCAAGAAGAGGATGGGCTGGGATTGGAAGAGTACCTCCTGCGGGGGGCCGTGCTATTGGTAGAGTGGGGAGAAAAATGGAAGACCCCCCCTCCCCAGGACCTCTGGGAAGGGGACTTTTCCTTTTTGGTGGATTTTCCCTTGTCGGGGATATCTTGCCGTCGCAGGGTGGCCCTGAGGGCCCGGGGGAACCGGGCCCAGGAGGCCTTGGATCGATCACTGGCGTGGTTTTACGCAAAGGGTTGCCCGACGATGAGAAACGATGGGAGGTGAGGGCCCCCTCGACGCTGTCGTTACTTGTGGAAATATTCTATGCATTTGACACAACTTGGGAAAGATTGCACAATAAAAGGGCGCAGATATCTGGCGCATTGTATGGAGTGTGGAGGCGCAGGTTTTTTTCGTGATTTTTCCACGAAGGGAGGGATGAGGCGTATGGCGCAGGTCAATGTGGCAGAGGAGATTAGGTCGGTGGAAGAGTGGGCGAAAAATGCGGTCCAGGAGGCTCGCCTGGAGGGCGTTCGCATCGTGGCTGCAGCCCGTACGGAAGGAGACGAGCGCGTCAAGGGGGCCAAACAGGCAGCGGCCCGATGGTTCCGGGAAAGGCTGGCGGCTAAGGAATCGGAAGCCAATGACATGGCAGCGCGCATGGTGGAAGAAGGTAAGGAGCGGGCTAAAGCCCTCGCGGAGTCTTTGGGCAGCCGGGGGCAAGTCGTGGGTAACTGGATCGCGGAAGAGGTGATGGCGCGTTATGGCCGTTCTGCCCGTAAAGAAGGTTAGTATCACCGTCCACCGTTCCGTGGAAGAGGAAGTTTTTGGCAAGGTCCAGGCCTTTGGACGCTGTGAGGTGGTTCCTTTGGTGTCCCAAGGGGACGTCTCCCACGCGGCGGCGCGTCTCGCCGAGGTGGATGACACCCTGGCTGACGTGCGCTTTGCCCTGCGCTTCCTGGAGCCCCATTTTTCCGGAGGGGGCGGGGGATTGGCGTTACTCTTCGGGGACAAGCCTCAGGTGACTCTCCCGGGTCTGGCCCAGATGTCCCATAACCTGGGCCTTCCTCGCATCGTGCAAGACTTAAGAGAAAAAGAGCGCCGCCTTAACGAAATCCGTACGGAGAAGTCCCTGGGAGTTTCGGTGCAAAACGTCCTCCAACACCTGGAAGGATTCCCCTATCCATTGGTTCTCCTGACGGAAGGGACCGCCCGGGTGCAGGGAATCTTTGGTACCGTGGCTTGTGGCAACATGGATGAGGCGAAGCGCCTTCTGTCGTCGGCCTTGCAGCCTATGGGAGAGATTTTCCCCTTCATCCCCAAGGATCCTAAGGAAAAAGAGGGGCACATCGCGTTGATTTTCCCCCGGGAACAATATCGCTCGGTGGAAGAGCTCCTGGCGGGGGTGGGTTTTTCTCGTACGGAACTGCCGGGGGTCCTGGGGGATACCGTGGAGGAAGAGCAACGTCGATTTTCGGCCCGGGCAGTGGAACTCGCGGCCCAGGAAGAGGCCCTGATCTCGGCCACTCGGGATTTGGCCGCCCGGTGGGTTCCAGACCTTCGGCACACCCTGGACTACCTTTCGGTGGTCCGGGACCGGCGATCCACCCTTCTCCAGGGGATGAGGACGGAACAGGTGCTCATGATATCCCTGTGGTGCCCTGCTCCGGAGGTGCCTCGGCTTCAGAAGGTCCTTGAACCCTTTTCCCAGGAAATAGACGTGGCCCTGGCGGACCCCGAGGAGGGAGAAACCCCCCCCACGGTGTTCCAGAACTCCTTGTGGGCAGGGCCTTTCGAACCGCTCACCAAGCTCTTTGGCGTTCCGGAGTACGGAGCCATCGACCCCACGGCCCTGATGGCTCCGTTTTTCGTGCTCTTTTTCGGCATGTGCTTCGGCGACGGTGGGTATGGGATCATCACCGGAGGAATAGCGTTTTACCTGTTCAAAAAGTATCGTATGACGGGGGATGCCCGGGGGTACGTACTGATGATCATGGCGGGGAGCGTTTCCACCATCCTCTACGGGGCGCTCACCGGCTCCTGGTTCGGCGACATGATCGACGCCTTTCCTTTTCTGCACGTCTTCCAGCCCCTTAAAAACAGCGTGACGATCATGGACCCGGTGAAAGACCCCATGACGGTGCTCAAGGTGTCGTTGGCCCTGGGAGTGGTGCAAATATTTTTTGGGCTCTTCGTGGCCCTCTATGACAACGTGCGCAAGGGAAGCTACATGGCGGCATTTTCCGATCAGGGCGGTTGGCTGGTCTTTCTCACGGGGCTCATCCTGCTGGGGGGCGGCGCCTCCGGGGCACTTCCCGCAGAAGGCATGGCGATCTATCAGGGCGTGGCGGCCCTGGGGGCCCTAATCCTCTTTCTGACCCAAGGAAGAGAAAAGGAGGGTATTTTCCGCAAGGCCCTCTCCGGGGCGCTGAGTATCTACAGCGTCTCTTCCTACCTGGGAGACGTGTTAAGCTACAGCCGGCTCCTTGCCCTGGGCATGGCCTCCGCCGCCGTGGGCATGATCGTCAACATGCTGGCCGGGCTGATCTCGGACGTACCCTACGTCGGATGGCTCCTCGGGGCGGTGCTTTTTGTCGGTGGACATCTTTTCAGCATTGCGGTAAACGTCCTGGGGGCCTTTATTCACTCCCTTCGTCTTCAGTACGTGGAGTTTTTCAGCAAGTTCTACGGCGCGGGGGGGCGTATTTTCTCTCCTCTGCGATACGACACCAAGTTTGTTGCCATCGTAGACAGAGAGCCCGAAGGGGCCCAAATAATATCCTAAAAGAGGGGTGTTGTGAAAATGGAGCAAATCACTGGAACGATGCTGGCAGTCCTTGGGGCAGCCCTGGCGGCGGGATGGTCGGCTTCTGGCTCCGCCATCGGTATCGGCATCGCGGGAGAGTCGGGCGCAGGAGTCATGACGGAAGATCCGGGGAAGTTTGGCCTCGTCCTGCTCCTCCAAGCTCTTCCCGGTACCCAAGGTATCTATGGCCTGCTCACGGCGTTTTTTGCCATCATGAAGGTGGGGCTTCTCGGCGGTGAGCCCGTGGCCGTCTCCCTGTGGCAGGGGTTGGGCATCCTCTTTGCCTGCCTCCCCGTTGCCATCGGCGAGTACACCTCGGGGATCGCCCAGGGTAAGACCTCGGCGGCTTCCATCCAGATGATCGCCAAGCGTCCCGAGGAAATGGGAAAGGCTATCATCATGCCCGCCATGGTGGAAACCTACGCGGTGCTCTCTCTGCTCATGAGCATTATCCTCTTGAACAGCATCAAGATCTAGTGCTAGGAAGGCGGATGCCCACATGGCCCTCGCGGATATCAAAAAAAAGATAGAAACGGAGGCCCGTCAAGAAGCGGGCAAGCTTCTTCAACGCGCTCGTGAAGAAGCCGATGCCATTCTTGCCGAGGCAGACCTCCAAGCGGAGAAGATGCGCCAATCTTACGAACGCCGCTTACAGGAAGAGGAGCCCGAAGTGTTGCGCCGCCGTCGCATCGTGGCAGACATGGATGTCCAGCGCCTGGAGCTGGGGGCGCGGCGCGAAGTGATCGGCAAAACCTTTGAGACGGCCCTGGGGGCGCTACGGGCCCTTCCAGCGGAGAAATACGAAGCCTTCGTGACGGCGCTCCTGGAAAACGCTATGATCACCAAAAGCGAAGAAGTGCTGGTGGGGCGTAAGGAGAAGGTAGTCACGGCGGCATGGCTGGAGAAGTTCAACAAGGCCCACGACGCTTCCCTGACGTTGTCTTCAGAAAAGCTAGACGGATCTGGGGGATTCGTTCTTTCCCAGGGACGCGTGGACGTGAACTGTACCTTCGACATGCTGGTACACTCCCTTACAGAAGACCTGGAGGCAGACGTGGTTGAACGCCTGTTCTCCTCCTAAGGGGAGGTGGGGGAATGCCCACGCCTGAGCGGTACGGCTACGCCACCGCCCGCATTCGGGCGATGGAGCGCCGTTTCGTGGACCAGGGCGTCCTGCAGCGCATGCTGGACGCGGAGGATCTCTCTTCTGCCCTTAAAGTCCTAGGAGAGACGGCGTACGCTCCCTGGTTGGCCGAAATGAAAAATGAGCGGGACTTCGATCGCCCCATCTCCTCGGAGATGTTCCACTGCTACGAGGAAGTGAGGCAGTTTGTCCCCGACCCCGAGATGGGGCAGCTTCTGAGGATCACCTACGATTTTCACAACATAAAAGTAATATTAAAGAGTATGCTCCGCCATCGCCGAGGGCAGTCCCGTCGTTGGGATCTGCTGACGAACTTAGCCAGCCGGGAAACCGATGACCTCCTAGCTGCCATGGAAAGCGAAGACTATCGGTTGTTGCCCTACGGCCTCTCTGGCGTCATGGAGGAGTGCCTCTCCGTCTGGGAACAGACCCAAGACATCGTTGAAGTGGAAAAGCGCCTGGATGCCCAGCTATTTCGGGCCCTGGGGGAGCTGGCGAAGGCCACAGCGTTCCCAGGGGTCCTTCGGTGGTTTCGAGCCCGGGTGGATGCGGAAAACATTCGAAACCTGCTGAGGTTAAGGCGCGCCGGAGAAGAAGGGGTAAAAATATCCGAGTTCCTGCACGAAGGAGGAAATGTGTCCCTGGAGCGTTTGGTGGATCTGGGGAGCGAACCTGTCGAATCCTGGTCTCGGGTGTTGCACTATGCGGATGTGGCCCCCTACCTGGCGGAAATGGGGGAGCAAGGAAGTTCCGAAGCCATGCTGGTGATGCTGGAAAAGGCCTTGGACGACTATATTTCCGGCATGCTGGCCCCCTTTTCCTACACCCCCTTTGCGCCGGAAAACGTGCTTCGGTTCCTCTGGTCAAAAGAAATAGAGACGAAAAATGTTCGCATTGTTTTGGTTTCCAAGACCAGCGGCCTGGACCGGGATATGGTAAGGAAGGTGTTGCGCCGTGTTTGATACGACGACTTCGGAACGCATGGCGGCGGTGGGAGATTACGAGAGCGTGCTGCCCTTTCAGGCCGTGGGCGTGGATCCCTATTTTCTTGGAGAAGACGCCTCGGACGTGGAGCTCCTTCTCCGGCGTCTTTCGAGGGAATACGCAGTGGTATTTCTGGTGGAAAGCTGCTTTGAAGATCACCGGAATCTGATCGACGATCTTAACGATGAATTCTCCGTAAGCATCATTCCCATCCCCAGTCAAACCGGGGCCCGGGGTGTGGGGGTGGAGAACATCCGAAGCAGCGTGGAGCGGGCCGTGGGCATGGATATTTTTTCCGTGGAGTCCTAAAAGCCCCATGGCGGATTCTCAAGGATTTATCACAAGAAGAGGATGTCGGAACCCCGGGCACAGGGTGCTGTGCCCCCGATGGAGGCGATAGGTAGTGGCCCAGCATAGTACGATTCAAGGAACCATTGCTAAAATTTCCGGGCCCCTCGTGGTGGCGAAGGGCATGGCTGGAGCGTGTATGTTCGACGTGGTTCGGGTCGGCACCATGGGGCTCGTGGGAGAGATCATTGAGCTCAAAGGAGATACCGCATCCATTCAGGTTTATGAAGAGACCTCCGGCGTCATGCCGGGAGAGCCTGTGGTGAGCACAGGGGAGCCTCTTTCCGTGGAACTCGGCCCGGGTATCATTGAGCAGTTCTACGACGGCGTGCAGCGTCCTCTGAAACTTATCGAAGACGCGGCGCAAAGTCCTTTTATCTCCCGAGGCATTGCCGTGCCCGCTATCCCCCGGGACCTGGCCTGGGATTTCGTGCCTAGAGTAAAAAAAGGTGATGAGGTAGTCCCAGGAGACATTTTGGGGGTGGTGCAAGAGACGGTGTTGGTGGAACACCGGATCATGGTCCCCGTGGGTGTGCGGGGGAAAGTGCTCAAGATCGAATCCGGATCCCACTTGGTTGAAGACGTTATCGCTGTCATCCAGGATGGGAACGATAAAAAGGAAGTACGGATGCTGCAACGATGGCCTGTGCGGGCCCCTCGCCCCGTGGCGAAGCGTCTCCCCCCCTACGTGCCGCTCACCACGGGACAGCGGGTGGTGGACCTCTTCTTTCCCCTGGCGCGAGGGGGGACCGCCTGTGTTCCCGGCCCCTTCGGCTCTGGCAAGACCGTGATCCAGCACCAGCTCGCCAAGTGGGCGGATGCGGAGATCGTGGTATACGTGGGGTGCGGAGAGCGGGGCAACGAGATGACGGACGTCCTTCTGGAATTCCCCGAACTCGAAGATCCCCGGTCGGGGCATCCTCTGATGAAGCGGACCGTGCTCATCGCCAACACCTCCAACATGCCCGTGGCCGCCCGGGAAGCCTCGATCTATACCGCCATCACCATGGCGGAGTACTTCCGGGACATGGGATATTCCGTGGCTCTCATGGCGGACTCCACCAGCCGTTGGGCCGAGGCGCTCCGCGAGATGTCCGGGCGTCTCGAGGAGATGCCCGGAGAAGAAGGGTATCCGGCGTACCTGGGGACCCGACTGGCGTCGTTCTACGAGCGCGCCGGGCGCGTCATCTGCCTGGGATCCCAGCAAGCTGAGGGGTCCATCACTTCTATCGGCGCCGTATCTCCTCCGGGGGGAGACCTTTCGGAGCCGGTGACCCAGAACACCCTGCGGGTGACCAAGGTCTTCTGGGGATTGGATGCCTCCCTAGCGTACCAGCGCCACTTTCCTGCCATCAACTGGCTCACGAGCTACTCGCTCTACGCCGAAAAGCTGGGAGAGTATTGGGACACCCAGTACGACGACGAGTGGAGCGCCCTGCGCACGGAGGCCATGTCGTTGTTGGAAGATGAGGACCGCCTGCGGGAAATCGTGCGCCTGGTGGGGATCGACTCCTTATCCCGAGAAGAGCGGATGGTGCTGGAGACTTCCAAGTCTCTTCGGGAGGATTTCTTGCACCAGAACGCCTTCCATGAGGTGGACACCTTTGCATCCATGGACAAGCAGTTCAAGATGCTCCACCACATCCTGACCTTCCACCACCTTGCCATGGAAGCACTTCGTCGCGGGGCGCCTCTCAAACAAATCCTTGATCTTCCCGTGCGCGATCAGATAGCCCGGATGCGCTACGTAGACGAAAAGGACTTGGCGTCCATCGACGCCCTGGGCGAGACCATCAAGAAGGAAATCGGGACCGTGATGCCCGATGGAGGTGAAGTCCATGTTGCCTAAGGAGTATCGCACCATCACCGACCTTTCGGGCCCCCTGATGATGGTGGAGAAAGTCGCGGACGTCCGGTTCGATGAGCTGGTGGAGATCGAGCTGGCGAGCGGCGAGCGGCGCCGGGGGCGCGTGCTGGAAATTACCACCGATCGGGCCCTGGTGCAGGTCTTTGAAGGGACCACGGGGATAGATTTAAACGCTACTAAGGTGCGGTTCCTGGGGAAGGTGCTGACCCTTCCCGTGGCCAAGGAGATGATGGGAAGGATTTTTAACGGCCGAGGAGAACCCATCGACGGTGGCGACCAGATTTTGGCAAAGAAACGCCTCGACGTGAACGGTTTCCCCATCAACCCCTATTCCCGGGACTTCCCCTCCGAATTTATTCAGACGGGAATTTCCACCATCGACGGCATGAACCCCATCGTGCGGGGTCAAAAGCTCCCCATCTTCTCGGGAAGCGGCCTGCCTCACAACCGGATCGCGGCCCAGGTGGCCCGCCAGTCCTCCGTCATCAGCGGCCACGAGGCCTTTGCCGTGGTCTTTGTGGCCATGGGTATCACCTTTGAAGAGGCGTCGTTCTTCATGGAAGATTTCCGCCGTACAGGAGCCATCGAGCGTACGGTGATGTTCGTGAACCTGGCGGATGACCCCGCCATTGAACGCATCACCACTCCTCGCCTGGGGCTCACCTGTGCGGAGTATTTGGCCTTCGAGTGCGACATGCACGTCCTGGTCATCATGACGGACATGACCAACTACTGCGAAGCTCTCCGGGAGATCTCCGCTGCCCGCAAGGAAGTGCCCGGGCGTCGGGGGTACCCCGGCTACCTGTACACGGACTTGGCCACCCTCTATGAGCGGGCCGGGCGTATCCGGGACAAAAAGGGATCCATCACCCAGTTCCCGATCCTCACCATGCCCGAAGACGACAAGACCCACCCCATCCC
>CALMLW010000220.1 GCA_937868015.1 uncultured Synergistaceae bacterium | reverse complement strand
GCACCACGCCATAGGACGAGGCAAAGGGCAAAAGTCCCGCCCCCAGGGCGGCACAGACGGGACCAAGGGCCAAAAAGATGGGGCGGGTCATCCGATCGGAGAGATGGCCGCACGCCAGTTGCCCCATCATGTTGACAAAACCTCCGACGGAGTTGATGAGCCCCGTGGCCGCCAGGGAAATACCCAGCCGGGGCACGAGGTCCGGCAACAGGACTGGAATAAACAGACCGTGGACGTCCGTGAGGAAGTGTCCCAAAGAAAGGAGTAAAATAGAGTGTCTCATGGGGCGATGTGCCCTTTCTGTCATGACCTTCAGCTCCTCGCGGCCCTAGCCGCCGACGTACGGGGGCGATTCCCCCGGAGTACAATACACGAAGGGTGATTTCGTGAAAGAGCCAAAGGAGGCCCGCCCCACATCCGCCAAAGTAGTCCAGGCACTTTTTAACATCCTTGGCCCCTTACCCCCCCGATCCTTCCTCGACCTCTTCGCTGGCACGGGGCGCGTGTCCGAGGCCGCATGGCGCCGGGGGGCCCGCCCCGTGGTGGCGGTGGAGCTACGGCGCCCCCGGGGAGGAGGGAGAGCTTTCCTCCCCGAGGCAAAAGGAGGCACCCCGGAGGAAGAAGGGGTGGAAACCTTTTGGGGCGACGTGCGCAGGGCTCTGCGCCACTTCCAACGTCACGGCAAATCTTTTGATATCATTTTTGCCGATCCCCCCTATCAGGCAGGGTGGGTGTCCGTCCTTTTGGCCCTTATGGTTCAAGGAGATCTTCCCCTGGCTCCGGAGGGGGTGCTGGTGATGGAACACTCCGTCCGGGAGCCCCTGTCCCCTCCCGGGCCTCCGTGGATCACCTCCACCCGCACTTACGGCGAAACGGCCCTGAGCTTCTTTCACCGGGACAGGCCTCCTCAGGAGGCGGCGCAGAATCAGGAAGAAGACGCCCCGATGCCCCCCGATGGGGGCGCCGGAGAGGAAGGGTGACCATGATGCGAGCGGTATATCCCGGGTCCTTC
>CALMLW010000219.1 GCA_937868015.1 uncultured Synergistaceae bacterium | reverse complement strand
TGGGCGCGTATCGCCGTGCTGTCAAGCATGAGCGATTCCTCGTCGGCGTCGTTCTTTGCGCGTTTCTCCATGATCCGTTGCATGATGCCCCGAGCTTTCCATCTGCGGAAACGGGTATAGACACTCTGCCATGGACCGTATTCCGACGGGAGGTCGCGCCAAGGCGCGCAACTCCGAAGGATCCACAACAAACCGTTTACGATCCTCCGGTTGTCGTGGCACGCTCTCCCCTGTTTGCCGCTTCGTTCCGGCGGCAACAAAGGAGAAAGACGATTCCACATCTCATCATTGATATCATGTCGGCTCATAAGACCGCATGATAAACTATTTTGGACTCAATTGTAAGTTCTGAAACCAAAACCTAAGGAGGATCATCCATGATTCTGCGGGGAACCTTTTTTTCTACCACCCTTGAGATGGAAACGGGGTGTGCCATCCTGGTGCCAAACCGTGTCCTGACCCGGAAGGATCACAAAGTAGCCTATCTTCTCCACGGCCTCTGCGGCCGGAGCGGGGACTGGCTGGACTACACCCAGCTTCCGGTCTACGCCGAGGAGTACAACGTGATCTTCGTCATGCCCGAAGTGGCCCGGAGCTTTTACACCGACATGGTCTTCGGCCAGAAGTTTTTCAGCTTCGTGGCGGACGAGTTGCCCACGGTGGTGCAAAGCGTCTTCCGAGTTTCCCAAGACCGGGAGGATGCCATGGTACTGGGGGCCTCCATTGGGGGCTACGGCGCCCTGAAGTGCGCCTTCTCCCGCCCCGAACGGTACGGGGCGTGCGGAGCCCTTTCTCCGGCGTGCCTCTTCTTGAAGGAAGGGTTGGAGCGTCAGCGGCTCCACGGCAAGACCGAAGCCATGGAACAACGTTACGGGAAACGACTGCTCAACGATTTCGAGGCCATCTTTGGCGCCGATCTGGTGTGGCGGCCGGAGGACGATGTTCTCGAGCTGGCAAAAAAGATCCCCCCGGGAACGGCGGGGCCCACGTGCTACGTGGCCTGCGGCGCGGAGGACTTCCTCCGGGACGAGGTCCGGCGCTTTGCCGAAGAGATGGCCCTCCAGCATCTCGACTTCCGGTACCAGGAATGGCCCGGAGCGCACGACTGGCGCTTCTTCAACACCGCCCTGGAGCGGGCCCTCCAGATCCTTCTCGGGGGCACCGAAGCCCCCGAGACCTCCTCCGAAAACCCGTAACAGTTCCAAAGTCGCCGCTACAGTGAATCTGTCGGAGCCTTTTTCCGGGGAACGTCTTTCCCCCAGTATCGGAAGCACATCATGGTGATGTCGTCCGATTGCTCCGCCCCTTCC
>CALMLW010000218.1 GCA_937868015.1 uncultured Synergistaceae bacterium | reverse complement strand
GGCGATGAGGCGTGGGTGGAAAGGAACGGTGGCCCGGGCCCTGGGGGCGCTGGTGCTGGTGTGGACCATGGGGGCGGCCCCCCCGGCGGTCCGGGGAGACGAAGGGAGCCCCATCGACCGGGAAAGCCTGGAGGCCCGGTGGGCTTCGGTGCGGGAGGAGCTGAAGGCGCTGGCGATCCTCCCGGCGGGGGAGAAGGCCCTGGCCGCCGCTGGCGTGACGGAGGAGGCCCTGGATCGCCTCTTCGCCGCCGGAGATCGGGCCGGGGTGGCCCGGTGCGACGACGTGTTGCGGCGCTATGAAGAGACCTATCGTTTTGTCGTCTCCGCCCGTTTCCATGCGGTTCGCCTCCATACCCTCTTCGTGGGGGAAGGCCCCGAAGAGCTCCCTCTGACGGGGGCCCCTCCCCTGGGGGGCGTCCCCGATTTCGACGAGGCCCAGACCCGGAAGTTCATCGATGCCGTGGGGACTATGGCGGCCGACGTCCGGCGAGATCTGACCTCCGGCGACCTTCCCGGGACCCCCGACCGCTTCCGGGCCCTTTACCGGCGGAGATTCGCCCAGGCCCATCAAGAGGCGGTGGAAAGGGCCCTGGAGTGGAGCCGCCTCCAGCCGGAGGGGCTGGGAGGGATGACTTCCGAGGATCGGCAGAACTGGGAAGGGCGTGTCAGGCAGCGGCGGCAAGCCCTGGCGGAAGAGGTCCGGACCCTCCTGTCCTCCGAACCCCCGGCGACTTCCGTACCCCCGGTGACCCCCACGCCGGAGCCCCCGGCCACGCCCACACCGGAACCCACGGCCACGCCCACACCGGAGCCCACGGCCACGCCCACGCCGGAGCCCCCGGCCACGCCCACACCGGAGCCCACGGCCACGCCCACGCCCGATCCCCGAGAGGAGAAGGCCCGAATCATGAGGGAAGAGGGGTGGACCCTGGAGTCCCAGGGGAAACCGGCGGAGGCGCTCAAGAAATACGAGGCGAGCCTCAAGATGGCGGAACACCCCGAGGCCCGGGAGCGGATCGCGGCGATCCAGGCCCGGCGCCAGGAGGCCCGGAGGCTGCGCCAGGAGGCCATTGCCCTGCAGAAAGAGAAGAAGATGGTGGAATCCCGGGAGAAGTATCGCCAGAGCCACGCCCTGTGGCCCGATCCCAAGCTCGTGCCCCACATCGAGTGGATGGACCGGGACATCGCCGAACGGGCCGCCCGGGAAGAGCGCGCCCTTCGCCGGGCCCAGGCCCAGGAGCTGGTAAAAGAGGCGGTGGCGCTGCAAAAGGAAAAGCGCTACGAAGAGGCCCTGGAAAAGCTCCGGGAGAGCCTGGCGCTGGAAAAGAGCGCCAAGGTGGAGACCTACCGGGCCACGCTGGAAAAGCGCCTCCAGGAGGCGGCGCAGAAGCGGGCCGCCGCCCTGGCTCTGCGCCAAGAGGGGTGGGCCCTGGAGCAGGAGCGACGCCTCCCCGAGGCCCTGGAGCGCTACCGCAAGAGCCTGGCCCTGGTCCCCGACCCCTCCCTGGAGGAGCGGGG
>CALMLW010000217.1 GCA_937868015.1 uncultured Synergistaceae bacterium | reverse complement strand
CTTCTCTCCCTGCTGGAGGAAAACCCCCTTCACACGGACGAGGACTTGGCTCACGCCCTAAAGGCGAGCATCAGCACGGTGCGTCTGGACCGGGCACTCCTGGGGGTGCCCGAGTTGCGCGAGCGTATGCGGCACATGGCAGAAAAGGCCACCAGCAAGCTTCGATCCCTGGCTCAAGACGACGTGGTGGGAGATCTTCTGGAGCTTGAACCCAACATGTGGGCCCTGTCGGTGTTGCAGACTGGGAAGGAAATGGCCTTTCGCCATTCTTCCCTGGTCTGGGATCACCACATCTACGCCCAAGCCAGCTCCCTGGCCATGGCCGTCATCGGGGCCGACATGGTGGTTACCGGAGCGGCTCGGGCACGCTATCGCGCCCCGGTCCGGGTGGGGGATAAGCTCATCGCCCGAGCCAAGGTGGGAATTTCCAAAGGAAATAAGTACGTGGTCAGCGTCCGGACCAAGGTGGAAGGGCGGGAAATTTTTACCGGTCGTTTCATCGTCGTGGTGCTGGAAGACGGAGAATATCAGGCCTTGGAGGAACAGGGCTTATGGACCCAAGAAGAATGAAAAGTCAAAGGAGAGCGATGGTGGCATGATCGTCGTCGATGCCATGGGCGGCGACCACGCCCCGGCGGAAATTTGTCGGGGAGCGGTGCAGGCATGTCGCCAAAACCCCAATTTGGAGATAGCTCTGGTGGGGAAGGGGGAGCTCCTGGGTCCCCTTCTAGACGAGGCGGCATCGGGGGAGCGAAAGCGGCTTCACATCGTTCCCGCCGAGGAGGTCATCGCCATGGACGAAACTCCGGCGGTGGCCATACGAAAAAAGAGAAAGGCAAGCCTCTGCGTGGCCATGCACATGGTGCGATCCGGCGAGGCCCAGGGGTGCGTTTCGGCGGGAAACACGGGGGCCATCGTGGCCGGAGGAGTGCTCATTGTGGGGCGCATCCCGGGCATTGATCGCCCTGGATTAGGTGTGCCTCTACCCACCCAGAAGCGCATGTCCCTCCTGCTGGATGTGGGGGGCACCATTCGGTGCAAACCCCTGAACCTTTACCAGTTTGCCCTCATGGGCGAGGTCTACATGCGGAGCATCTGGGGAGTAAAAGAGCCAGAGATTGCCCTGCTTTCCAACGGCGAGGAAGAAATAAAAGGCGACGATGTGGTGGCGGAGGCCCGGGAGTTGATCCGCCAAGGGGGACACCGATTCGTGGGCTACGTGGAAGGGAAAGACATCCCCGTAGGACTGGCCGATGTGGTGGTTACCGATGGCTTCACGGGAAACATCCTGTTAAAGTTCGCCGAAGGCGTGGGCCGGGCCGCCTACGACATCGTCCGGGAGGAAATGGGGCACCGCCTCCTCCCTCGGGTGGGGGTTCTGTTCCTGTGGCCCATGCTACGTAGCCTTTGGCATCGCTTCGACTACGAGCGCTACGGCGGCACACCCCTTTTGGGAGTGAGCGGTGCCGTCATCAAGGCCCACGGACGGTCCAAGGCTCCCGCCATAGAGAATGCCATCAAGGTGGCTCAGAACTTTGTCGATCAGGGCGGAGTCCATCGGATCCGCGACGAAATTGTCCGAAGGGGAGACCAAGCATGACCCTATTTACCGGAAGAGCGGTGAGCCTCTGGAGCACGGGGGTGTACGTGCCGCAGCGGGTGCTTACCAATGCCGATCTGGAGAAAATGGTAGACACCAGCGACGCATGGATTCAGGAACGATCGGGCATCCGCCAGCGCCACATCGCCTCTCCCGACGAACAAACCAGCGACCTAGCGGCCCAGGCCGGGAGAGGTGCCCTGGCTAAAGCAGGGGTTTCGCCCGAAGAATTGGATATGATCATAGTGGCTACCAACTCCCCGGACACGATTTTTCCCGGAGTGGCCCCCAAGGTTCAGGGCCTTTTGGGGGCTCCCCGGGCTGGGGCCTTCGACGTCCAGGCGGGGTGCACCAGCTGCGTCTACGCCCTGGCGAACGCGGTGGCAGGGGTCTCCTCGGGGCTTTGGAACCGGGTGCTGGTTGTCGGCGCCGAGGCCCTCTCCCGTCTCATCGACTGGCAGGATCGCAACACCTGCGTTCTTTTCGGCGACGGCGCCGGGGCGTGCGTCATAGGCCCCCAACGAGCTGGCGATGGGCGTTTTTTGGCCTCCGCTCTCCGCTCCGACGGAACTAAGAGCGATCTGATCACCCTCCCGGCGGGAGGGACCGCTATGCCCGCCTCCGAAGAAAGCGTCGCGGGAAAACAGCACTTCGTACACATGAAAGGAAACGAGGTTTTTCGTTTCGTCAACCGAGAGCTTCCTCCTTTCCTCGGGGAATTTTGTCAAGTCACCGGCGTGCCTCCGAAAGAAGTGGATTGGTGGATCTTCCACCAGGCAAACCTTCGCATCATCGAAGGCGTCCTGCGGCGCCTGGACATCTCCGGGGATAGAACCGTGGTCAACTTGGATCGCTACGGTAATACTTCCTCCGCCTCGGTCTTCATCGCGCTCCACGAAGCCATCGAAAACGGCCAAATCCGTCCGGGCCACAAGGTGATCCTGAACAGTTTCGGGGCGGGCATGACCTACGGAGCCCTGCTTTTGGAAATGTGAGGTGGTTTTGGTGCGCTTTCCCACTCGTATCACCGAGATGCTCCACATTCCTTTCCCGATCCTCCAGGGAGGTATGGCCTGGGTGGCGGACGCCCGCCTGGCGGCGGCGGTGAGCAATGGAGGCGGGTTGGGCATCATCGCGGCGGCCAATATGCCTCCGGACCTTCTTGACCAAGAGCTACACACGGTACGAACCTTGACGGACCGCCCTTTCGGGTTGAACGTTATGCTCCTTTCTCCCACCGCCGCCGACGCGACGGAGCTGGCCGCCCGCCATCGCGTCCCGGTGGTCACCACCGGAGCGGGAGCCCCCGGCAAGGTCATCGACCGCCTAAAACCCCTGGGGATCCGGGTTATTCCGGTCATCGCATCGGTGAGCCACGCCCGACGTGTGGCCAAACAGGGGGCGGACGCGGTGGTGGCCGAAGGTACCGAGGCCGGAGGCCACATCGGAGAATCCACCACCCTTGCCCTTGTGCCCCAGGTGGTCGATGCTATACCCATTCCCGTCATCGCCGCCGGAGGCATCGCCGATGGCCGAGGAGTGGCTGCGGCCTTCGCTCTGGGGGCCGAAGGGGTGCAACTGGGCACCCGCTTTGTCTGCGCCCAAGAGTGCACGGTGCACGAGGCCTACAAAAGGGCCATCATCGATGCGGGGGACCGAGAAACCTGCGTGACGGGGCGCCCCACGGGACATCCGGTGCGGTGCCTGAAAAATAAGCTCACCCGCGCCTTCGAGGAGCTCGAAAAATCTGGCGCTCCCCTGGAAGAATACGAGAGGCTGGGGGTGGGGCGTCTCCGGAGTGGCGTCCGAGAGGGAGACGTGGATTGGGGCTCCCTCATGGCGGGACAGGTGGCGGGATTGGTGCGAAAAATTCAGCCCGCATCGGAGATCATCCAGGAAATATTTAATGAGGCCGGGGACGTCCTAGAGAGACTCCGCGTTCGCTTCCCCGGACCCTAGGCCGAAAGACCTGGGCGGCGGGCCGACACATTTTTTTAGGGAAAAGAGAGGGATTCGCTCATGTCATACGCACTGCTTTTTCCCGGCCAGGGGGCCCAAGAAGTGGGCATGGGGCAAGATCTTGCCAAGGCCTATCCCTCGGCGAGGGAGACCTTTGAGGCGGCCGATGAGGCTCTGGGTTTTTCCCTCAGCCAGATCGTCTTTCATGGTCCCGAAGAGACCCTTCAGGAGACGACCTACACCCAGCCCGCCATCCTGGTCACCGGAGTGGCCCTGGCCCGGGTGCTGACCGGGGACCTGGGGGTGTCTTTGACGCCCTCCTTCGCCGCCGGGCACAGTTTAGGGGAGTATACGGCCCACGTGATGGCCGGAACCTTGTCCCTGGAGGACGCCGTTCGATTGGTCCACCTCCGAGGGAGGTACATGCAGGAGGCCGTACCCCTAGGGGAAGGGAGCATGGCCGCCCTGCTAGGATTGGATCCCGCCGCAGTGCCCGAAGTGTGTCAACAGGCGGCAGAAGGGCAGGTGTGCGAAGCGGCCAACTTTAACGCCCCGGGACAGGTGGTCATCTCGGGACATACGGCGGCGGTGGAGCGAGCGGGGGGCCTGGCAAAAAAGATGGGGGCCAAAAAGGTTATCCCCCTGAACGTCAGCGCTCCCTTTCATTGTTCTCTGATGCGACCGGTGGCTCAGCGGTTGGCCGAGGCCTTTGAGGGGGTAATGTGGAACGATCCCTCCTTCCCTGTGGTATCCAACGTCTCCGCTCTTCCCATGGATCACCAGGAGGATGTCCGGAAGGCCCTATGCGCCCAAACCTACAGCCCCGTGCGATGGGTAGAGTCGGTGGAAACCATGGTACGAGCGGGGACGAACACTTTTCTCGAGTTTGGGCCAGGGAACATCCTCTCAGCCCTTGTTAAAAAAATAAACAAAAACGCCAAAACCCTTTCCCTTCGCTCCGGAGAGGAACTGCGCGAGGCAGTTGATTTTCTTCGAGGAGGTCAATAAAATGGCGTCTATGAAGAAAGTAGCCCTGATCACGGGGGCGGGACGGGGCATTGGCCGCGCCATCGCCCGAGAGATGGCGGCGCGAGGGTTTGCTGTAGCCATAAACTATCACAGCTCGGAGGAAGGGGCCCGCGCCCTGGTGGAGGAATTGAGAGAAGCGGGGCATGAGGCCCACGCCTTTCAGGGGAACGTGGCCGACCCCGCTTCCGTCAAGGACCTCTTTGCCCAGGTGGGGAGCACCATGGGAGCCCCGGCGGTGCTCGTCAACAACGCAGGCATCGTAAGGGACACCTTGGTGTTGCGCATGAAGGACCAGGACTGGGCTGAGGTTGTGCAGACCAACCTGACGTCGGCCTTTCTCTGCTCTCGAGAGGCCGTGCGGGAGATGTCCCGGCAGCGTTGGGGAAGAGTTGTCATGATCAGCTCCGTCATCGGCCTCATGGGAAACACGGGGCAGGCCAATTACGCTGCCGCCAAAGCGGGCCTTTTCGGACTCGCCAAGAGCCTTGCCCGAGAGTTCGGAAGCCGCCAGATCACCGTCAATGCGGTGGCTCCCGGTTTTATTGAAACCGATATGAGCGGTCGCATAAAAGAAGAGTTTCGGGAGGCGTACCTGAAAAATATTCCCCTCGCCCGATCGGGGACCCCGGAGGACGTGGCCCGAGTGGTGGCCTTCCTCGTCTCCGATGACGCATCCTACGTCACAGGGCAGGTGCTCGCCGTCGATGGCGGCCTGACCATGTGCTAAAGAAGAACATCGAAAAGGAGGTGAACAGTATGGGGAGTAATGTGGGAGAAGTAACCGCCCGTCTCAAGGAGATCGTGATGGATCGCCTGGACGTGGAAGAAAACCAGATTTCCGAAACGGCGTCGTTCGTAGAGGATCTGGGGGCCGATTCTCTGGACATCGTGGAATTGATCATGGGGATTGAAGAGGAATTTGACATTGAAATTCCCGACGAAGATGCGGAGAAACTCACCAACGTCGGCGAAGCGCTGGCGTACATTCAGAAGAAACTTGGCATTGAAGCATAACTCCACCGAGGGGGGCCATGCCCCCCTCTCTTTGACTATAATCGGGAAACCGCCCGTCTCCGCCCCTTCGAGATGTTTCAGTGGGCAATGGTAGGTGCGTCGGTTTTTCATAAACGAGATATTAAGGAGGAACCCGGCGTTGAGAAGAGTCGTTATTACCGGGATCGGCGTGGTGAGCCCCATCGGGCACGGTCGGGAAGTTTATTGGAACGCCCTGGCGGCGGGAAAAAACGGCATCGGCCCGGTCACGCTTTTTGACACCACGGATTTTCCTGTGCGCATTGCCGCAGAGGTACGGGACTTTGACGCGGGCCTTTACATGGACCGCAAAGAGATTCGTCGCTCCGACCGGGTCATCCATTTTTCCGTGGCCGCCGCCGCCATGGCGGTGGAAGATGCCAAATTGGACGAGGGCTCCCTGGATCGAACCCGCTACGGCGTCTACATTGGTAGCGGTGAGGGGGGTATCAGCACCACCAACGAGAACTACCGCATCCTCTACGAGAAAGGCCCCACTAGAATCAGTCCCTTTTTCATCCCCATGATGATCAGCAATATGCCCGCCGCCTACGTGGCCATGGTGCATGGAGCCAAGGGACCTAACCTTTCCGTGGTGACCGCCTGCGCCACGGCCACCAATACCATCGGAGAGGCATACTACGCCATTTTACGAGATGACGCCGACGTGATCCTCACCGGGGGAGCCGAAGCGGCCATCGTTCCCATAGCCCTGGCGGGGTTTGCCGCCGCCAAGACCCTCTCCACCCGCAACGATGAGCCCGAAAAGGCGTCCCGTCCCTTCGACGTGGATCGGGACGGGTTCGTCATGGGAGAGGGGGCCGGAGTCCTCGTTCTGGAAGAGCTAGAACACGCGAAAAATCGAGGCGCCCGAATCTGGGGCGAGATCGTGGGTTATGGGGCCACCTGCGATGCGTACCATATCACGGCTCCGAGCCCCGACGGAGATGGTCAAATCCGCGCCATGGCCATGGCGGTGCGAAAGGCGGGGTGGCGCAAAGAAGACGTGGAGCTCATAAATGCCCATGGGACCTCCACGCCGCTGAACGACAAGACCGAATCCCTGGCCATCAGGACCCTCTTCGGGGATTACACAGACAAGCTCCTGGTCAACTCCACCAAATCCTTGGTGGGACACGGCCTGGGCGCTGCGGGCGCCCTGGAGACCATTGCGGCGATCCAATCCCTCGTAGAGGGGATTGTCCACCCCACACTCAATCTCGACTCAAAAGATCCCGAATGCGACGTCCCCGTGGTGGGGAAAGAGGCGATCCATGTGCCCATCCGGCACGTTTTGGTAAATAATTTCGGCTTTGGAGGACATAACGGCGTTCTGGCACTGACCCGTTTTGAGGAATAGCTTCTCTCATGGCCATGGACCAGGCCTGGTGGGACAAAAGTCTCACGGCCTTTCAGCGAGAGATCGGGTACCGTTTCCAAAACGAGCGTTTGATACACGAGGCGCTTACCCATGCTTCGTTTGCCCATGAGGCGGGGATCCCCTTTTGGAACGAGCGTCTGGAGTTCCTGGGCGACGCGGTGCTGGAGCTCTGCGTCTCCGAAATGCTCTTCGTGGAATATGCCCATTGGGACGAAGGGCTGCTGACTCAGGAGCGCGCTCGACTGGTGTGCGAAGGAGCCCTGGCGCGGCTAGCCACGCAGCTGAACATCCCTCCGCTACTGCGCATGGGGCGCGGCCTGGAGCGCCAAGGGGGACGAGAAAACGCCTCCATCTGCGCCGACGCGGTGGAGTCCGTTTTGGGAGCGATCTTTCTTGATGGTGGGTTTGACGCCGCACGGCAAGTGGTGCGGCGTCTTCTGCTGATTTTTCGTCACCACGCCCGAGACGAAATGATAGACCCCAAAAGCAAGCTTCAGCAGATGTTCCAAGAAAAAGGATGGGGGAGGCCGGAGTACGACTTGGTCAGCACGGAGGGGCCGTCGCACGACATGGTGTTTCGGGTGACCGTGCGCCATCGCCAGACGATCCTCGGATCCGGCACAGGGGCCACGCGGAAAGAGGCCGAGGTGGCCGCATCTCGGGCCGCCCTGGAGGCCTTGCTTCCTCGCCGAAAACAGGGACCGTACTCCTCGGTAAAACATGACGCCGAATTTTAATTTAAAAAGATCCCTATACGTCCTATCATCGGGATTGATGTTCTAGGCCGGAGGGAAGGCGATAAACTGCCCCTTTTGGCGGTTCGGAGGCTTTTTCCGGTAAGCCTTATCGGACAGCGGCGGACAAGGACCGTTTTTTTGAGGTGTTCTCCCGAGAGAAGACGCGCTATAATGGCTTACGGCAAGATGTGGGAAATTGTTCCTGCGTCTTTTTGTGTATCTAAATCGGGGAGGTCGGGATTGATGCAGCGGTCTTGGGGTATGAGCGTCCTGATGTTGGTGTGCGTATGCGCGTTTGCGGCCTTGGTCCTTGCCCCTGCCTCGTGGTGGCAGGAGCAGTTTTCCTTTGGTCAGGGAGAGCCCGTGGAATTCGTCGTCCCTGAAGGCGTTTCCGAAAAACAGCTCGCGGATCTTGTCGTAGCGCAGAAGATCACCGGTCAAGCCGAAGAGTTGGCCGATCTCCTGACGGACATGGGAGTAGTCAAAACCCTCCGGTCGGGGATTTATGCGGCGCGCCCCGGGACGCCCTGGGAGGTGGCCATGCAGCTCCAGGGCCAGAGTCCTCGGGCGGAGCTCTTTGTCCTGGAAGAGGGGATTATGTTTCGAGATCTGTCGGCCAAGCTCCCCGGCGGCGGGACCGAAGGCCTGAGGCTTTTGGCCAGCGACGACCTCTTCCCCGAGGCCTTGAGGCCCTTGCTGCCCGGCGACCCGGAAAGTCGGGCGGCCCTTCTCCTTCCCGGCGCTTATGTCCTGTCTCCCGACTACGATCCCGCCGAGACGGCCCTGCGTCAGGCGGCGGCCGCTTGGTGGAACAAACTCGGGGATCAGCTGGGGGATGCCGATGCCCAAGAGCTCCTGGGAAGGGCTTCCTTGGCCGCCTTGTTGCAAAAGGAAGCGGCGAAAGAGGACGATCGAGCCGGGCTGGCCGGGGTCTACGTGAACCGCCTTGTCAGAGAAATTCCCCTGCAATCTGCGGCGGCCCTCCGTTTCGGCCTCGTCCGAGAGGGGCTCGACGCGGCGACCCTCACTCGTGGAGAACTCCGAGTCGATTCCCCCTACAATACCTACCAGCGTCCGGGGCTTCCGCCCTCGCCAATCTGTATTCCCTCCGAAGTCTCTTGGCGTGCCGCCCTGCGGCCGGAAAACCACGATTTCCTCTTTGTCAGCGTGCGACAGGATGGTCACCTGGGCTTTTCCCGGACCTACAAGGATCACATCGCCGCTCTGGGATCTCACCCCTGAGGCGACTTCAGGTCTCATCCGGAAGGCCTCCACGCCTTTTTTCGGACGATTCCTTTGCGATCACTACCAATAAAATTTCTTTTTTTACTTCGGCCGAGGGCGACCTTTGGGAACGTGCCTTGCATCAAGGGGCCGTCCCCGGTCCTTTGTCCTACGGCGGCGACATACCCCTTATCGCTAGGGAAAGGACCGAAATCTTTCGGCGCGACAGGAGATTAGGCACATTATGAAAGAACCGCTTTCCGTTTGCCCCGGGTGTGGAGCCCCCGTACAGGACCAGCACGAAGACCGGCCGGGATTTATTCCTCCCCACCTAAAGCTTCGGGATGGGGTGGTCTGTCGTCGCTGCTTCCGAATGCGTCACTACGGTCAAGGAAGTAAGGCTCCCATATCGGACGAGCACATGCAGACGCTCCTGGACGCGGCGGCGGCGCCCTGTGCGGGGATCGTCGCCGTGCTAGATGCCTCGGATCTCTCCTCATCG